>NZ_CP022222.1:6691409-6992404 GCF_009930815.1 Bradyrhizobium sp. CCBAU 051011 | reverse complement strand
GCCCGAAGTCGGCCGAAATCACGGTTGCGATCTTCGGATAGCCGCCGCTGGTGCCGCGGTCGCGCATCAGCACGATCGGCTGGCCATTGCCGGGCACCTGCAGGCTGCCGTTGACGGTGCCATCGGAAACGATGTTGTGGCCGTGGAGATGCTTGAGCTCGGGCCCTTCGAGCCGGTAGCCCATGCGGTCGCTGGTCGCCGATATCTTCCATTCGCTGTCGAGAAACAGTTTTTTGGTCTCGTCGGCGAATTCGTCGTCCTGCGGTCCCCAGACCATGCGGATCGGCGCGTCGGTTGCCGCGGGCAATTCAATCCGCCGTTCCGGCGCGCCGCTTGCCGGTTTCGTCTGCAATTCGTCGCCAGCCTGCAGCGGACGCGGATAGGGGCTGCCGAGGCCGGCGCGGGCGTTGACCGCGAGGCTGCCGAACATCGGCTCGCCGGCAATGCCGCCTTCGATCGCGAGATAGCTGAACGAGCCGCCGCGGGCGAAGCCGAGCGTCAGTGTCTCGCCATCGGCAAGCGTCGCGGAGGTATCCGGCGCCATCGCGCGACCGGCGATATCGGCATTGCGCGGGGCTCCAGCCAAGGTAACGCGCACGGCGCCGCCGCGCGCGGTAAATTTTGCATCGAACGGACCGACTTCGATGGCCGCCGTGAACGGCTCATTGCCGACCAGCGTATTCGCGGCTGCCAGCGCCAGCCGATCCATCGCGCCGCTCGGCACCAGGCCATAGCGTTGGGCGCCGGGGCGTCCGCCGTCCTGTACCGAACTGGCCGGGCCGATCGCGGCAATGACGAGCTTGCTCATGAGGCGATCTGCTCGGCAATGAATTCGCCGGCTTCGGCCGCGCGATCCTGCTCGGCGAACGTCTTGGCATCGACCGCTGCAAAGGTGACGTTGTCGCCGGGCTCAAGCAGGAAAATCGGATCGCGATGAAGCTGGTAGGTGCGGACCGCCGTCCGCCCCAGCAGGTGCCAGCCGCTCGGGCCGGCGAGGCACTGCACGCCGGTCTGTACCCCGCCGATCGAGATGGTGCCGGCCGGCGTCAGCAGGCGCGGATTCTGCCGCCGCGGCATGTGCAGGCTATCTGCAAGCCCGCTGAGATAGGACCAGCCGGGCGTAAAGCCGATCATGGCGACCCGGTAGTCGCCAGCGACGTGCCGCGCCACGATCTCGTCGGGCGTGGTGTTGAGGGTCTTGGCGACATCCTCGAGGTCGATGCCGTGCTCGCCGCCGTAGACGACCGGAATGCGCCAGCGCCGGGTCTTTGTCGAGGCCGGCACCGGCCGCTGCGCAAAGCCGAGGATCTTTTCGCCAAGCTGGTCGAAATCGATCTGCTCGGGATCGTAATGCACCAGCAGCGAGCGATAGGTCGGCACCGTCTCGGTGACGCCCGCGATCGGCTCGGCGGCCATGGCACGGTCGAGCGCCAACACCCGCCGGTTGGCGGCATCATCGATGTTGCGGCTGAATTCCACCGTGATGGCGCTGTCGCCACTCGGCAAAAGGCGGGGCGGGGGAAGCGTCGCGGCCATGGCCTCTAAACTGTCTCGCAGCTCTCGTGCTCACTCAACCTGTAGCGTGTTTTGGGCGCGAGTGGAATTCGCTTCGCACGAAATCAGCCAGTAAGTTCAATAAATTAATCTGCATGCCGACGATAAGATGTTATGATCGCGCTTCTTTCCGCGAGCCCTTGACGTGACATCAGCGCTTCGCAAGATGCGCTACCTTTCATCCATCCTCCGGAGCCTGCATTCCAGATGTCCCTGTCCCCCGAAGCCCTCGCAACCCTGTCCGGCGTGTCCACCGCCACCATCACCACTGTGCTGCTGAAGAAGGGCCTGCGAAACGTCTGGATGCGCGGCACCAAGCCGCTACGGCCGGGACAGCCGCGGCTGGTCGGGCCGGCCTTCACGCTGCGCTTCGTTCCCGCGCGCGAGGATTTGGCCACGCCGGAATCCTGGTCGTCGCCGATTTCGACCCGCACCGCGATTGAAGCGATGCCGAAGGGCTGCATCGCCGTGGTCGACGCTATGGGCGTCGCCGATGCCGGCATCTTCGGCGACATTCTCTGCGCGCGCATGGTCAAGCGCGGCGTTGCGGCACTGATCACCGATGGCGTGGTGCGCGACGTCGAAGGCGTGCTCGGTACCAATCTGCCCGTCTGGTGCGATGGCTTCGCGGCGCCACCGTCGGTCGCGGGGCTGACATTCGTCGGCTGGGGCGAGCCGATCGGCTGCGGCGGGGTTGCGGTATTTCCCAACGACATCGTCGTCGCCGACCAGGATGGCGCGGTGCTGATCCCGCAGGCGCTTCTCGACCATGTACTGGCTGAAGGGCCGGAGCAGGAGCGGATGGAAGCCTGGATCGTCAACGAGGTGAACAACGGTGCGGCGTTGCCCGGCCTCTATCCGATGAACGCCGAGACCAAGGCGCGCTACGCGGCGACGAAGAAATAAGTTCGAAGAAGGGAGATAACTTCATGGATATTCATCTCGCGGGCAGCCGGCCGACCCGTCGGGCGCCGTCTGAGAATTTCACCGGCACGGTGCTGCAGGATCCGATCAACATGGCTCCCGCGCCGGCGCGTCTGAACTGCTCGCGAGTTTCCTTCGAGCCTGGTGCGCGCACCGCCTGGCACACCCACCCGCTTGGCCAGACGCTCTACGTCCTCTCCGGCGTGGGCCGGGTACAGGCCAAGGGTGGTCCGATCAGGGAGATCCGTCCCGGTGATGTCGTCTGGATACCGCCGAACGAGAAGCACTGGCACGGCGCTTCACCGCAAAACAGCATGACTCACATCGCGATGCAGGAGGCGCTCGACGGCGTCTATTCCACCTGGATGGAGCATGTCACCGACGAGGAGTATTCCGGGAAAGTCGGCTGAGGACCTGTCGCCTCACATCCGCTGCGCGGTCCAGGTGCCGGAGCACATGGCCGCGCGCCACGTGCCCGATCCCGACGTGCCCGTGAGCATGCCGGAGCCAACCGCGCGCTTCATGCCGCTCGCAAGCGTGACGCGGATGGCGCCGGCTTCCGCCACACGGCCGGACGCTGTGACAGCGGTGCTGTTGGAGGCAACCTGGCCGTTGCTGATTCCGATCGAGACCGATGCGCCGCTGCTGCAGGCGGCGTTCGATGAGGTGATCTGCACATTCCAGTCGCCGTCGAAGGTTGCGGCTGCCGATGGCGTCACTATGCCCAGTGCGGCAATCAATGCAACGGCGACTACGGATTTCCGAGACCTAACCATGACGTGCCCCTTTAATTTGGACACGATCAGCGTCTCATAGCGGTTCTTTGGCGACTGTGATTGCCATCACGCGCTGTGCCGAAATGAAAAAGCCCCGCATTGCAGCGGGGCTTTTGGTCGTATGGGAGGCCGCGGCTTGCGATCAGTTGACGCGGGTCCAGGTCTGCCCGCCGCAGAACATGCCGCCGAACGCGCAGCCCTGGACGCGCAGGCTGTCGGTGCCCTTCAGCGCGATCGTGGAGTCATAGGTGCTGCCGGTGCTCGGGTCGAAAATCCGGCCGCTCCACTTGTCCTTGCCGGGCTTCATGTTGATCAGGATCTGCTCGCCATTCTGGTTCGACTTCTTGTCGACGGAATAGCCGCAGAGATTCTGGCCGCATTGTTCGATTCTGATCTTGCCTTCCTTCTCCTCCGTCAACCACACGCCGAGCGGTGAATTCGTAGCGGGCGCCGAAGCTGGCGGGGCCGCGGCCTGCTTCTGTTGCGGCGGCGGTGGTGCTGGCGCGGCAACGGGAGCGGGTGCGGGCGGGACTGCCGGAGCGGCATTCTGTTGTACCGGAGGAGCGGGCGCTGCCGCTGGAGGCGCAGGGGCGTCCGTTGGCGCAACGGCCGCCGTATTGTTCGACGGTGCGGGCGGTGCAGCGGTTGGAGCAGGGGCAACCGGCGCGGGCGCCAACGCAGGGGCAGCCGCTTGCTCCGCCGGTGCCGTCGCAGCCGGAGGCGAGGCTGTCTCCGGTGCGGCCTGCGGAGCGGTCTTCGCCTGCTGCGGGACCTTCCTGGTCGGACGATCAAGGTCGCCTTCCTCGCCACGCGGGCGCTTGGTCTTCTTGCCGGTATTATCGTAGACGCCGGGAATGGAAACGGTGCCGCGATCGGGATCGATGGTAATGGTGCGGCCGTTATACTCAAACGAGTACTGCGCCTGCGCGGCGGTGACGGTGCTCGCCAGCAAAAGCGCGGCGATAGCGAGACACTTCTTCATATGACGACCTCCTGAGCGGGGGACCCGAGCTGCCAAAGCTATTACGCAGTGGCAGCTTCACCCAGCGTGATCCAGATCACTTTCAAACTATATGTCGTGTACTAGCGGCTTCGGTTCAAATTCAATCCGGGCAGAATAGATAGCGCCCGATAGACGGTCAATTTCCTGCGAAACAGGCGTATCAGAGGTCAATCGAACCAGACGGCGTAGATTTTCCTGAAGCTGCCATCCTGGATGGCGATATGCAGCCACTGGTCGACAAAAGCCTTCAGCGGCATGTCGCGCTGCAGCCAATAGGCTTTCTCGGAAAAATCGAACGGCTTTTCCGGATGCACCGCGCAGAGCACGCCGGGGTGCTTCTTCTGCTGGTAGCGGGTCTTGGAAGCGTCCGTCATCATTAGGTCGGCATTGCCCTTGGCGACCTCGTCGAAGATCGTGACATTGTCGTTCCACACCTTGATTTCGGCATTCCTGTTGGCCTTGGCGAAGCGCTCATTGGTGCCGCCGGGGTTGACGATGACGCGGGTGCCGGCCTTGTCGATATCGGCGATCGTCTCATACTTGCCCTGGTCGGCGCAGCGGGCGATCGCCGTCTTGCCCTCGCGCATGATCGGCGTCGAGAACATTCCCTTTTTCTGCCGGTCAAGCGTGATCGAGACGCCGCCCATCGCGATATCGAAATTGTCGGCTTCGAAATCCTTCATCAGCTGCGGCCACGTCGTCTGAACGAACTCGACCTTGACGCCGAGCGCCTTGCCAAGCGCTTCCGCCATGTCGACGTCGAAGCCGCGGAATTGCGACGTCGCCTTGTCGAAATAGGTGAACGGTTGATAGTCGCCGGTCATGCCGACCCGCAGCGTGCCGCGCTTGATGATGTCGTCGAGGCGGGAATTCGCCGGCTGCTGAGCATGGGCGACAACGGTCCACAGGACAGCTATTGCAAGACTAACGAACACGCGAAACATCGGGTCTTCTCCGCCGACAAGTTAGATGACACTCTGGAGCGATGGCGCCGATTTAGACCAGATATGCCAGCGGTGCCACCCGGAGAAAATGAAATCGTGACCATCTCGCTCCACGAGGCTTCCGTCGGCGTGTTCGTGCCGTATCTCGAAAATCTGTCCAGTCTCCTCGACAAGGCCGCGGCCCATGCCGAAGGGCGAAATATCGAGCCCGCCGTTCTTCTGAACATGCGACTCTCACCCACGATGTACAATTTGAAACAGCAGGCAGGAGAGGCCAAGCGGCATGCGATCGTCGCCTGCGCGCTGCTGGCCGGCCGCGCGCCTCACACATTTTCAGACGCGGAGCCTGACATTGCCGAACTCAAGTCGCGGATATCGGCAACGGTTGATTTCGTGCAAGGTTTGCCGCGCGAGGGAATCGAGAACGCAGCCGACAAGGAAGTCGCTTTCACGTTCAAGAACGGGACCCAGCGAAAATTTACCGGAAAGTCGTTGCTGCTGACGTTCAGCGTTCCGCAATTTTTCTTTCATGTCACGACAGCGTACGACATCCTGCGCCATGCCGGCGTCGATCTCGCCAAGAAGGACTTCTTGGGGCCGCCGAGATAGCCGTCAAAGGGAGAGCGGACCGCTACGCTTCGCTGCTTTCCTTGTTGGCGGTCGCGCGCCCGGTCATCTCGCTCTTGAACAGCTCGAAGCGGCGGCTGGCGTCGCTTTCGCGATCGTCGACCATCTGGATCGCGGCTTCCCTCGACATCGGGCCGCTCACGATCGGAGCGGAATTCTCTCCGATGGTCTCGTCGACATAGTAGTCGCTATTCTCGAGGCGGACCGTCCATTTGAAACGGATCGCCGCCATCGGCCCGGGACCATATTTCGAGTAACCGTGAGCCTCGATCGGCGGAGGCGTGGTGGGGAGCGGTGGAGGGGACGCCGGGCGTTGCTCGGCGACCGCAGCTTTTTCGGGGTCGCGACGGGCTTCCGGCGGGTCAAGAATGCTGGCGATGGTCGCCAGGGCATTGTCGGTGGGGTCGTTTTGCATCACGATTCAGCCTCCGGATCGAACCCGGTTACGGAATCAGTGACCGTTGCCGCCCCGGGCCCTTGCCTTGCTTCCGAATAAAGCCGGGCTTTGTCAATCCGTGGCTTTTTTTGGGCGCGATTAGGCGCATACCGGTGGTAACATAGTCTTCCAGGGACGCTCCTGTTCGAGCTGGCCGGCCAGCCTGAACAGGGTCGCCTCGTCGCCAAATCTGGCCGAGAACATCATGCCGAGCGGCAACCCGGCCCTGTTCCATGCGAGCGGCACCGACATCGCCGGCTGTCCTGACATGTTGAATATCGAGGTCCCCGGCATATAACGGCGCAGGATTGGGACGATGTGCGACAGGTCGTTCGACATGGTGTTGAGTTCACCGATGCGCAGCGGCGGCGCGCACAAGGTCGGAGACAGGAAGACGTCGCAGCTCTCGAAGAAGGTCGCCAGCGAACGGGATATCTGGAAGGCGGCAAGCTGGGCGGCGACATAGTCGGTCGCCGTGTTCTTCTTTGCGTTGTGCGAGTGCGCGAGCGTCAAGATCTCGAGATCCCTGTCCGTCATCTCTCGACCGAACCTCTGCTCGAGCACCCGCACCGTCAGCGCGGTGTTGGCGCCGACGATCGTGGTTATGGTCGCGGCCGGATCGGCGGGAAGCTTCGGCGCGCGTTCCTCGACGTGATGGCCGAGCCCCGCCAGCAGGCTTGCGATCTCGCGCACCGCTGCCGCAATTTCAGGGTCGATGGCGTCGCCATACGGCGACTTATCGGTGAAGGCGATGCGCAGCCGGCCGGGGTCGCGGCCGACTTCCTGCGAGAACGGCCGCTCCGGCGGCGGCGCGATGTAGGGGCTCGACGGCTCCGGGCCGTGGATCGCATCCATCATCACAGCGCTGTCGCGCACGCTGATGCTGACGACATGGCCGCAGGCGAAGCCACCCCAGCCTTCGCCGCGATCGGGACCGAGTGGATTGCGCGCCCGGGTCGGCTTCAGGCCGAACACGCCGGACGCGGAGGCGGGGATCCGGATCGAGCCGCCGCCGTCGCTGGCATGCGCGAAGGGGAGGATGCGGGCGGCAACAGCCGCCGCCGCGCCGCCCGATGACCCGCCGGAAGAATGCTCGAGATTCCAGGGGTTCCGGGTCGGCCCGTGCAGGCGCGACTCCGTCGTCGGCATCAGGCCGAATTCGGGGCTCGAGCTCTTGCCGAAGATCGACACGCCGGTGTCGAGGAAGCGCTGCACGAGCGTGCCGCTGTGGTCGGCCATAAAATCCTTCAGGACCGTGGCGCCGGAGGTCGTGCGCGTGCCCTCCAGGAGGTCGAGGTCTTTCAGCAGAAACGGTACGCCCGTAAAGGGGCCATCGGGCAGGCCGCGCGCGACCTGGCGCTCGGCATAGTCGTAATGCTTGACGACAACAGCGTTGATCTGCGGATCAACCTTCGCGGTACGAGCGATGGCCTCATCGAGCAATTCCTTGGCCGAGACCTGTTTCTTCCGAACCAGTTCGGCGAGGCCGACCGCATCAAAATTGCCGTATTCCTTGAAGGCCATGCAGATACCTCGCTTGCCGGCGGGCCGATGGAACGGCCGCGCCGGACCATTCACTCCGATGGTTCAGCCGAGCACGTCCTGATTGATCACGTTCTGACGCACCGGATCGCCGTCCAATACGCTCAGGATGTTGCGGGCGGTTTGCTCGCTCATCCGGTCCACGGCTTCCACCGTGACACCTGCGACATGCGGCGCCATGATGACGTTCGGCAGGGCGAGCAATGCCTGACCGGCCGGCGGGGGCTCCTGCTCGAAAACGTCGAGGCCCGCGCCGGCAAGCTTGCCGGACACCAGGGCTGCGTGCAGCGCGGCCTCGTCGACGATTCCGCCGCGCGCCGTGTTGATCAGATAGGCTGATGGCTTCAGCCGCTTCAGCCTGTCGGCATTGAACATGCCGACCGTCTCCGGGTTTTTCGGACAATGGATGGTGAGGAAGTCAGCGCGCGGCAGCGCGGCGTCGAGGTCGGCGACCGGTTCGCAGCCGGCGGCCTTGATGTCGGCGGCGGACTTGTAGGGGTCGTAAACCAACACGTTCATTTCCATCGCGAGGCACCGCTTGGCGGTGCGGGTGCCGATGCGCCCGAAGCCGACGATCAGCACCGTCTTGCCGAAGAGGTCAAAGGGCAGCATTCCGAGCCTATCAGCCCATTTGTCGTCCCTGACGAGCGAATGCATTTCTGTCGCGCGCTTGGCGAGCGTCAGCATCATGAATACCGCATGCTCGGCAACGGACGGCGAATTGGCGGTGCCGGCCACCATCAGCGGGACCTTGCGGCGGCTGAGCGCGGGGACGTCAACAGCGTCAAAGCCGACGCCGATCCGGGTAACCACCAGCATGTCTTTCGAGGCTTCGAGTTCGGGCTCGCCGAAGCGGGTGCCGCCGAGGGCGACACCGTGCACCGGCGCATGCTCCTTCAGCTTGGCCTCGAAATCCTTCTGCGCAATCATGTTGGGAAATTCGACGATCTCGATGTCGTCGCGCGCATGAAGTAGCGCTCTTCCCTGCTGCGACATCGATTCCGTGATGAAGATTTTCTTCTTGTTGGTAGCCATTTCCTGCCCTTGGGTCTCGCTAATGCGCCGTCAAAGGACGACGCCGGTCACCTCGTTTAGCAGGTGCATATTATTGAGGTCCACAGCCAATCGGAGCGGAGCGCCATCCTGCGCGCCGGCATTGGGATTGACCCGGCCGCAGACCTGCGAACCTTCCAGGGTAAAATAGATCAGCGTCTCCATTCCCATCGGCTCGGTGACGTCGAGCACCGCGTCAAAGGCCTCCACACCGGGCTCAGGATGCGGCTTCGCCTCGGTGATGTGCTCGGGGCGCAGCCCCAGCAGCAATTTGTCGGTGCGCGGAATGCCTTGATAACGGGCAGCACGGGCCGGCGGCAGCGGGAAGGCGATGCGGTCAGTCAACCGGACGTGCAACTTGCCGGCGAGATCCTCCAGCCGGCACGGGACGAAATTCATTGCCGGCGAGCCGATGAAGCTGGCAACGAATTTCGTCGCCGGCTTGTGATAGAGTTCGTTCGGCGTGCCGATCTGCTCGATCCGGCCGTGGTTCATCACCACCACGCGGTCCGCCAGCGTCATCGCTTCGACCTGGTCGTGGGTCACGTAGACCGTCGTGGTGCGGACCTTCTGATGCACCTTCTTGATCTCGATCCGCATCTGCACGCGCAGCTTGGCGTCGAGGTTGGACAGCGGCTCGTCGAACAGAAAAACTTTCGGGTTGCGCACGATGGCGCGGCCCATCGCGACGCGCTGGCGCTGGCCGCCCGACAATTGCTTCGGCTTGCGGTCGACGAGCTCGACGATGTCGAGCATGCGCGCGGCCTCGTCGACGCGACTCTTGATCTCGGCCTTCGGATAGCGTTTCAGCCGAAGTCCGAACGACATGTTCTCCGCGACCGTCATGTGCGGGTAAAGCGCGTAATTCTGAAACACCATCGCGATATCGCGGTCCTTCGGCGGCACATCGTTGACGACGTCGCCGCCGATCATGATGTCGCCGTCGGAGATATCTTCCAGGCCGGCGATCATCCGCAAGGTGGTTGATTTCCCGCAGCCCGATGGCCCAACCAGCACGACGAACTCATGGTCGGCGATATCGAGGTCGATGCCGCGCACCGCCTCGACTTCGTCATAACGCTTCACCACCTTGCGCAACGTCACGTCAGCCATGAGATCAACCCTTCGTCGCACCGGCGGTCAGGCCGGCAATGTAATAGTCCATCAGGAATGCGTAGATGATGAGCGGGGGCGCGGCGCCGAGCAGGGCGCCGGTCATGATCTGTCCCCAATTGAACACGTCGCCCTTGATCAGCGTCGTGATGATGCCAACGGGCATCACGAGCTGGTCAGTCGACGTAGTGAAGACCAGCGGATAGAGGAATTGCGCCCAGGAGACTGTGAAGGCGAAGATCGTCGCTGCGATCAGGCCCGGCAACGCCACCGGGATGAATATCCGCGTCAGCGTCTGGAACCAGGATGCGCCGTCGATAATGGCGGCTTCATCGAGCTCCTTCGGAATTGAGGCGAAGTAGCCGATCATGATCCAGGTGCAGAAGGGCACCGTAAGTGTCGGATAGAGGATCAGCAGCACGTACCATCTGTTGATGAGCTGGATGCCGGTCCAGTCGCCGATCACCGCGAACATCTTGAACAGCGGAATGAACAGCAGCGTCTCGGGAATGAGATAGGTCAGGAACACGCCGGTCGCGAGCGTCGCCGAACCCCAGAACCGCATCCTCGACAGCGCAAAGGCAGCGGGTACTGCTATCAGCATGGTGATGGTGACGACGAAGATCGAGACGATCGCCGAATTCCAGAAGAAGCGCAGAAACTGGTTCGAGGTCAGCAGACCGACATAGTTGTCGAGCGTTGGGTGGAACACCCACCACGGATTGGTTGCCGCCGAAATCTCCGCGCTGCTCTTCAGCGAGGTGATGAACATGTAGATCGGCGGCGTCAGGAAGAAGATCGCGAAGATCACCAGGAAGAAATACGACCAGCGCAGTGCCCAGGCGCGGTCGCGGCTCATGCTGCCGTATTTGACCTTGCGGGTCGGCGCGGCCTTGTCGATGGTCACCGTTGTCATCAGGCTTCATTCCCGCGTTTGTTGACGTCGCGCAGGATGAAGATCGCCGCGACCGCCAGAATCGGCACCATGAAGAGGGATACGCTGGCGCCCAGCGGTATATCGCTGCCCTCGATCCCGATGCGGAACGCCCACGTCGCGAAGATATGGGTGTGATCGAGCGGGCCGCCCGCGGTCAGGATGCGCACGATGTCAAAGTTGGCGAAGGTCACGATTAGCGAGAACAGCGTCGTAATCGCGATAATGTTTCGCATCATCGGCAGCGTGACGTACCAGATGCGCTGCCACCAATTGGCGCCGTCGATGGCCGCGGCCTCGTAGAGTTGTTCCGGAACGGATTTCAGCGCCGCCAGATACATGATCATGAAGAACGGTGCGCCGACCCAGATGTTGACGAGAATGACCGAGAAGCGCGCCCACATGGCATCGCCGGTCCATGGGATCGGCCCGATGCCGAAGAACGAGAGCGTGTAGTTGAACGCACTGTAGGAGGGGTCAAACAGCCACAGCCACGCCAGTGTGCTCATCGCCGGGGGGATTACCCACGGTACCAGCAGCATGCCGCGCCATTTGCGCTGGCCCTTGGCCGGTATGTTGTGAACGAAATGCGCAATGATAAAGCCCAGCAGCGCCTTGAAGATGACGGCCGTGATCGCGAAGATGCAGGATTGCTTGACGACGAGCCAGAACGTCTCGCGCTTGAACAGGAATTCGAAATTGCTGAGCCCGACGAAGCGCTGCATCGACTTGTTCAACGTCGCGAGGTGCAGCGCGTAGAATGCCGGATAGATCACAAGGGTCGCGATCAGGAGGATCAGCGGCAGCGTCATCAGGAACGCCACAGTCGATTTGCGCTTCATCATACTGTGCAGGCTCGAGCGTTTGCGCGCAGCTTGCGCGGCGGCCCGGTTCGGCTGCAATGCGACGTCAGCCATGGTGTGTTTTTATCCCTGTAAGGTTTCGCCGCGCCTATGATTGACAGCGGATAGGGAATGGCGGCCTGCGATCAAGCGGGCCGCCATGACGTCCCCTCCGTCAGCTCCGCATGAAGCCTTCGCACTCGCCTTCAGCCCAGGCGAGCACCTTTTCCATCGCTTCGCCCTTGTGATAACGCAGGCACATCTTGGTCAACGTTGCCTGCGTATAGATCTGCTGTGCGATCTTCGGCGGAGCGGGCGCCGCGGCGATCGAAAGCGTCTGGTGGTTGTGCGGGTTCGGATAGTGGTAGAGCGTGCCCTTCGGCGGCCCTTCCTCTTGCCAGACCTTCAGGGTAGTGAGCTTTTCGTAGCAGGGCAGGTCATAGCCACCGCTCGCCACGCACATCTTCTCGATCGCATCAGGTTGTGAAAGCGCCCTGAGCACGCTCTTGGCCGCTTCCTTGTTCTTGGAGAACGACCAGGTGCCCCAGAAGTAGGCGAGGTAGGGCGCGTAGCGGCCCTTCGGTCCGGCCGGGAAGCCATGAGTCCAGCACTGCTCGGCCACCTGCGGTGCGTCGCGCTTGGCGACTGCCCAGGCGCTCGGTGGGTTCATGATCATGGCGCCCCTGCCGGAGACCAGCCATTTGTTGTTGGAGGAGTCGTCCCAGGCGCCGGCATCCGGCGGCAGGAAGGAGATCAGCTTCTTGTAGTATTCCAGTGCCTGGCGCACCGCGTCAGTTTTGACAGTGAGGTTGCCCTTCTCATCGACAAGGGCTGCACCGAACGACTGGAAGATCGCGCCTGCCGTATCGACATTGTCGCTAGTCTCGCCAAGCCCGATACCGAAGGGAACGCCGGCCTTCTGGCAGGCCTCTGCGGCCTTCAGGAAGGTCTCCAGATTCCAGCTATCGGCCTTCGGTGGGGCACCGGCGGGATACAGCGCCTGTACGTCGATGCCGGCATGCTGCTTCATCAGGTCGATGCGGGAGCAGGGACCCTTGATCTGGCTGCCGACGCTCGCCGGCACCGCAAGCCATTTGCCCTTGGACTGACCGAGATATTTCACCGTGCCGTTGGGTTCACCGTTCTGCTTGATGAGGCCTTCCATGACGTCGTTCATGGGTTCAAGCAGCTCGGCCTGCGCATGCGGCCACCAGGTCGGCATGGCCAGAATGTCGTGACCGGATTTCGCCTGCGCTTCGGCTGCGATGGTCAGCAGGTTCTTGTTGCCCTGGCTCGGGATGTAGTCGATCTGAACCTCGACCTTTTCCTTCTCGGCCCAGGCATTGACGAGATCGGTGGAAGCCTTGTTGGCGCCGGGAACCCAGTGGTCCCAGAAGCCGATCGAAAGCTTACCTGCAGCGTAGGCGCCACGCACATAGGGCGCGGTGATGAGCGCCGCAGATGACAGCGCAGTAGCAGCAACGAATTGTCGGCGAGAAAGCTTCTTGCGTGACATGGCGTTTCCTCTTTGCTTGCTTCTTGTTGTCGTCTCGTTGTTCCTCTTCTTATTCTTATTGGCATTCACGCGATCGCGCCGATTTGGGATGGCTGCCCCGCGGAGATTTGGTTGCGCAATCAGAACAGAATTGAACACGTCTGTCGAGAAATGACATGTGCGACATTCTAGAACTAACGTTGCGTGCAAATTTTCCAGCGGTCGGAATACTGCAATGCCTCTCTGCGCGGCATATTGCGTTGCACACGGCATGATGAACGCGAGAGAGTTTGGAGATTGCGGTCGCGCCGCGGGGTTCCCGGTCTACGGGTTTGATATTTCGACGCCAGCGATAACGGTCAGCACCGCGGCTAGACTTGCTCGTCGCTAAAACGATAAGATTCAGATTCGAGGACATCAGTCCTAGTTAACGACCACGGAGACCAATCATGACTAGCCCAACGTCCAAACTGCGCACGCGGTGGAAAGTGTGCGTGGCCATGGGGTTGGCCGCCATCATGCTTCTCAGCGCGCCGCGGCTTGCGGATGCGCAGCTGGTTCAGGGTGTCGAGAAGGGCGCCCGCGAGGGTAACAAGGCGGCGGGCCCGGTCGGCGGCGTGCTTGGCGGCGCCATTGGCGGCGTCGTGGGCGTCGTGACCGGAGTCACCGGTGTGCTGACCGGGGGCAACAAGGGCGGACAGGCGCCGGCGGCAAAGGATACTGCCAAGCAGGGTGAGGCTTCCAAACAAGGCGAGCCTTCCAAGCAGGGTGACACGTCGAAGCCGGCGAAGGGAAGCAAGGCTACCAAGACCGCCAAGCAGCAACAACAGCAGCAACCGCAGCAGCAGCGACCCGTCCTCACCCAGACCGGCGCGCCGCAACTGACGGCCGAACAGATCGTCGCCAACAGCGATGCCAATATCGAACGGATCAAGAAGGAGCTGAACCTCACGCCCGAGCAGGAAAAGCATTGGGCGGGGTTCAACAGTGCGATGCACTATCTCGGTCATAACGGTGCTGACCGGCTCAACCTGCGTGTTGCGCGCGCCAAGCGCGATCCGCCTGACGACATCATCGAGCAGATGCGCAATGAGGCCCAGTTTCTCAACGACCGCGCTGTAGATCAGCGCAACGTGGCGGATGCGGCCGAGCCGCTATTCGCCAGCCTGGACGACAAGCAAAAGGCGGTCTTCATTCAGGAAATGGTCAATCTGAGCCACGAACGCGGGCTCGATTAGATTCTCGTTTTGACGCGTTTTCTTAACGCGAACCCGTGTCGCTCGAAAACGCTATAGCTGGCTCGCCGGACGAATAGCCGGGTACGCAGGCCCTGGGGTAGGTTGAAAGGCACGGCACCCGGCTATTCTGCCGCAGCGGCGCGGCTCCCCCAATCTCATTGCAATGATGAAGAAACCCTGACGGACTGGCGCCATAGTCGTGGCTGACTCGCGGCGTTGTCGGGAACTTCAGTCTTTGGTTGCAAGTGTTGCCCCTCAACATCACGTACGGCACCGGCGTCCATGCTGGTGCCGTCCTTTGAAGTCAGGCATGGGCCTGGAGGGCCTCAGGTCTTCGGAAAGTTCAGTTCGACGCCGACGCCATCGGGGTCGTAGAGGAAGAACTGGGTATCGCCGGTACGCGGCACGATGCTCTCGCGGAATTTGACGCCTTTCGCCTGCAGGCGCTTGCGCATCCCCTCGACGTCGGTCGCCGCAAAGGCGATGTGGTCAAGCCGACCGGTATCCTCGTACTTCCTCTCGGTACCGCGCACCACGATGCCTTCGCGCGGCTTGCGGGTGCCCATCAGATGCACCGTGGCTGTGCCGCCCGAGTAGAGCCAGTAGCCGGGAAAATCGAGCGGGGGGCGGTCGCCGTTCTCCAGCCCAAGGACGTCGCAATAGAAATCCTTGGCGCGCTCGAGATCAGAGGGCTCGATCGTGTAGTGCTGCAGCGCGCCAAGTCCCATGGTCGTTTCTCCTAAACAAAGCTGAGATCGGTATCGACGCCCATCATCCAGGCACCGACCGTTTCAAAATGCCGGAGCTGGCCCTGCAGTTGCTGGGTCACGGTGTGGATATCGCGGAATCGCCGCTCCAGCGGATGGTTTTCGAAGATCGCGGTGGCGCCTGCGGCGTTGTAGGCAAAGTCGACCGCCTCGCGCGCCTTGTGAATGGCGTGGGTCGAGGCCATGCGGATGTTCATGCGCTGCGCGACCGTGATGGTCGCGCCGGCGCTAAGATCCTTCCAGGTGTCGGCCATCGACTGCAAGACGTAGCCGCGGGCGGCACGGAGGTTGACTTCTGCTTGGGCAAGGTTGCTCTGAACCACCGCATTGTCGCGCAGCGACATCCTCGCGCCGCGCGGCACCTTGTTGCGCATCGTCTCGACGAAATTGTCGAGCGCGGTGCGGGCGATGCCGCAGGCGACGCCGGCGAACCCCACCTGGTAGCAGGTGTGGTTGCTCATGCGGTAGAGCGGGCCGCGCTCGCGGCATTCGCGCTCGAACTCGCGGGTAATCGAATGGTCTGCGCTCACGAAGAAGTCGCTGAGCGCGAACTGGTCGCTGGCCGTGCCGCGCAGCCCTACCGTGTTCCAGATGTCGGTCCACTCAACGTCTTCGGCGCGTACCAGCATGGTGCGCTCGAGCGGGGCTCCGTTGGCATCGCATTTGGGCGAGCCGTCGGCCGCGTAGATCGGGCAGTGCGCCCCGAGCCAAGTCGCATGGCGGCCGCCTGATGCGAACGACCACACCCCCGTCACCCTGTAGCCGCCTTCGCATTCAACGGCGCGGACCTTGGGGCCGGGACCCCATGCCAGCACCGCGCGCGGATCGCCGAAGATCGCCTGCGCCACCGGCAGGTCCAGATACGCCGCAGACATCGCGCAACCGCCGGCCTGGCTGAGGCACCAGGCCGTGGAAGCGTCAGCTTTGGCAATGGTTTCGATGACGTGGAAGAAAGTGACGGGATCGGTTTCGATCCCGTTGGTCGAACGGGGCAGCAACAGCCGGAACAATTGCGCCTTGTGCAGCTTGTCGAGCAGAGCCGGCGGCAGCCGCCGCGCGGCTTCGATATCGTCGGACGCTTTCGCGACATCCTCACATATGGCTTCGGCCCGGGCGATCACCGCCTGGTCGCCCGCGAGATCAGCAGAGCTTGCGATCGCTGTATTCAAGATCATGTGTGGGTCCGTCGCGTCCGCGTGCCAGTCGTTGGTGAAAAGCTAACGTGCCATCGCCGCAATCGGCAAGCCCATGGCGACGCGGAGCACATGTGCAGATAACCGATCGGATTTCGTGCCGCTCTGCACAATGGCTCCGCGGACGATTGCTTGGGATCGAGGTTTCGGCAGGTTGGGTCTGTTCGCTGCGGCGCACACGCCGAGTTGTTTAAGGTTTTGCGCTAGCCTTGCGGTTTAACCGGGATCGATCCGGAACGGGACGAACAGGATGGAAGAGAAGCGAAAGTATCCGCGAACGGAGATCGACGAGCCTGCCTATGTTTCATCCGGCGGGTCCGTCATGCCGTGCGTGGTGCGGAATATTTCACGTGAAGGGGCGGCGATCGACGTCGACAATCCGGCCTTCGTCCCGAAGCACTTTCGCCTGGTGATGGCGAGAGATCCGTCGATCGTGCACGAGTGCCGGGTCGCCTGGATCCAGAAGAACCGTATCGGCCTGACCTTCGTCAACATCGTGGATGCCGCTGTGGAACAGCCGTCATCGAACCGTGGGTGCTGAACGCACTATTCGATCCGCAACTTTGCATCGCGCACCACCTTGCCCCACTTTTCCATCTCCAGCCTGATCCGTGCGCCGAACTGATCCGGCGTATTCGCAACCGCCTTGAAGCCGAGCGTCGTGAGGCGTTCCTTGACGTCCGGCTGCGCGACGATCCCGGCGATCTCGCGATGAAGCAGATCGATGATTGCCTTCGGCGTTCCGGCCGGCGCGACAATGCCTGTCAGCGTGTCAGCCTCCTGATCGCTCACGCCCTGTTCGGCAAAGGTCGGCACGTCCGGCAGACCCGCGGCACGCTCGGTCGAGGCCACGCCGAGCGCGCGCAGCTGTCCGCTCTGCACCGCGGACAGGGCAGGCGGCAGCGCCGTGAAAGCGATCGGCGTGTGTCCCCCGACCGTCGCCTGAATCGCAGGGGCGGCGCCCGTGAAGGGGACGTGGACCAGGTCGAGCTTGAAGGCGAGGCGGAACAGTTCGCCGCCCAAATGCGGCGTCGATCCGACCCCGGGCCCCGCAAAGCTGTATTTACCGGGATTGTCCCTGATGAGCTGCACCAGTTCGGGCAATGTCTTGGCAGCGAGCTGCGGGTTGACCACCACGACATTCGGCGAAACCGCAACCAGCGTCACCGGCGCAAAATCCTTGACCGGATCATACGGCACCTTGGCGTAGAGGCTGGGGTTCACAACAAAGCCGGTGCTGACCACCATGATGGTGTAGCCGTCCGGCGCCATGCGGGCGACCTGGCCGGCGGCGGTGTTGCCGCCGGCACCGCCGATATTCTCGACGAAAAACTGTTGGCCGAGATTGTCGCTAAGCTTCTGCGCGACGAGGCGGGCGATGACGTCGGTCGGTCCGCCGGCGGGAAAGCCGACCACGACGCGCACCGGCCTGCTCGGATAGTTTTGCGCCGATGACGACACGACACCGGACAGCAGCCACGCGGCTGCCAACAATACCCGTACAGCCGCGGTCATGGCGTTACCCCCGTATGTTTGTTGGGGGCATCATCGGCGAGGCGGCGGCGCCGGACAAGGGGCTTCCGGCGAGGCGCGCGGTGCTATTTCTTGAGCAACGGCGTAATCCGTTCCTCCAGCTCCTCGAACGACATCGACCCCTGCAGCTTTACACCGTTGAGGAAGAACGTCGGCGTTGAGGTAACCTTCAATTCCCGATGGGCGTATTGCTGATCGGCACTCAGCTTGTCGAACTGCGCCTGGTCTTCCTCGCAGGTCTTGACCTCCTGCTCGCTCATACCGTGCTGCTTGCCGACATAGAGCAGCGTGTCCTTGGTCTGCGTCATCAGGCGGTCCTGCAACTTGAACAACAGCTCGACGGCTGCGAGGTACTTTTCGGCATCGCCCTTGCCGATACAGCGCGCCAGTATCGAGGCTGCGGCGGCCTTGATGTCGAGCGGAAACTCGCGGAACACGAAACGCACCTTGCCGGTGTCGATATATCTCGAACGCAGCATCGGAAAAACATTTTGTCCGAACGCCGCGCAATGCGGGCAACTCATCGACGAATATTCGGTGATGGTGACCGGCGCCTTTTCAGACCCGATGGCGATGTCGGGGAGAGACATCGGTTTGGCGACGTTAGCCGCGATCGCGCTTTGCGCCATCGCAGAGTTTGCGAGGGCAAAGGACGCGAATGCAAGGAGCGCGACGAAAACAATGGGACGATGGACGTTCAACGTTGCTCCGAAACGAATGTGGTAAGGGATGATAGAACGGAGCTCGTCTTTTATTGCTTTAGCGAGCCAAAAGCCACCCGATCGGTTTGATCGCATTGGGAACCGCGCATTTGCGGACCACGCCGGACGTGGGACCTTGTCGCCTGTCATGCGCGATGGTTTGATGGTCGTGTGACGCCCGTGCCGCTTCATCCGCGCGACCGAGGCTGGATTCCACTTGGTGAAATGCATCACGAGAACGTCATGACCCAGCACATAGCGCGGTTGAGCGAAACGCAGACAGCGGATGCCGTGTTGCGCGCGAGGGCCAAACTGGTCGTGCCGGGCGGCATGTGGGGCCATCTGAATGCCGCGCGGCTCCCGGAAGGCTATCCGCAATTCTTCGCCTCCGCGGAGGGGTGCCGCGTGCGCGACGTCGATGGCCGCGAATACATCGACTTCATGTGCAGTTGGGGACCGATCCTGCTCGGCCACCGGCATCCCGAGGTTCAGGCGGCGGCTGAGGCGCAGGCTGCCAAGGGGGACTGCCTTAACGGTCCGGGCGAGGTCATGGTGGAGCTTGCCGAGGATCTTGTGGCGATGCTGCCCCATGCCGATTGGGCGATGTTTCAGAAGAACGGCGGCGATGCGACGACGAGCTGCGTCACGATCGCCCGTGCAGGCGCCGGACGCCGCAAGGTGCTGGTCGCGCAGGGTAGCTATCACGGCGCGCTGCCATGGTGCTCGCCGAGCGTGGCCGGCGTGACGGCCGAGGACCGCGCGCATCTCCTGCACTTCGAATACAACGACGTGCAGAGCCTGCGGGCAGCGGTCGAGGACGCGGGCAAGGATCTCGCTGCGATCCTGGTGACGGCTTTCCGCCACGACATGGGCCGCGATCTCGAATTGCCGACGAAAGAATTTGCCGTAGCTGCGCGCGCGGCTTGCGATGCGACTGACGCCGCTCTGATCGTCGATGAAGTGCGGGCGGGACTGCGCCTGGATATCAGGGGGAGTTGGGAAGCGCTCGGCGTGCGTCCGGACCTGTGCGCCTGGAGCAAGGCGATTGCCAACGGTTACGCGCTGGCCGCCGTTACCGGCAACGATCGCTTCCGCGAGGCCGCTACCAAGATATTCGTCACCGGCTCGTTCTGGTGCGGCACGGTAGCCATGGCGGCGGCGCGGGCGACGTTGCGGATCGCGCGCGAGACCGACGTGCCAGGACATATCCGCGCGATCGGCCTGAGATTGCGCGAGGGACTGGCGGCGCTGGCGAACGAACATGGCATCGCGATCCGCCAGAGCGGGCCGCCGCAGATGCCGCTGATGCTGTTCGAGGGTGATCCGGAGGTACGCAAGGGCAGGGCGTTCTGCTCGGCCGCGCTACGTCACGGCGCATTCTTTCATCCCCAGCACAATATGTTCCTGTCCTCGGCGCATCGTGCAGCCGATATCGATGAGGCGTTGCAGGCGGCTTCGCATGGCTTCAAGGCCGTCCGCGAGTTGGAAGCGGGACCCAATCGGTAAACGAATTTACGGACATCAATAAAATGCCCCGCAACGCGGTCGCTATGACCGACGATGGCGGGGCAGTCTTAGGAGAAAACGGCGAGATCGCCGAGTGATGCGGGACATCCTCGTCCGGCATGCAGATCGACTATCCCTGCGTTTCGCCGGTTTCGCATTGACGTGGATCAAATAGCCGCCAGCACGAGATCACATCGCGCAACGAGCAGCCGACCGCGCAGGCTCGCAACTGCTCGAGCTTCAATCAACGTCGCGATCAATTCGTCACGCGACGCGGTTCCATACCTGCTTGCTGCGCGCGGGCGAATAGACCGCGGGATGTTCGAACTCGTGATGGCCGCTCAGGTGCATGACCTCGACGCAATCGGCGTTGATCCGTTCGTTATCGACCAACCGCGCTGCGAGCACTATCGCCTGGGAAGGTTCGTCCGATTGGACATCGATCTGGCGCTGCAGGCATTTGAAGCTGTGCCCGTCGGAATTACAGAGGTACTTGTAGAAGGAGACGCGATAATTGTTCATCCTGCACTCCCATCCTTCCGGCATCGTGGCCCCAGCTTACTCTCAGGCGTCCAGATCCGCCAGTCGCTGGCGATTGCGCAGCACGATTTGACGGGCGCTGGAAAACACGAGAATGCCCTGGTCGCTGAGCTGTGAAAGCGCCCGCGAAACGGTCTCCAGCGTCAAGCCGAGATAGTCGCCGATGTCGCGGCGGCACATCGGCAGCGCCACCATGCCGGCCTTGGCGAGCCGGCGGTCCATCTCCAGCAGGAAGGTGGCAACTTTTTCCATCGCGGTCTTCCGGCCCAGCAGCAGCATATGGTCTTCGGCATGCCGGAGGTCGCTTGCGGTCATCATCCAGAGGTTATGGGCTACCTGGACATTCAACCCGGCGACAGCTTCCAGGCTGCGCCGCTTCACGAGGCGAACCGTGGTCTCGCCAATCGCTTCGGCCGTCAGGCGATGGATCGAACCGGCATCGAGGCCGAACACGTCGCCCGGCAGATGGAACGCGCCGATTTGCCGCCGTCCGTCGTTGAGCAGCTTGTAGGTGCGCACCGCGCCGCGGACCACCTGATAGACATATTCGCAAGGCTCGCCCTCGCCGTAGATTTCCTCGTCCTTGCGGTAGGAGAACTCGCTGGCAATTACACCCGCGCAGGTCGCGATCACGCTGAACTGGTCGACGGCCGGAACATTCTGGGCGCGCGGGGCGGGGAAAACCTTGGCTGCCGGGACTGCCGGGGTGGTGATCGTCTGGGTGAGCATTTTGCCATCTCCTCGATGCGGGATGGCCTTGGTGTAATTGGGATTTTAGCTGTCCGATATTTGGGGCGATATCCTAAGGGAGATCCCCTACGGGGTTTTACGGAGGGCGCTCGGCCTCAGGGCCGGCTCGCCACGTTCGGCGCATTGATGGCGTTTCGAACGCAATCGACCAGATTGCCGTCCAGGTTGGGCTTCAAGAGCACGTGGCGCACGCCGACCAAATGCGCTTTGGCCGAGATGCCGTGGTCAGGATAGCCCGTGATCAGAATGATCGGGGTGGAGACGTCGAGCCTTCGCAGCCGATAGGCCAGTTCGAGTCCGTCGAGTTCCGCCATCTTGTAGTCAACGACTAGACAATCCGCTCGATTGCGGGTGGAGGATCCGAGCAGCGCGGTTCCGCTACGGAAAGTGCGGACTTCGAAACCCTCGGTCTCCAGCAGAAATCGCAGCGATGTCCGGACGTCGTAGTCGTCATCGACAACGTAAATCATTGCCTTCCTGGGCGAAAGGCCGACGCTGGCTTCACCTGTGGTGCTGCTTCGGGTGTCGATCATGCCGACAAAAATAGACGCTTTTCCAGTCCCCGAATTGACTTGGCTCAATCTTCGACGAAGCCGGCCCGGATCGCAAATCGTACCAGTTCGGAAAGATTACCAGCCTGCATCTTGGTCATCACGTTCGCCCGGTAGACCTCCACCGTGCGCGGACTAATGTCGTATTCCCGGGCGATGGCCTTGTTCGATTGCCCCGTTACCAGCCCCTGCATCACCTGGCGTTCGCGCTGGGTGAGGCTGGCGACGCGCGCTGCCATATCGGCCGACACCGCGTCGCTTTTCGAGCCGCTTTCGCGAAGGGCGGTCTCGACCATGCCGATCAGCCGGTCGTCATCGAACGGCTTTTCCAGAAAGTCGAGCGCCCCGAGCTTCATCGCTTCGACGGCCAGCGGCTCGTCGCCATGGCCGGTCATGACGATCACCGGGAGTTTTCGCGAGCTGGAGTTCAGTCGGCGCATCAGTTCCATGCCGTCGATACCGGGCATGCGCACGTCGGTGACCACACAGCCGGCCTCCAGGGTCGCAACCTCGCTCAGGAAAGCCTGCGCGGAATCGAAAAGACGCACGCGGAAGCCGGCCGAACCCAGCAGGAAATCCAGCGAGTCGCGCATCGCCGGATCGTCGTCGATGACATAAACCTTAGCGTTCGCTGGCATCGGTCATATCCTTGGCATGCGCGGCGGGCAGCGTGAAGCGGAAGGTCGCACCACCGGACCGGTTGGTTTCGGCCCACATCCGGCCGCCGTGGGTTTCGACGATGGTGCGGCTGATCGAAAGGCCGACGCCCATGCCGGTCTCCTTCGTCGTGAAAAATGGCTGGAACAGGTGGGCAAGCGCATCGGTCGCGAAGCCGGACCCGGTATCGGAAACGGCAATTTCGATCATGTCATCTGCGGCCCTGGTATTTGAGGCAATCAGTTCGCGGTGCGTCGAGGCCGCCATCGCTTCCAACGCATTGCGGAACAGGTTGACCAGCACCTGCTGGATCTGGACCCTGTCGGCTAGCACGAGATCGCAAGTCGGATCGAGGTTGAAGCGCAGGAATACGCCCTGTTCGCGGGCGCCGGTGAGCCCGAGCGCGCCGGCCTCTTCGATCATTTTTGAAAGGCTTTCGATGCGCTTCTCGGACGCTTCGCGGGCGACGAAATTGCGCAATCGCCTGATGATGTCGCCGGCGCGGATCGCCTGCTCCGCGGCGCGATCGAGCGCTACCTCGATCTTCGGCGCGTTGGCGTCGCTGCTGCCGGCCAGCAGGCGGCGCGATCCCTTCATGTAATTGCTGATGGCTGACAGCGGTTGATTGAGTTCGTGGGCGAGGGCGGAGGCCATCTCGCCCATCGCGCTCAGCCGGGAGACGTGAACGAGTTCGGATTGCAGCTCCTGCAGCCGCGCCTGGGTCTGTTGCTGCTCGGTGAGATCGCGAACGAATCCGGTAAAGAAGGGCCTTCCTGCGGAATGCATCTCGCCGATGGTGAGATGCATCGGAAATGTCGTGCCGTCCTTGCGCATGCCGGTGACGATACGCCCGATGCCGATGATGCGCCGCTCGCCCGTCTTCAGGTAACGCGCGATATAGCCGTCGTGAGCTGCGGTCCGGCTCCGGCATCAGCACGCTGATGTTTTTTCCGATGGCCTCGGGTTCGCTGTAACCGAACTGGCGCTCGGCGGCGCTGGAGAAGAATTGCATGATGCCATGCTGGTCGATCACGATCATCGCATCCGGAATCGTGTCCAGAATCGAGCGGAAGTGCCGCTCGCGCGTCCTGACCGCATCCTCAAGACGCTTCTCGCGGCTGATGTCGATCATCACGCCGCTAAGCCGGGCGGGAGCGCCGTCGGGACCATTGATGGTCGTGCCTAGCGCGCGTACCCAATGACCTTCATCCGAATGCCGGCGCACCCTGTATTGAACGTCGAAACTGCATGCGGTAGCGATCGACTGTTGTACAGCCTCTGCTGTTCGGTCGCGGTCCTGCGCATCGAGCAGGGACAGGAAGAGATCGTAATCGACAGGGGCATCCGGCTCGACGCCGAAGAGCTTCCGTGCGGCGCTGGACCAGCTCAACTTGCGAGTCGATAGCTCGAGATCCCACGCGCCTACGCCCGATCCCTCGGCGCCGCTGCGCGCGTTCGCGTCGAGCGGGTCTTGATCTCAAAAGGGGCGGTCGGCGCTGAACATGCTTCGCCTTGGGCTGCTCTGGTTCATCAGATACCGCATTAGATCGGGCGTGGGAAACAGCGGCGAAGCGACATCATAAAGGTTCGATATCCATTTGATAATATGCGCAATTTTTCGAATTTCCGCCAGCGCCATGCTGCGATAGTGCACGCCTCGAAGAGGCGAACGAGATTTCTTGATCTAGGTCAGCTTCAAATCGGCGCGGACCTCTAGGATGTCGCTGTGTGGGTTGGGGCCGTTCGGCATTTCGCCCGAAGGCGTGGAGCAGGTTTATGGACTACAAAACCGTCATGGTCGGTCTGGCGCTGGACCGGCCCAACGATGCCTGCCTCAGGGTGGCCGGAGATATCGCCGAACGATTCGGGGCGCGGATTATTGCCGTTGCGGCTTCAGATCTCAGGCCGCCAATGTACTTCGCGAGTGGCGCCATTGCGCAAAAGCTGGTCGAAGAGGAGACCGCTGCTATCGAGCGACAGTTATCGGAACTCGAATCGAAGTTTCGTGCGTCGGTCGAGAGGCGCGCAATAGCGGTGGAGTGGCGCGCCACCCGCACGTTACCGGTCCCCTACATGCTGCAGCAGGCAAGAGCCGCCGATATCCTCGTGGTCGGCGCCCGCTCCGAGGCCCTGGTGGATCCCAGTGCGGCTCCCGACCCGAGCGATCTGGTGATGCAGGCGGGCCGGCCGCTCATGGTGGTGCCGCCCAGAGCCGAATGGCTCGATCTGAGAAGCGTTCTGATCGCCTGGAAGGACGTGCGGGAAGCGCGCCGGGCCGTGTTCGATGCTCTGCCGATCCTGGCTGCTGCAACGGAAGTCACGGTTGCGGAGATTCCGGAGCAGGATGGCCGTCGCGCGGATGCGCTGTCGCATGTTGCCGACGTGGCGGCATGGCTGCGCGGCCACGGCATCGCGGCGAACACCCTCGTTCCGGAAAAGGCCGGCGGCGTGACCGAACAACTAGAGAAGATCGCCGGCAATGTCGGAGCGGGCGCGGTGATCGCCGGCGCTTACGGTCACTCGCGATTGCGCGAATGGGTGCTGAGCGGCGTGACACGCCACCTTGCAACTGAATCCCGCCGCTGCGCGTTCCTGTCCCGTTAAGTATCTCAATCCCGAGGAACCGCCGTGCATAGATTTCTCGAAGCGACCGCCGGGCAATTCATGACGCGCCAGGTGAAGACGGTTACGCGCGACACCACCATGCGCGAGCTGCATCGGATGTTCGAGGCCGATGATTTCAACTGCTATCCGGTGCGCGAGGGCGATGACATCGTTGGCGTCGTGAGCAATTTCGATTTTTTGAAATGCTTCGCGTTCAACCCCGGCCGCATGGTTCCGGCCTATGACGACCTTTTGTCGCGGATGGTGGTGGATGTGATGACGTCGGAATTCATCTACGTCGACCCCGCAACGAAACTGACCCGCGTCCTCCAACTGATGGTGGACCACCGGATGAAGAGCCTGCCGGTGCTGGATGCCGAGCAGCGGATGGTCGGGATCATCTCGCGCGGGGACATCATGCGTGCGCTGACCGAGAGCGCGCGGGGGTAGGCTGCATGCACTCGCGGAGGATATCCGACGAAATGCATTACCGCCTGCTCCGGGAGGAACGGCAACTGCTTTCAGTCGCGAACCTCACCGGCGCCGCCGTGTCGCAGCCATGACGATGCCGCCATCCGCCAATGCGGCCGCCACCGAGGCCGACCCGCAACGGGAGGTGCTGCAGTTCCTCGAGGGCTCCAGCTTTGGTCCGGCCAAGGGCGGCAGGCGGATCGATACCCATGCCTCCATAGTTTTTCTCGGCGCGGACCGGGCCTTGAAAATCAAGCGCGCCGTGCGCTTGCCATTCCTCGATTACTCGTCATTGGAGAAGCGCAAGCGCGCCTGCGAGGAAGAGCTGAAAGTCAACGCCGGCAACGCTCCCGAACTCTACCGGCGCATCGTCGCCATCACGCGCAATTCCGACGGTGCTCTCGAAATCGGCGGCGCCGGCACTCCGGTCGAATGGGCGGTCGAAATGGCGCGGTTCGACGAGACGCAGTCGCTCGATTGCGTCGCGAAATCGATGATGATCGATGCATCGCTTGCGACGGCCACGGCCGACGCAATTCTGCAATCCCACGGCAAGGCGCCGCGCGCGGACGGAGAAAGCTGGCTAGCCTCCATTCGCCCGATCATCGACCGCAATACCGCAAAGTTTCGCGGGGTGCGCGGGCTTGCTGCCGCGGCGATCGATCAGCTCGATGCAGCCAGCCGCGAATGTGCAAAGACGTTGCAGCCGTTGCTCAGGCGGCGTGCCGAGCAGGGGTTCGTGCGCCGTTGCCATGGCGACCTGCATCTTGCCAATATTGCCCTGGTGGACGGCCGGCCGCTGTTGTTCGATGCCATCGAGTTCGATCCCGTCATCGCCACGACGGATGTGCTTTACGATCTCGCCTTTACGCTGATGGATCTGATCCATTTCGATCAACCTGCGGCGGCAAGCACGGTCTTTAATCGCTACCTTGCGGAGGCGGGGGAGGAACAGATCGATGGCCTCCAGCTGCTGCCGCTATTCCTGTCGGTGCGGGCAGCGATCCGGGCGCATGTGCTGTTCGTGAAGAGCGAACATGCCGAAGCGAGCGACGTGGTGTGGCGGGAGGCCAAACGGTATTTCGATCTGGCCGGGCGCCTCATCATGCCCAAGCAGCCGCTGTTGGTGGCAATCGGTGGGTTGTCGGGAACAGGCAAATCGGTGCTTGCACGCGGGCTCGCGGGCCTGATCGAGCCTCCACCCGGCGCGGTCATCGTCCGCTCGGACGTCATCCGCAAGCGCCTGTTCGGTACCAGCGAAACCACGGCTCTCCCGGAATCCGCCTATCGGGCTGATATCTCGAAACGTGTATACGATGCGCTCGCGAGCACCGCGCAACGTATCCTTGCCCAGGGCTGTTCGGTCGTGCTCGATGCCATGTATTTGCAGGAAGGAGAACGGACCGAAATCGCCGGCCTCGCGGCCAAGCGGGGCGCAAGGTTTGTCGGCCTGTTTCTGACGGCTGATCTAGCGACTAGGCTGGCGCGGATCGAGCAGCGCAGGGATGATGCATCCGACGCGACGCGGCATATCGCCCTGAAACAGGATACGACCGGCGCGGTAAACTGGCATATAATTGACGCCTCAGGAACACCGGACCAGTCGCTGCGCAACGCTTGTGCTGCGCTGGTCGCGCGGGGGGTGAGCTGACGATGGCGGTGCCGACCAGAACGTCCAACCGGCGCAAGGTCGCCGCGGCGGCAAGCCTCGATTGTGCAACCGCATTCCAAACGATGGCGCTCGATTGCGTCGCGGCCATCAAGGCCCATCACAGTAGCGCATGCGCCGGCGACGCCGAGGCCGTGCATCAGATCCGCATCGCCATCACGCGGTTGCGCGCCGCGGTGGCGTTCTTCGCGCCGATCGTGGTCGATGAGGAATGGGTGCGCCTGAAGAAGGAGATCGCGTGGCTGAATGGCTCGCTCGGCGCCGCGCGCGACAGCGATGTCCTGGTGGAATATGCGCGCCGCAAGCGATACCGCGCATGGGCGCAGCGCATGATCGGGGAGCAGCTCGATCAACGCCAGATGCGGAACCACCGCCAACTGGTTCGCGCCCTGCGCTCGGTTCGGACGCAACATCTGATCTCGGCAATGGCAGGCTGGATCAGACGGGGGCCATGGCTCGCGCGCTGCCAGCAGCGCAAGGACGCGGAGGCTCTGCAAATCTATTGCGCCCGTAAACTCAACCGCTGGCACGGGCGATTGGTCCGCCAAGGGCGGCAGCTGAATACCTTGGGCGCGTCGCGCCGTCACCGGTTACGGATCAAGTTCAAACGCTTCCGCTACATGCTTGAAGCACTGACGGAAACTGTCAATCTGTGGGGTCGCCGCGAATTGCGCCATCTGCATCAGCCGGCAAAGCAGCTGCAGCGCGCATTGGGCGACCTCCGCGATATCAAGAGCTTTGCCAGCCTTGCGGGCGACGGGCCGCAAGCAAAAAAGGGCAAAACAAGCAAGAAGCGTCCGCCGGGCTATCGCCGCCGCAAGGAAAAATTGCTCGGTGCGGCGCTCGCGTCTCATCGCGACATGGCCAAGTCTTTCCGTGGTTCCGTTCTCCAGAATTCAACCTAAGCCGTTGTGAGGACGAAACTTCCTCCAAGTCAGCAAGAAATTCGCGCGGGGCCTAGCCGGCTGGAATCCACGAACCTGCCGTCTGGCCCGGCGTACTGCGGTCGCTGCATTCTCCGGCCGCAGGAACCTTTGGCCGGGTTGACGGCTATTCTCCCCAAGGAGGTAGCGGCATGAGCAAAGAAACTCCCAAGGACGACCCGCGTCAGCAGACCGACTGGGGAACGCACCGGCAAACCGACAAGCCGTGGAAGGGCAACCCCGAAAAGGAACAGAGGTCCGGCACGACCAAGTCCGACCCGGACAAATGGCAGGAATCGAACACGCATTAAAGTAACTGACGATGGTGGTGACGAAGCCGGCCGAAAAGTAGGCACCAGCCAGGGAGTTTAGTTGCATACGGTCGAGAAGGATGCGCCGTAAGGGAATGCCCTCATGCCACGTTACTTTTTCAACGTGTATTACGACAGGATCGAACTTGACGAGGAAGGGGAAGAATTACCCGACGTGCGGGCAGCATGGCGGGAAGCAACGGTAACTGCAGGGCAGATCATCCAGGATCTCGACGGAAAGTTGCGCCCGGGCAAGGACTGGCGGATGGAGGTAACCGACGAGTTCTCCAATCCGGTCTACGTCATTCACGTCTGCGCCGAAAAGCCGAAGTAAAAGCCCCGAAGTAAAAGCTCAAGTCACGTCCCGCATGAACGCAAGCGTGAGTCCTTTCGCCTGGCCGGGCGGGAACGGGGAGCAGGCAGGCACATTCAGAAAGCTGGACTATTTGGGGCCCTGCAAACCCGGGGATGAAAGCCAGCGGTCGATGGTGGCTGCAGCCTCGTTTGCCATCGCTATTTCGATCAGACGGTCGCGTTCCTCACCGGGCGGCAGGCCAGCTGCCTCCTCCCGCGCGCGAAGGGCGACTTGGCCAAGCCGCTCCTGAAGCGGGAGGGCGGGGCGGCTGCGATTGCGTTTTTTCTTCATGACGGACCTCCGTGCGGGGCCTGAAACCTCCCACGTCACATCGGCGGCGTCCTTAACGTTTGTTGGGAACCCCGCATCGAGCGGTCCGTTTCGTTCACTGGAGAACGGTCGTCCGAACGGAGGAGACAGGGGTTTGGACCGGGAGCTTGTGTTTGCGGCGTTACTGCGACGACTCAATACCGTCTCAGGATTGGAAGAAGCGGACATTGCTGCATTGCGAGGGCTTCCGATTGCCGTTCGTCACTGGGAAGCGGCCAGAGCCATCGTATCCGACGGCGAGCGCCCGACGGAATGCTGCCTGATAATCGAAGGCTTCTGCGTTCGGTCCAAGGTCATAGCCAGCGGCCAGCGGCAAATTCTCTCGATCCATATTCCGGGGGAGATTCCCGACCTGCAGAGCTTGCACCTGCACCGTATGGACCACGATCTCGTTAGCTTGACCGCGTCCACGCTCGGCTTCATCAGCCACGCGTCGTTGCGGGCGTTGACGCGGACGAGGCCGAACGTCGCGGAAGTGCTCTGGCGCGACACGCTGATCGATGCCGCGATGTTCCGGGAATGGATCGTCAATGTCGGACAGCGACCGGCGACCGGGCGGCTCGCCCACATCGTTCTCGAACTTCGCAGGCGGCTTGAAGTTACCGGTCGGCTGGCGGGCGACAATTTCGAAATGCCGCTGACGCAGGAACAAATCGGCGAGGCGCTGGGCATCACGCCCGTGCATGCCAACCGCGTGATCAAGCAACTGCGCGAGGAGCGGATCGTAGACATCAGCCGCGGCCGAGTGACGGTACTTGACGAAGCAAAGCTCGGGGAATTGGCCCAGTTCGACGACCGTTACCTCCACCAGAATCCGTCGCTTTGAAATAGATATGCAAGACCGCGGATGGCGAAACTGTCCCGCGAAATGATGCTTTGTCCATTTGATTTCCTTGAATTTGGGAACGATTCACCTTCGGGAAAATTATGCAATATGTGTCCAAGGGATGACACAGCAAACTCGAGCGGCTGCTGATAGCAGTCCCGCCCCCCAAGATGCATTGGCAGCCGCTTCCTTTTGTAGCCACCGTCATGAAGGATTTTGCAAATGCGTCCTTCCCGCCCGAGATCATCTCGGTAATGGAAGCGGCGTTTGATGCCGCGGTGGCTTCGCTTCCCGAGCCGGTCAGCTCCAGTCACGTTCAGGCTATTGCCGAGGCGATTCTGCGCGCCGCTCACGGCGGAGAGTGCGATCCGGTAGCCTTGCAACGACTGGCGCTGCTGGAGCTGCAGCTCATTCCGCGATAGCACGGAGGAGGCGATCGAATTCGAGCTTGATGTGGGTCAACCCCCGGCCCTCCGTCCATCGTTTATCTTTACCGGCATAATCGGGACGGGGGCGTCAGCGCCCCGCGAATGTGTGGGAGAACGGCGATGTTCAGGAACATTCTGGTTCATATTCCCTCCGAGCGTCTGGTGAGGCCGGTGATCGACGTCGCTGTCGCGCTGACCATTGCGCGCCGGTCGCACCTCGATGCCGTGGCCATCGGCTATGAAGCGATGGGCAACGCCGGATTGATGGTGGAAGGCGGCGGCGCCGCCGTAGCCGCCGTCATGGGGGCTGACCTGGAGCGCGCTCGAGAACGGGCGAACGCTGCGATCGCCGTGTTCGAGATCGAGGCCAAGCTTGCCAAGATCGCCTACGGCATCAGGACCTTTGCGGCAATTCCCGCCGAGGCCGGGAAGACCATCAGCGCGCTTGCCCGGCTTTACGACATGACGATCGTGCTGCAGCCCGATCCCTCGAAAGCCAGCTACGACAATGAGATTCCGCAGCAGATCCTGTTCAATTCCGGCGGGCCGATGCTGATGGTTCCCTATATCCACAAGGGACCGCTCGACGCCCATCACGTCGGCATCGCCTGGGACGGCAGCCGCCTTGCGGCCCGCGCGTTGCGCGATGCGATGCCGTTTCTGATGGGCGCGAACGCCGTGACCGTGATTGCGGTCAATGAGGAAGCGGGCGACGCCTCCTCGGACCAACTCGCCGCGCATTTGGGGCGGCGTGGCATTGCGGCCCGGGTGCAACGGCTGACGACGGACCGCGGCGCCGTCCAGGGCGCGATCCTGTCGATCGCGGCCGAAAGCAGTATGGGCCTTCTGGTGATGGGTGGGTACGGCCATTCGCGCTTGCAGGAACGAATTCTGGGCGGCGTCACGCGCAGCATGTTCGATTGCATGACCGTGCCGGTCCTGATGTCGCACTGATCCCGGGGGAGGGATGTGACCTTTGGTCCCGGTGAGTTCCTTGCCTTGTGTTCGCTGGCTCTGGCTGCGGTCGCAATGACGCCAGTTTGATGCGCCTCAATGTTCACCCCGACCCCGGTAATCGTTTCGGCGGAAACTCAGAAATCGGAGATCGTCATGTCAGAGTTGTCTGAGCGGACCGCTTCCGGCTCCCTTCCAGCAGCCGCAAATGCAGAAGCGGAAGCCACCAAACTGAATCAGGGCGCGTTGGAGTTCATGATTGGCGCGCAGAAGATGATGCTCGAGGAGCTGGTGTTCCTCGGCGACGAGATGCTGGAGCGAACGCAGACCGAGATGCATTTGTTCACGGAGTTCGTCACCAAGATGGCGAGCGCACACTCCGTAAATGATATCAAGACGACGTGCCAGGACTGCAGCCAGCACCAGCTCGACTTCTTCCGTCGCGACTCCGAACGGCTGTTCAGGCATGGTGAGCGGATGATCGCGGCTACGTCGAACTTGATCAGCGGACGCTCGCTGAACTGATCGGAAAACAGCCCCAGAAATTGACGATCATGGCGCGATATATCATCGCGCCGTGACCGTTTCCGGATAACCTGTCGCACAGGGGTCGCGAGCTGCCGATACTGGAGAACGATGTCCACCTATCGTCTGAACAATCTGCTTTCGCCGCATTCCGTCGCACTGGTCGGGGCCAGTCCGCGCCAGGGCTCGGTCGGCCGCGCCATTCTCAACAATATTCGTAAAGCTCAGTTCAAAGGCGAATTCGGTCTCGTCAATCCGCGCTATCACGAGATCGATGGCGTGGCGACCGCTGACAGCATCGCCAAACTGACATTTGTGCCGGAACTCGTTGTCCTCACCACGCCGGCCCGCACCATCGCAGGTCTGATTGATGAAGCGGGCCGCCGCGGCGCGGCAGGTGCGGTCATCGTCAGTGCCGGGCTCGGCCATGGTCCGGATTCGCTGGCGGAGGCAGCGGAACGAGCCGCGCAAAAATACGGCATGCGGCTGATCGGCCCGAATTGCCTGGGCATCATGATGCCGGGCGTCAGCCTCAATGCCAGCTTTTCGGCGCACATGCCGGTGGCGGGACATCTGGCGCTGATCTCGCAGTCCGGCGCCATTGCAGCGGGGATGGTGGACTGGGCGGCGCAGCGCTCTGTTGGTTTTTCCGGCATTGTTTCGATTGGCGACCAACTCGATGTCGATATCGCCGATCTGCTCGACTACTTCGCGCTGGATGAAAAGACCCACGCCATTCTGCTTTACATCGAAGCGATCAAGGACGCCCGCAAGTTCATGTCAGCGGCGCGCGCCGCCGCCCGGGTCAAACCCGTCGTCGTCGTCAAGTCGGGCCGCATGGCGCAAGGCGCGCGGGCGGCGGCAACGCATACCGGCGCACTGGCCGGGGCGGATGCCGTCTACGATGCCGCATTTCAGCGCGCCGGCGTCCTGCGCGTCTCCGATCTTGGCGAACTGTTCGACTGTGCGGAAACGCTTGGACGGCTCAAATCTCCGCCCGGCAAGCGGCTGGCGATCCTGACCAATGGTGGCGGCATCGGCGTGCTGGCCATCGACCGGCTGGCCGAACTCGGCGGCATCTCCGCCCAGCTCTCGCCGGAGACGCGGGAACGACTGGATGCGGTGCTGCCTCCGACGTGGTCGAAGTCTAACCCGGTCGACATCGTCGGCGACGCCGATGCCGAGCGCTATGCCGTGGCGCTGGAGGCGCTGCTGGCCGACCCGAGCAATGACGCCGTGCTTGTCATGAATGTCCAGACCGCAATCGCGCCTGCCGATGAGATCGCCGCAGCCGTGACCGGCGTGGTCCAGAAGTACCGCGCCGAACGCCGCATGTTGCCCAAACCGGTACTCGCAGTCTGGGTCGGCGCCGAGCCGTCGATCGGCAAGTTGCTGAGTGATGCCGGCATTCCGAACTATCTGACCGAGGACGACGCGGTGCGCGGCTTCATGCATCTGGTCCGGCATCGCGAAGTCGTTGAGGCGCTGGCGCAGGTTCCGCCCGCGATGCCGAGCGAGTTTGCGCCCGATGTGGGCGCGGCGCGGAAGCTCGTGGCCACGGCGTTGGCCGATGATCGCTCATGGCTTGATCCGATCGAGGTTAAACAGCTCCTTGATGCCTACGATATTGCGGCCGTGCCGACCTTCGCCGCCGCTGATGCCGAGGAGGCGGTCGCGCATGCGAATGCGATCTTTGCGCAGGGATCGACGGTCGTGCTCAAGATCATGTCGCGGGATATCGTGCATAAATCCGACGTCGGCGGCGTCGTGCTCAATCTCACCAGCGCCGACGCGGTGCGCAAGGCGACCGCCGATATTCTCGCGCGGGCACGATCGCTGCGGCCGGAGGCACGGATCTCGGGCGTGATGGTGCAGGCGATGGTGGTGCGGGCAAAGGCGCGCGAACTCATTCTCGGCCTCGCCGACGATCCCACGTTTGGCACCGTCGTCGTGTTCGGCCGCGGCGGCACGGCGGTCGAGATCATCAACGACAAGGCGCTGGCGCTGCCGCCGCTTGACCTGCAATTGGCGGAGAGCCTGATCGAGCGCACCCGCGTCTCCCGGCTACTGCGCGCCTATCGCGACGTGCCGGCGGTGAAGCAGGACGCGGTGGCGATGGTTCTGGTCAAGCTCGCGCAATTGGCCGCCGACATTCCGGAAATCCGAGGGCTCGACATTAACCCGCTGCTGGCCGATGAAGCCGGCGTGCTGGCGGTCGATGCACGTGTCGCGATTGGACGGGTCGAGCGCAAGTTCCGCGGTTCGGGTCCTGCGAATTTCGCCGTGCGGCCCTATCCCTCGCAGTGGCAGCGCCATATCGAGGTCAAGGACGGCTGGCGCGTCTTCGTTCGTCCGATCCGGCCCGAGGACGAGCCGCTGATCCACGAGATGTTGAAACACGTCACCATGCACGATCTGCGGCTGCGATTTTTCGCCCCGATGAAGGAATTTTCCCACGAGTTCATCGCCCGCCTGACCCAGCTCGATTATGCCCGGGCGATGGCCTTTGTCGCGTTCGACGAGGCGACCAATGAACTCGTCGGCGTCGTCAGGATTCATTCCGACTCGATCTACGAGAGCGGCGAATACGCGATCCTGTTGCGCTCGGACCTCAAGGGCAGGGGCCTCGGCTGGGTATTGATGCAGTTGATCATCGAATACGCGAAGTCAGAAGGCCTGAAAGCGATCTCGGGCGACGTGCTCGCCGAGAACACGATCATGCTGGCGATGTGCCGTAGCCTCGGCTTCGAGGTGAAGACAGACCCGGTCGAGCATGACATCTGCAATGTCAGGCTGGCGCTTTGAGCCCGCCTGATGCTGCTATCTCTCCGGCACGGAGCCAGCCGTCGTCAATGTGAGAACAGAATCGGCAGCGGCGGCTTCGAGAGCAGCCTCTTGGTGGCGCCGCCGAGGATGAACTCGCGCCATCGCGAATTACCGTAGGCGCCCATCACGAGGACGTCGACCTGATGCGAAACCGTGTAGGCTTCGAGCACCTCGCCGATCGACCGGCCGTCGGCATCGACCTTGTCGAGCACCACGTCGATGCCATGGCGCGCCAGGTTTTTGGCCAGCGCTTCGGCGGAATGCTTGTTGTCCAGTTTCTTTTCGTTGGTGACGGTGACGATCCGCACCTTTCTGGCCTTTTCGAGCAGCGGCAGCGCGTCGGAAACCGCGCGGGCCGCAGCACGGCTGAAATCCCAGGCGACTGCGACGGTCCCTAACTCGAAACCACGCTTACGCGCTGTCTCGGGCAAAACGAGCGTCGGCCGTCCCGATCCGAAGATCACGGCTTCCGCGTACCACTGATCATAGTTTTCCGGCGCCGGCACGATGGTGAGATCGCGAAGCCGTGCGTGGTCTACCAACAGGTCCGGCACGGCGAAGGTCGGGCATTTCTCGAGATAGGATTCGCGCAGAATGCCGGCCTTGTTCGCAGCATTGTCGAAAGCGGCCAGCATGGCCTTGGCGCTATTCCGGCTTTTTTCGACTTCGCCGGCGATGATGCCGGGAATGTTGGCCATGGAGCCCGAAAGAAAACGGCCGGGTATCTCCACATACACTTCGCAGGCTATCGCCGCCAGATGAGCTCCGAAGGTCGCGGCGATCGCGACGGCATCCTCGGTGATCGAGGTCGGGGTGGGATCGGGATAACTCGTCAAAGTCAGCAGAATGTCCTTGTACGCCATGGGGCTCTCCTTTTCCGAGGCGCAACCTAGCGCTCTGCCGGTTTGCGAGAGTTGATCCATCGCAATGAGCTGCGCTCGCGGACTTGTGCGGAGTATGACCCGCGCTGTTATTCGAGCGTCTTCAGATACGCCAACAGGTCGCCGATCTGGTCCGGGTCGAGCTGGAACGCCGGCATGGTGGGATGGCCGGTAGAGATACCCTCCGCCAGCGCCTCTGCAATGGTCTCGATCGGATAGCGCTTGTGTAGCGTCCGGAATGGCGGCGCGATCTTCAGCGGGCTTGGCGAAACCTTGTCGATCGAATGGCAGCGCGCGCAATTGTTCAGCGCGTAGGTCTTGCCGCGCTGCTCCTGAGGCGAAGCAGCCGCTGCCGGCACCAACGAGATCAACGTGAACGCCAGTGGCATCAGGATTCGTCTGATCATCGCAGCTCCAACTCGTGGCGAATGGATTCTCCAGCCGGTTGCTATTGTGAGGGTTTAATCGTCGGCGAATTTGACCTGGATCAACCAGCCCATGCTGGATTCACTGCAATGAACTATATCTCCTGGTTGTTGAGGGGCGGCCACGGACAGGGACGTCAATCCGGCGCTTGAACGGACAGCGGCAAATGATACGAACCATCTCTCCAAATCGGGCAAGTTTCGGCCGCTGCTCAGCCTGTACCGTGCGCTCGCTCAGCATCTGCGGCGCGCTTGACCAGGCCGACCTTGCCGAGTTCGAGCGGATCGCCCGCCACGTTCATCTCGCTCCCAATGAAGCGCTGTTCACGGCGGGTCAGCTCGCGCATTCGGTCCACAATGTGGCGGCGGGTGTCGCGCGTCTGTACAAGCTGCTGCCGGATGGGCGGCGTCAGGTCGTCGGCTTTGCGCTGCCGGGCGACTTTCTCGGCATGGCGCCGTCCGATCGCTACAGTTTCTCGGCGGATGCAGTCGATTCCATCACAGTGTGCCGCTTCTCCAGGGAAACGTTCACGCATTTCATCGAGCAGAGGCCGCACTTCCTGATCCGGATCAACGCGTTCGCGGCGCGGGAACTGATGCTGGCGCAGGAGCAGATGTTGCTGTTGGGCCGCCGCACTGCGGAGGAGAAAGTTGCGTCCTTCCTTGTCGGCTGGCGAAAGCGTCTGGCCCACATCGGCGACGAACGGCAGACCATTACGCTGCCGATGAGCCGGCAGGATATCGCGGATTATCTCGGGCTGACGATCGAAACCGTGAGCCGGACGCTGACCCGGTTCGAGCGCGAGAAGATGCTCATCATCGTCGCGGGTGGTGTCCGCCTGCTGGACCCGGGCCGGGCTGTCGCCATGGCTGCGGCATGAGAAATCCCGCGGAAGTCGCGTTGCATTTGATCTTGGTCAAAGCCCCGATCGAAGCCCGCGTGCATGCTGCCTCCATCACGGGGAGATCAACCGCATGCCGACCGATTCGTTGCTCGTTACCGTCTTCGTCGTCACGATGTTCGTGGTGTTTGCCGGGGTGCTGTTCTGGGGCGACCTGCAAACCCGCCCGAAACAATTGGCCAGTCCCTCCGCCGCCAAGCGCCGTGCGTTCTGATCGCGCTGATCGTCACCCCGCGCCGACAGGGCGCGACACAGCCAGGCTGCGGTCTGGTCGCGCATGATCATCGAGGTCTCGTCGTGACAATCATGACCGCCGATACGGGAAGGTTGGCTGCCGCCATGGGCCGCCGGTGGCGCGCGATGATCACCAAGTTCAGCAAACGCATCGCTCGCGCGGAATTCAAGCGGACGGTCCGGGATGCCGATCTCCCGCATCTGGAAGCTTACGGGTCGACCGAACGCGCTGCTTCCCTCGCGAAGGAGCCCGTGAGCAGGGCCGACGTTCCTTTGAAACGTGCCAAGGCAACGCAGGCTTGCCTGCCGATTGGCCCGTGTTGCTGCTGAATCCTCGCAGCCCAGCTCTATCAGCAACAAACTGCGCAAAACCGCAAGAAGATTGACCTCGATCAATTTCCCGCTCGCGAGGCTGTGATCAGTGAGGTCAGGCATCCGCAGAAGAGAAGCTAGCTCATGACCCAGTCTTCAACCGCAAAATCGATGACACACGGCGAGGCCGGTCTGGTGCTGGTCTTTTCGCTCATGGCATTTTTGTGCCTGCTCGCCATGGCCATGGCGCAGGATACGGCGTTTGCATTCCATGCCGCGCTGTCGTCCGCCGCAAGCCTTTGGGCGGTCATTGCGATCGTCAACCGGTACTTTGCCCGCCCGTCGCTGCCGCCGCAGGAAATCAACGGCCGGCCCAATTACAACATGGGCCCGATCAAGTTCTCCGCCGTGATGTCGGTGATCTGGGGCATCGCGGGGTTTGCGGTCGGGGTATTGATCGCGTCCCAGCTCGCGTGGCCCTCGCTCAATTTCGATCTGCCATGGACCAGCTTCGGTCGCCTGCGACCGCTGCATACATCGGCCGTCATCTTCGCCTTCGGCGGCAACGTGCTGATCGCGTCCTCGCTCTATGTCGTGCAGAAGACCTGCCGCGTGCGCCTGGCGGGCGATCTGGCCCCCTGGTTCGTCGTCATCGGCTACAACTTCTTCATTCTTGTCGCCGGCACCGGATATCTGCTCGGCGTGACCCAGTCCAAGGAGTATGCCGAGCCGGAGTGGTACGCGGATCTATGGCTGACGATCGTCTGGGTAGTGTACCTGCTGGTCTTTCTGGGGACCATCATCAAGCGAAAAGAACCGCATATCTTCGTTGCCAACTGGTTCTATCTGGCTTTCATCGTCACTATCGCCGTGCTGCATCTCGGCAACAATCCCGCGTTGCCGGTGTCGATATTCGGCTCGAAGTCCTACGTTGCCTGGGCCGGTGTCCAGGACGCCATGTTCCAGTGGTGGTACGGGCATAACGCCGTCGGCTTCTTCCTGACCGCCGGCTTCCTTGCCATCATGTACTACTTCATTCCGAAGCGCGCCGAGCGGCCGGTCTATTCCTACCGGTTGTCGATCATCCATTTCTGGTCGCTGATCTTCCTCTACATCTGGGCCGGTCCGCACCATCTGCACTACACGGCACTGCCGGACTGGGCGCAGACGCTCGGCATGACGTTCTCGATCATGCTGTGGATGCCCTCATGGGGCGGCATGATCAACGGCCTGATGACACTCTCGGGCGCCTGGGACAAGCTTCGCACCGATCCCGTATTGCGCATGCTGGTCGTGTCGGTCGCCTTCTACGGCATGTCGACCTTCGAAGGGCCGATGATGTCGATCAAGGTCGTCAACTCGCTCAGCCACTACACCGACTGGACCATCGGCCATGTGCATTCCGGTGCGCTGGGCTGGGTCGGGTTCGTGTCCTTTGGTGCGCTCTACTGTCTGATTCCATGGCTATGGGATCGCAAGGGACTCTACAGCCTGAAGCTGGTCAACTGGCACTTCTGGACCGCGACCATCGGCATCGTGCTCTACATCTCGGCGATGTGGGTGTCGGGAATTCTGCAGGGCCTGATGTGGCGCGCCTACACCTCGCTCGGCTTCCTCGAATATTCCTTCATCGAAACCGTGGAAGCGATGCATCCCTTCTACATCATCCGCGCCGCAGGCGGTGGGCTGTTCCTGATCGGATCGCTGATCATGGCCTATAATCTCTGGATGACGGTGCGGGTTGGCGAAGCGGAAGTGCATTCGCCCGTCGCTCTTCAGCCGGCGGAATGAGGAGCGCAACAATGTCTTTCTGGGCACGGCACCAAATCTTCGAAAAGAACTCGATCGTCCTGGTCGCGGGAATTCTGGTGGTGATCGCCATCGGCGGTCTCGTCGAGATCACCCCGCTGTTCTATCTCAAGAGCACGATCGAGAAGGTCGACGGCGTCAGGCCATACACGCCGCTCGAACTCGCCGGGCGCAACGTTTATGTCCGCGAAGGCTGCTACCTCTGCCATTCGCAGATGGTTCGCCCGCTGCGCGACGAGGTCGAGCGCTACGGCCACTATTCGCTCGCGGCGGAGAGCATGTATGACCATCCGTTCCAGTGGGGATCCAAGCGTACCGGGCCCGATCTGGCGCGTGTCGGCGGCAAATATTCCGACGAATGGCATGTCACGCATCTGAACAACCCGCGCGCGATCGTGCCGCAGTCGGTGATGCCCGGTTACGCCTTCCTGTCGCGGACGGAAGTCGACGAGGCGAGCGTGGCCGGTCATCTGCGCACCAACCGCGCCGTCGGCGTGCCCTATTCGGACGACCAGGTGGCCAATGCCATCGCCGACCTCAAGGCACAGGCCGATCCTGACAATGCCGGCGTGGATGCCTTCACCAAGCGCTATCCGAAGGCGGTTGCCCGCAATTTCGACGGCAAGAGCGGCGCGCCGACCGAAATGGATGCGCTGGTCGCGTACTTACAGATACTCGGCACGCTGGTCGACTTCAAACTTTACAACGAAAAAGCAAATCTTCGCTGAGAAGGCAGAACGATGAAAGCAATCCTCACGGTCCATAACCTGGCGTCGGACCTGGTCACGACGTTCTGGACGCCGATCTTCGTCGGAATCTTCATCGCCATCCTGACCTACGCGCTTTGGCCGCGCAACCAGGCCGCTTTCGACGAAGCGGCGAAAATGCCTTTGCGCGAGGAGTAATGCGATCATGACGAAACACGGCGATCTCGATCATGTATCGGGAAGAACCACCACCGGTCACGAGTGGGACGGCATCAAGGAGCTCAACACGCCGTTGCCGCGCTGGTGGTTGATCACCTTCTACCTGACCATTCTCTGGGCGGTCGGCTACTGGATCGTGTATCCGGCGTGGCCGCTGCTCTGGGGCCACACGACGGGGATATGGAATTATTCCACCCGCGCTGAGGTCGCCGCCGAGCTGGCCAATCTGGAAAAGATCCGCGGCGACAAGATGGTGGCGCTTGGCGCTGCCTCGCTGGAGGAGATCGAGAAGAATCCCGCGCTGCTGGCGCTCGCCCGCGCGCGCGGCAAGACGGTGTTCGGTGACAATTGCGCGCCTTGCCACGGCAGCGGCGGGGCGGGGGCCAAGGGCTATCCCAATCTAAACGACGACGAATGGCTGTGGGGCGGCAGCCTCGACCAGATCATGCAGACGATCCAGTTCGGCGCCCGCTCGGGGCATCCGAAGGCGCATGAGAGCGCGATGCTGGCGTTCGGCAAGGAGGGCGTTCTCAAGAAGGACCAGATCGTGACCGTCGCCAATTATGTCCGGTCGTTGTCCGGCCTGGCGACGGCGCCGGGGTACGATCGGGCCGCCGGCGCGAAGATCTTTGCGGAAAACTGCACGTCCTGCCACGGCGATAACGGCAAGGGAAATCAGGAACTCGGCGCGCCCGATCTGACCGACAAGATCTGGCTGTACGGATCGGACGAGGCGACGCTGGTGGAGACCATCAGCAACGGCCGCGCCGGCGTCATGCCCGCCTGGGTCGGCCGGCTCGATCCTTCCACGATCAAGGCGCTGACGGTCTACGTCCACTCGCTCGGTGGAGGCAAATAGCGACAGGGTGATGCGGCGTCGCCGTTCTGTTTGAGATGGATCAAACGCGGCTATGGAGCTGGGTCTAGAGTGAACGCCTGAGACGAGACCAACCCGGCGATGAACAAATCCGTGAGCCCGACCGACCTGCAGCTTGACGACGACGCGCCGCTTTATGCGGCGCAGAAAAAAGTCTATCCGCAGAGCGTTTCCGGAACGTTTCGCCGGACCAAATGGGGACTGATGGCGTTCTGCCTCGGGGTCTATTACTTGCTGCCGTTCGTGCGCTGGAATAGGGGCCTCGGCGCCCCGGATCAGGCGGTGCTGGTCGATCTCCCGAACAGCCGCTTCTATTTCTTCTTCATCGAGCTGTGGCCGCAGGAAGTCTACTACTTCACCGGCCTGTTGATCATAGCTGCCCTGACGCTGTTCCTGATGAACGCTGTCGGCGGCCGCATCTGGTGCGGCTATCTCTGCCCGCAGACGGTGTGGACCGATTTATTCTATGCCATCGAGCGGATGATCGAAGGCGACCGGCGCGAGCGCATGCGCAAGGATGCGGCCAAAGGCACGATGAAGCTCGAGCGCTTTGCCGAGATCCTGCTGAAGCATTCGATCTGGCTGATGATCGCGTGGTGGACCGGCGGCGCCTGGGTGCTCTACTTCAACGACGCGCCGACACTGGTGAAGCAGCTCATCACCTTCCAGGCGCCGATGATTGCCTATATCTGGATCGGCATTCTCACCGCGACGACCTATTTGCTCGCCGGCTTCATGCGCGAGCAGGTCTGCGTCTACATGTGCCCATGGCCACGCATCCAGGCCGCGCTCACCGATGAATGGGCGCTCAACGTCACCTATAAATACGATCGCGGCGAGGCGCGGACATCGCTGAAGAAGGCGAACGAACTGCGCGCGCTCGGTCAGCCAGTCGGCGATTGCATCGACTGCTATCAGTGCGTGGCCGTGTGCCCGACCGGCATCGACATCCGCAACGGGCCGCAGCTCGACTGCATCCAGTGCGGCCTCTGCATCGATGCCTGCGACACCGTGATGACCAAGATCGGCCGGGAAACCCGCCTGATCGGCTACGACAACGACATCAACATCCATCGGCGGCAGGAAGGCAAGCCGCCGATCTACCGGATCATCCGGCCGCGCACCGTCACCTACGCCGCCCTGATCGCTGCGGTCGGCGCGGTGATGCTCTATGTGCTGCTGACGCGCTCGCTGCTCGATATCAACGTGCTGCATGACCGCAATCCAGTCGCGGTAAAACTCTCCGACGGATCGATCCGCAACGCCTATACCGTGCGCCTATTGAACAAGCGCGGCTTCGACCGCGTGATCGCGATTGATATCGACGGCCCGGTCAACGCCACGCTCCATGTCATCGGAGCCGATTCCGTGACGCAGGACCGGCCCATGATCATCCTAGCGCGCGACACCACCACGGAATTGCGGATGCTGGTGACAGCGCCTGCGGAGAGCAATCCCGGAAAATCCGTTCCGGTGAATTTCCGCGTGACCGACATCGGGCTCGGCGAAGTGGCCTCCGCGACTGACCATTTCGTGTCGCCATGAAATCCGAGGGGAGCATTCACATGAACAGGGCATGGACGCCGAGACCGATCACGGGGCGCATGGTGTTCGTGATGACGGTGGTGTTCTTCGGCGTCGTGATCGGGGTCAACCTCCTCATGATGCGGCTCGCGATCCAGACCCTGCCGGGCACCGAGGTCGACAGCGCCTACGCTGCCAGCCTTGCCTATCAGAAGGAGATCGCTACCGCCCATGCCCAGAGCGCGCGCAACTGGAAGGTCGACGCCCATGTCGAGCGCAGCGGGCAGGGCGGCGCGACGCTACAGGTCGAGGCCCGCGACAATTCCGGGCGGCCGATGCCCGGACTTACATTTCTCGGCCGGTTCGAGCGGCCGACCGATCGCCGCGCCGATCAGCAGGTCATGCTCGCCGAAGTGAGCGCCGGCATCTATCGCGGAAGCGCGGAGACCATTGCGCCGGGGCAGTGGGATCTGGTGCTTGAAGGTGTCGCGTCGGGACAGCGGATGTTCCTGTCCAGAAACCGCATGTTGTTGAACTAGGAAGGCGCGATCAATGCAGGCGACGCGAGACTTTTCACATTATGTCCGGCATCTCGGCTCGGGGCTGTCGCATATCGATCTGGCAGTCGAGGGCGTCAATTGCGCGGGCTGCATGTCGAAGATCGAGCGCGGTCTTTCCGCGCTGCCGAACGTCACGCTGGCGCGCGTCAACCTGACCGACCGCCGCGTGGCGCTGGAATGGAAGGAAGGTACGCTCGATCCGGCCCGCTTCATCGACCGGCTGGCCGAGCTTGGCTACAAGGCCTATCCGTTCGAGCCTGTCCGCGCCGAAGCTGTCGAGACCGAGCAGGCGAGTTTTCTGCTGCGCTGCCTCGGAGTCGCGGCCTTTGCCGCGATGAACATCATGATGCTGTCGATCCCCGTATGGTCCGGCAATGTCACCGACATGATCCCGGAACAGCGTGATTTCTTCCACTGGTTGTCGGCGCTGATTGCCTTGCCCGCGGCGGCCTATTCAGGGCAGCCGTTCTTCCGCTCCGCCTGGACCGCCTTGCGGGCGCGCCGCACCAATATGGATGTGCCGATCTCGATCGGCATCGTGATGGCGCTCGCGATGTCGGTGATGGAGACGATCCACCACGCCGAGCATGCCTATTTCGATGCCGCGCTGATGCTGCTCGCCTTCCTGCTGGCCGGCCGTTACCTCGACCAGAGCATGCGCCGCAAGACGCGGGCGGTCGCCGGAAACCTCGCCGCACTCAAGGGAGAAACGGCGACCAAATTCATCGGCGCCGATGAAATCAGCGTCGTGCCGATTGCCGCGGTACAGGCCGGCGACATCGTCCTGCTACGTCCGGGCGAGCGCTCGGCCGTCGACGGCTCTGTGATCGAGGGACAGTCCAAGATCGACCAGAGCCTGATCACCGGAGAAACTCTGCCCGTGAAGGCTGGGCCGGGCACGGCCGTCTATGCCGGCACGCTCAATCTGTCGGGCGCCTTGCGGGTGCGGGTATCGGCGGCGTCCGAAGGCACGCTGCTGGCGGAGATCAGCCGGCTGCTCGACAATGCCGTGCAGGCGCGCTCCCGCTACGTACAGCTCGCCGACCGCGCCTCGCGGCTCTATGCGCCTGTGGTGCATACGGCGGCGCTGCTGACCATGCTGGGCTGGGCGGCCTATGGCGCCACCTGGCACGACGCTATCGTTACCGCTATCTCGGTCCTCATCATCACCTGTCCCTGTGCGCTGGGCCTGGCGATACCGGCAGTTCAGACCGTCGTCTCGGGCGCCATGTTCCGCACCGGCGTGCTGCTCAATTCCGGCGATGCCATCGAGCGGCTGGCCGACGTCGATCGCGCCGTGTTCGACAAGACGGGCACGCTGACCTTGCCGGAGCTTGACGTCACCAATGCGGTCGACGTGCCGCAAGATGTATTCGAGCTCGTCGGGCGGCTCGCCCTTGCCAGCCATCATCCCGTCGCCGCCGCGGTGGCCCGCGCCTCCGGCGCAAGGACGCCCTTGGCCGGAGTAGAGGAGGTAGCCGGCCTGGGCGTGCGCGGTTTCGTCCGCGGGCTCGAAGTCCGGTTGGGCCGGCCGTCGTTCTGCGGCGCGGACCAGATCGCCAACGAGATCCTGCACCGCGATCCGGAGGCCTCCGTCGTCGCCTTCCGTCACGGCGAGACGCGGCATGTCTTTGCGGTGAGGCAGCGCCTGCGCCCCGATGCGGCCGGCGCTATTGCCTCGCTCGTCAGGGCCGGGATCGAAGTCGAGATTCTGTCGGGCGACCGCGAACCTGCGGTGCGCCATGCCGCCGAACAGCTCGGCGTTCATGAATGGCGCGCGGGCGTCACGCCGGCGGACAAGATTGTCCGCATCGAGGAATTGAAACGCCAAGGCGTCAAGGTCCTGATGGTCGGCGACGGCATGAACGACGCGCCGGCGCTGGCGGCTGCGCATGCCTCGATGTCGCCGGTCAGCGCGACCCATTTGAGCCAGGCAACCGCCGATCTGGTGTTCCTCGGCGACCGCCTTGCGCCGGTCGTTGCGGCCATCGGCTTCTCGCAAAAGGCGCTGCTGCTGATGCGGCAGAACCTGTGGCTCGCCGCCGGCTACAACCTGCTTGCCGTGCCACTGGCCATCGCAGGCCTCGCCACGCCGCTGGTCGCCGCCGCCGCGATGTCGGGCTCGTCCCTGCTTGTGATCTTGAACGCGCTGCGCGCCCATCGCGGCGCGAGGGAGCTTTGCTGATGGAAGTCCTGGTATTTCTCGTGCCGCTCGCACTCACGCTCGGCGCCCTCGGCCTGGCGGGTTTTCTCTGGTCGCTCAAGAACGGCCAGTACGACGACTTGGAGGGGGCAGGGTGGCGCGCGATTGCCGATGATGAGCCAGTTTCGGAGGAGACGGCGTCTTCGACGGTGAGCGGGCGTCATTAGGTGCTCGGGCTCGCTGGCGCTTGTTTCTGCCAAGAATCACCCGCAGCCTGAACAGACCATTCCAGTGGGTGACCCGAATGGGAAGGCCTCGGTGCATGTCGACCGGAAGAGGGAAAGGTCTCGCTTGGTGGCCAAATTAACCCTCTCTTAACCATTCTCCCTCGTAACTATTGTTAAGGTACCGAGTTCAGATGCGTGCTGAAAAATGCGAGGACGGAGGAGAGCTGGATGCGGCGCGGATCAAGCCTAAAGATCGGGAAGGTCTACCGACTCACGTTTCCCGGCATCGCCGCTCGTGTGATCGAGCCTCCTGCCAATGTCCGAACCGGGAACTACCCATACCTCGTTGAGAGCCTCATCCTGAGAAGTCGTTGGTGGGTCAACGAACGTGGCGAGCCGGACAATATCCATTCGCCACTCTTGATAGTTGCTACTTCCGGCGAGGGTGAGATCGAAAGCGGGGTTAGCCTCTCTACTCAAGGTCAAGTATCCGGCGGGAAGTAGAACCGCAGCACCAGACGGAGCGCGATATAGAGCGCGATGATGATCGCTGCGCCGATGAGGAGAGTGTCCATGATCACTCCGTCGCGGCTTGAATACGAGAGGTTCGCTCGACACCAGCATTTACTTGCTTCGGGGTAGTCGCCGCTGGCGAACCTGGGTGGGCAGATGTGTGGGTAAGAAGACTGAATTGGTCAGAAATTTCGGTAATTTAGCCAAATTGGCGGAAGGGGTGTCCGTAGTTTTCATGTCTCGCCTCGTCTCATAGAGTCCAAGAAACCCCGATTCTACGGGGCTTTTTTATGTCTGGATAGTCCAGCAAGGGCTATTGCCATCCCGTGAAAGCTAGCGCATATTTGTACGTAGAGTCGTACATAGGGGGAATGCGATGGCGCGGCCCACCAACAAGCTTTCGGTGAAATTCACGGAGAAAGAGGACCTTAAGCCGGGTCTTTATGGCGATGGTGGAGGCCTCTATCTGCAGGTCAGCGACTTCAAGACCAAGGCCTGGGTCTTCCGTTACATGATGGCCGGCCGCGCCCGTAAGATGGGCCTGGGGGACTTCGAGCTGGTCAGCCTCAAGGATGCCCGCAAGAAGCGGGACGCAGCCTACGGGCTCGTTGTGGACGGTGTCGACCCCATTGAGGAGCGGAAAGCCCGCAAGGCCGAGCAGGCGGTAGAGAGGGCCAAGGCTCTAACGTTCAAGGAATGCGCAGAGCGTTACATTGAGGCGAACAAGTCAGGCTGGAAAAGTGACAAGCACGCCGGTCAGTGGGCATCGACCCTGGAGACATATGCGTATCCCTTCTTGGGCCATCTTCCGGTAGCAGCGATCGACGTTGGTCTGGTCATGAAGGTGCTAGAGCAGCGGACCGAAAAGAACGGGCGTCAGGGAACGCTCTGGAACATCAAAACCGAAACGGCTTTGCGGACTCGCGGCAGGATCGAAACGGTTCTGTCCTACGCAAAGGCCCGCGGCTACCGCAATGGCGAGAACCCGGCGACCTGGCGCGGGCATCTTGACCAGCTCCTGCCAGCGCGGTCTCAGGTGGCCCCCGTGGAGCACCACGCCGCATTGCCCTACAGCGACATGCCAGCGTTCATGGCGAAGCTTCGGGCCAAGGAAGGCGTTAGCGCCCGGGCGCTTGAATACACCATCCTGACCGCAGCCCGCACGGGTGACACGATCGGCGGCAAATGGAAGGAGATCGACAAGGACGAAAAGCTTTGGACGATCCCGGCGGCGCGGGTGAAGGGCAAGAAGGGCGCCCGCAAGCGAGATCACGTCGTCCCGCTCACAAAGCAGGCCCTGGCCGCGCTTGAAGCGGTGCCGACCGAAGGGGACTACCTTTTCCCGGGCGGGAAGGCCGACGCCGGCCTGTCAAACGCTGCCATGTCCGAATTGCTGAAGGGCATGGGCTATGCGCCGGACGTGGCGACCGTTCACGGCTTTCGGTCTACCTTCAAAGATTGGTGCATGGAGCAAACCGCCTACGGAGACGAACTCTCCGAAATGGCACTGGCGCACACCATCAAGGATAAGGTCAAGGCTGCCTACCACCGCGGCGACATGCTGGAGAAGCGACGCCGGCTGATGGCGGATTGGGCTGCCTACTGCACCGGCAAGACGGTTGGCGGCAGCAACGTCGTCAAGATCGGGGCGCGGAAATGAGCCGCGGTGGTGCCGGCAGAGGACAAGGGCGCAAGCCGGTCTTGGAGGACGCGCGAGCCCTCTTGGTGGGCGAGCACTGCGAAAATCTTTGGCTCGCGGAAGCAGAAGACCAAGCCATTGAACGCCACAACGCTACTCCAGAAGGGCGCATGATTGCAGCGGAACAAGAGCGCGCTCAGATGATCCCGGTTCTACTGCGCAGGCGCAGTCGGGAAGCGCTCGATGATATTCACGAGAGCATCAACGAGATCATCGACCCGGAGAACCCAGAGCAGGCGCGCCGCGGTATGTCACTGCCGACGCAGCGCCCATATGGGGCGAAGAAGGTCATTTTGGAAAAGGCAGCAGCTTGGTGCGAGGGCACATTCGGAATAGCCATCACGCCAAACAAAGCGGACGAATGCTGGGACCATTACAGGCGCGTCGTCGCGCATGCCGCTCGGAAGGTTTGATCTCCCCCCAATTGTTTCGGGGGCCGATTCCGGCATTATGATTGATTTGCTCCTAGGCCATTACGGCCTTAGGAGATCAGACAATGGTTCGGAAGGTAATGCGACTGCCCGCGGTGCTTGCTGCCACCGGATGGGCGAAGCCGACGCTCTACGCAAAGATCGCTGACGGCAAATTCCCGAAGGGGACGAAACTCGATCCCGACGCGCGCGCCGTGGTTTGGTTTGAGGATGAGGTCGAGGCGTTCCAGAAGGCCGCTGTGGCTGCTGCTTTGGAGGCCGCGTAACCCTCATGCCCACCAAAGAAAAGGCCCACCTGAGCGGCGGGCCGATTCCAGAGCATGTCTTGGCGGACAGCTCGGACAATAAGACCTCTTCCGACTTCGTGCAAGCCTTGGCCCGCAGTGTATTTGGTCGCGGCTATATCGTTGTGCATGAACCGATCGGCGACCGTTTCCGTAAGCGGACACCCTCCCGCATTCGAGCATGGAGGGCGCAATGAGCAGAACAATACCGACGCAGGTCACGCCCCGCCAGACCAACAGCGCGAGTTCGTGTTGGCAGCTCTCCGCACTGTCTGCAAGCGACTCGAACTCATTCGTGAGGAGGTGGCCTTTCACGGGGTAGCCTTGGCGAATGGATCGATTGATCCGCAAACCGCAGTTCGATGGACTGAGGAAGTAGCGCCCGGCTGTCTACCGCCCGAAGTCAATGCAACGTTCATTGCGAGGGGCTGGAAGCTGTGATGGAAAGCAACCGCCAACTCGACGCGCAGATCCTGCGACTTGATGCGAGGGCGTCGACGCCGGAACGGCTCCGGCGAACAAACACCGTCGAGCTGATGGCCCGAACATTCGACCCTCTCAAATGGGTGGTGCCGGGCTATCTCAGCGAAGGGTTTCTGGTTCTTGCGGGGCGGCAGAAGCTCGGCAAGACCTGGCTTGCCATTGACATGGCACTCGCTGTTGCGACCGGCGGCGTCGCGATGGGCTCCATCATGTGCGAGCAGGGCGACGTCCTGTATATCGACCTGGAGAACGGCGAACGCCGGATCCAGAGCCGCATCAAGACACTATTCCCGAATGAGCGAGACCGGCCGGACCTTTCTCGGTTGGAATGGGCGACGGAACCGCTGCGCCTCGACGGTGGCTTGCTTGAGTTGCTGGACAGGTGGCGTCTGGAGGTGCCGGCGCCACGGTTGGTTGTGATCGACGTGCTGCAGCGGATCAAACCGCCGGGCAACAGGAACCAGAATGCCTACGAGAGCGACTATTCCACTTGGGCGCCGTTGCAGAAGTGGGCAACGGAGCATGGGATAGCGGTTCTTGGCCTGCACCACACCAAGAAGGGCGGCGCGGACGACCCGCTGGAGGCGCTGAGCGGATCAAACGGACTGAGCGCCTGTGCCGATACGACGCTCGTTCTCGACGCCAACCAGAACGGCAAGACGCTGTACGTCCGCGGGCGCGACGTCGACGAGAAGGAAACCGCGCTCCTCTTCGCGGGCGGTTTCTGGACGATCCTGGGCGAGGCTGCTGAGGTCCGGCGGTCGGACGAGCGATCGCAGATCATTGCCGCGCTTCAGGATCACGGCGATCCAATGACACCGGCCGAGATCGTTGCCGCAACCGGCAAGCCTCGTGTCAGCGTCCAGCGTCTGCTTGGCAAAATGGCGAAGGCGGGCGAGGTGCATAAGGTCGGTAAGAGCCGCTACTGGCTTGAGCCCATGCCCCCCGGTAACAGTGGTCACACCGGTAACACCCGATCGAACACCATTGCTGCGACAGCAGAAATTCCCGACGAGCCTGTTACTGATCTCGAGGAGGCCGGTAACACCGGTAACTTTATCGACGAGCCCCACGTCTGGATCGATGGCAAGCCTGCCAGGCAGGCCGCTGCCCTGTTGCGCTCCCAGTTCACACCGGAAGAGCTGGGCGTCGACGTCTCCGAGGTCATCAGCAATCGACACAAATGCGATCACTGCTGGAAGCGCGGCGAGACCCTGGAGGTTCACCACGGCGGCTACCGGCGACACCTGCACCGCTACTGCATCGACAGATGGATTGCCGACTATGAGGAGCGGAACGCCGACGCTGGAGAATGAAAAGTTACCGGTGTTACCGCTGTGACCAGAGTTACCCCTGTTACCGGTGTTACCGAGGTCTGAAGATCAAGAGACCAGGAACCAATGGCTAAACCGTCTGAATACTCAAAAGAGATCGCGAACCAGATTCTGCAACGGATCATGGATGGAGAGATGTTGACTGGCATCTGTCGAGAAGAGGGGATGCCAAGCAGGTTGACGTTCTACAGGTGGATGAATGGCCGTGAAGACCTAAAGAACGATTACGCGCGCGCGAGGTTGGCTTGGGCTGACTTCTGGGCAGAGAGGGTTATTGAGGTCTCGTTTGACGATGCCGGCGACTTCTTCATTGAGAACGGCAAGGCGGTTGCGGACCACGCGAGAGTGCAGCGGGCCCGGCTGCAGACCGACAACATCAAATGGCTGGTGGGGAAGTATGCGCCGCGCACCTATGGCGACAAGCCAGCGGATGACAGCGAGTCCAAGAACCTGACGGTATCCTGGCAGAAGATCGAGCGGGTGATTATCGATCCAAGGCACGGACAGGCGCCACCGCCTGCACAGATCACCTATGATCCCGGCCCATTGCCTGCTCGTGTCGATCCCGAGATTCTCGTTCGCCTTGTGAACATGATCAAGGAGCGGGTGCCGAGAGCGGATCAGCGCTCACCTGATGCAGTGCTTGATGAAGTGATGGGCGTGATCGACCGCGCTTTGATTGCGGAATACGGGCAGCCGGCGGATGCATCTTCCGCCAATCACGCTGAAGTTACCTAGAAAATACGGGCTGTTTGTCTAGCTCAGTCTCGTAACGTACATCTCTACGTACAAAACAATTGGCAAAACAGATCGGTTCGCCTTACATTGTCAGCATCTGATTTGGCGACCCCGGCACCTCTGTGCCCCCCGGCGCACTACACTGAAACCGGGATCGCACCATGACTGACAAACACCTAGGCGAGTTGATGAGGCAGTGCGCGACGGCAACGCCGTTCGGGCGCCTGGCTGTCGTTGAGCAGCAAGCAGTCTTCGATTGGCTGATAGGCGGCGAACACATCACCCGCACCGGCAAGGCTCTGGAGCGTCCGCGGCTGATGCCGGTCGAGATTGCCCGCACCACTGACGGCCAGCCGATCTACGCGCCAGACGCCGATCTGTCCCCCACTGAAACGGTGATAATGAAATGAGCGGCGAGGACTTGGGCGAACTTGCCCGCATGCTCCAGACGCACACCCCGCTTTGCCAGCTATCCGACATGGAAGTCCGGGCTGCGCTCGAACTGATGCAGCAGCGCGGGTACCGCATCACCAAGGCTAAGACCAATGACTGAGCCCGTCCGCTTCTCCGACAACATTACGATCCGCGTCCAGCCCGAGATCACGGCGCTGGTTGATCGTGCTGCTCGTGCCAAAGGGAGCAAGCCTAGCGAATGGACTCGCCAAGCCCTTCTGGAGGCTCTACGTGCGGCCGGCCTCGATCCTGCCACGACACCCGCCGGCGACGGACGCGCGCTTTACGGCCCTCTAAATGGCTCCGAGCGTGGTGGTCGCTCATTCAAAGAGCATGCTGGCATACTGGCTGATGGCGAGGACTATCCCCCATGCACAACCCATCGCAAATAGTGCTTTTCGGACCAACATCATGGCACGGCACCAATTAATCAGCGCCCCAACTGAAGGATCGATCACAATGGGGCTATTTGGCGGCCACTTTGAGCCAACAACCTGTCAATACGGCTGCGTAGTTCTCAACATCACAGAGGCTCAATGAGCGAAAATCGCGACGAAGCTACGGGCCAATTCACGCCATCCACCGAAGGGCTATTCGGCCGTGAGTATGAAAACGCCAAGGCGGGCTTTACGACCAGGAAGGATGAGCCCGCGGAGCAAGACGCGCCGGAGGGCGATCCTGTCCGGCAAGCTGCAGCTAACCGCGCGGCATCGCAGGTGCCTGAGCTGGAGCTTTCGGTAACGGAGCTTCGTGGCGAGATTGATACCAAAGAGGCTGTCACCGTCGAGCAGGCGGCCAAGGATTATGCGGCGACCCGCACCGATCTGCTGAAGTTTGCCGACGGTCTCGACCTGGCCACCCTCACCGACAAAGTCGATGAGGAGCGGGCGAAGGTCATCAAGGGTGATCCGAAGATTGCGGAGCAGCTCGGCGTTGAGATGTCGGCCAAGGAAGACGCCAAGGCCGAGACTGCGCAGAACGTGCCTGGCAACGACGATGCCGCGGACGCGATCGATACGATGGAAGGTCTCGATCCTGAGACCCGCAAGGCGTTGAAGATTCCGCAGGTGCGGCAGGCTCTGGAAGGTGAGTTTGCCAAGGCTGAGGCAGTCCAGCAGAGTTACGCAAACGCCCTCAACGTCGCAAACCAGTATGCGATGGCGAACCTGGTCGATCACTTCCCCGAGTTGGCCAACATTCCGGCCGAGCAGTGGGAGCCTGCCCTTAATCTCCTGTCACAGCAGGATCCTCAGCGCTTCAATCGTGCGATGGGCGTACTGCAGCGGGTTAGTCAGCTCCAAAGCGCCCAGGCGCAATGGCAACAGCAGCAGGCCCAGGTCCAGCAGCAACAGTTTCAGACAATGCGCCAGCAGTACAGCCGCGCGTCAGATGCGGCGCTTGGCCCGATGACGATGGCTGAAAAGGCCGAGATGGTCGAGGATCTCGTTTCTTACGTCGCCGAATACGGGCTATCGCGTGAGCAGTTTGCGCGTGAAGCAGAAACAAACCTGGCACTCCACCATCCTGCATTTCAGCGACTTGCAGCCGATGCAATAAAGTACCGGCGGATGGTGGCGGCGCCGAAGGCGGTCCCGCAGGCCTTGCCTCCGGTCCAGCGGCCTGGCGTTTCCCAGCCGAACCGGAGCACCACTGACCATTCATCCAAGATCCAGGCACTGCAGAAGCAACTTGCATCCGCCAAGGGTGACAAGGCGGCGCGCATCGCCGGTCAGATCAAATCCTTGAAGAGGGCATCATGAGCGAGGACGACTTTCTGCAGCAGGTAGACCAAGCCGCGAGGAACTGGACGGGGGAGGGTCGTGGTCCCGACCAGATCGCAGCCGATTTCCATCTGTATGGTCATAGCAAGAGGGCGGAGGCGCTTGATCAGTTTGACGAGCATCTGCGCAAGCTTGGATCGGTCGAAGGCGATCTGAGGGGCTACAGCCGACTAAGCTTGCTGCGTCGGAATCTGGGTAAGGCGCATAGCACCTTGATCAAGGCTGGCCGATGAACAGTCCTGTTTTGCAGGCACTGCTGAACGCTCGCATCCAGGAAGAGCCGACAGCCTTTGGCAAGTGGTGCATTCAGGCAAACGTCCGTGCGTTGCCGGCGGCGCCTGTTCACGTCGCGGCCTTCATCCGTGATTGTGAGCAGGTGGCCCCCATCGAAAAGATTTGGGAGGCAGTCAAGGAGATTTCCGACTCGCACCTCGCTAACGGCTTCGCCGATCCAACAGCGGGGGGTGCAGTGGCGGAGGTGATCAGCAGCATTGCCGCGATCCCTCCGCCGCGCTCGTGGCCGAAGGCAATGGGGCCGCGCTTCAAGGCGCTTCCTTACGATGTCCAGTGCTACTTGGCTGCGCGTGAGAAAGAACAGGACCGCGCAGTGAGACGGGCTCAAAACGAGGCCGCGGATGCCAGGAAGGCGCTCGCAGCAATCCAGCAACGAGGGAAAGCAGAAGATGGCAATCAATCGCACGCCGCCGCTTGACGAGCGGATCAGGGCAACATGCGCAGAGGCCGAGGCGTTTGTGGACGCAAAGGCGGCTGAGCTGAAGAAGCAGTTTGAAGGCCTGCCAGTTGCAATGCTGCGGCGAGACCTGACGAACAAGGCGCCGGGCTGTGTCTGCAAGCAAGCACTCGCCATTCTTGCGGGGAGTAAGCAATGATTCAGTATGGCGGACTGCTGGGAGCAATAACTGAAGCAGTGGATATCCAGGCCGAGCTGGATTGCTCACCGGAACGGGCCTTCGCGATCCAGCGGGAGAGGGCTGCGGCGCGACTGGCTGAGATCGAAGAGCCGGCCAGCAACGTCGTTTACGGCGTGGACTTCCGCAAGGGCAGAGCGTGACCTGGCTCGATACCCTGCTTGCTCGTGGTGACGAGGCAAAGCGCGCGGACACTGTGCCCCTTGCTCCCGCACGCCAATCAGCGAAGCCACGGCCAAGAGCTGACATCAAAGCGGTGTCGGTGCAAACCGCAGCGCCGTTCGGGGACAACCCTGGCGCTATCACTGTCGGTTTTTATTCGGTGCATGACGACGTGGTGGTGATGCACGACGAGGCCGGAATACCGACAGGGAAGCGCCAGCACTTGGGGGCAGGAGAGGATCCCCGCGGCGTAGCGTACCGACTGACGCGCGAGTCCTGGCAGGCGAAGGCGCCGGACTTCAATCGTCCGCTTAACCATCAACCGTTGGGCATTGCCTGACATTATTAGGACGTAGATCGTGTTTCGACATTTTGGACGCATCTTCGGCAAGCTGGTGATGTAGTCGGCGGAGTCACGAAGCGTGACAGCTTCTTGCCCTGGGCAACGATACCGGATCCTCGAACTTGTTCTGCCAGTCAGCCTTTGTATCGGGCTTGATTCTGAATCAACTGCGCGACCTGAAATACAAGGTCGTCTCGTGGCCGTCGCGCAGAACTTGCCTGCGTTCGATTAAACCATCCCGAGCCATCAGCCTCAAAGTGTGCTTAATACTCGCCGGTGACCACATCTTCAGTTGCTTCCAAAGCAACAGGCCAGATACCGCGTTTTCTTCGCCAATAGGAATGAGTTTGGCCAACTCGTCAGAAATAGACATGTGACAAAGCTCGATCAGTAAATGATGAACTAGGGCGAAAAAATGCCCCTTGATAATCTATTACTTCCGTCCATTTCGGACGCGGATCGACCCAGCCAATTGAGCGGCACCGCGTGCACTTCAAATGTGTGCAGATATCGTACCAGTTACAACTCGGGAGTCTGAGTTAAACTAGCCAAAGGGTCAACTGACGCCGATCACGATCCTCATGCCGTTCGACAAAATCAGAGATCGTAGGGGGGAGATCGCGCATTTGCAGATCGCAGCGACGGCGCAATTCGTGCGCGACGTCTTCGGAAACGTCTTCCGACCAACGTTCGGCGGTATTGAAGGCGACGATGCGGATCGGGTTGCTATATTGGCCGGTCAGCAGGTCTTGAATTACCGTTTCGAGGTCGGTGGTTTCGTAATCTGCTTCGGACCACGCGCGGCCTAATCGACCGAAATCATCCGCTACCAAGTAAACCGTCTCATCGTTGTCATTCGGGACTATTGATGGCGTCCAACTAGACCTACGCATTATGAACTCCACGCAATGCGAATCTAAATCGACCTGTGCTGAATCGTTCCGGCGCGCCGGAATTGGAACCCCGCCTATGATGACGCGTTGCCGCTTGCAATGGGAGGTATTGCAGGATGGCAAAGGCAAAGAAGAAATCAGCCCGCGGACGCACGCAGGACCGTGCACGGGTCGCCGGCGGGCAGGACTATGAAGTGCGCTACACGGCGAAGAAGACAAAGAAGTCCGCCAGCGCTGTGAAGAAGGCCGTCAAGAAAGTTGGCAGCGGTCGCAAGCGGGTCGAGCGCCGGCTTGGGCGTTAGGAACCACTGGTGGAGTGGGTGATTGAAATGATGTCGCACTTCCCCCCGTGCGACACCTCGGAAGGGTCTCAGCGCCGCCGCTGGGGCCCTTTCGTAGTTGGGTCGCCAACCGCGGCGGTCTCAATGCGCCATGATCGCTGCGGCGAATGTGAATGCGCATAAACACGCGGCAGCGAGGGACCAAAGCGTAATGGTTACAGGTCGCGGCATAGTGTGTTCCTGGAGCATTATCCAGCGCCCCGCAAAAGCGCCTTGCCGGTAATGCTGGTCGGCACGATTTGGACCGCTACTTCTGCCTATTGATCTGAAAACTGAATTTCACTTCAAGCACCGGGCCGGTCTCGTCTCTGACCTCAATCGCCATCTGATGGTTTCGATTGCCATCATAGCTGGGCCCGCGAACCGCATTCCCAGCCAGTTCCGCCAAGGATCGTGTGGCCTCCTCCTGCACGGCCGCGACGTCCCGCAGTTCCAGCCCCTCTTCATCAACCGCTAGATCGTCCTCATCGCGCAAATCCAAATAGTAATGGGGCATCGGATCTCGTCCAAGCGACTTTGCTCCAGAGAAGAATCAGATCGTTGGTTCGTTCCAAGCTGAACAAAAGAAAAACCGACCTCAGGCGAACAGCTCGGCGCCTGCCGGCGTGAAGGGTATGAGAGTAGCGGCGACATTTGAGTAAGGTCGCGAAAAACGGCCCCAGCCTGGGGGCAATCAACGCTGGGGCCGCCATTCCAATGCGCCATGCAGGGGGGCGTGGCGCCCGCATCAACGCGAACGGTTACAGGTCCGTTCCTGGCGAGCCCTAGACAGCCTCGTAAGCTGTTGGCTGCTTTTCAGGAGTCTTCGGAATTTTGAATGTCATGGGGAAGGTGCCTTCTACCAAACGCTCGTAATCCGATTGCTCCTCGGACAGACGCCTTTCAATAAATTGGCGCTCTAGATCAGTAAGCTTGGTTTGGAGCAAACGCCGGTAGCGGGCGATATTATTGCGATGGGTTCGTAAGCGGGCAATGTTTTCGTCCATCATCGTCGTCATCCTTTGACGGTCGTTACAGCTTTCCCTTTTGGCTAGAGGGGCGATGCCCCGGCGAAAAAATTAGGCGCGGGCGGCAACCTGTCAAGAGGCTTGGCGGGGTAGTCCTTTGGGCGACGGGGCAGCGAGGCGTCGGATACGACCTGCAACGGTTAGGTCTGGCGCGTGTCGTCCGGAAGTGTCCGGGGCCTTAACCCCCGGGCGCGCCTCTATTCCACAAGGCGAAGAGTTCGGCGCCGTTTCATTCGATCGAGAGCAAGGACAACCTCATCTCTATCGAGGACGGCGATGAGCCTGTGCACTGTACGTGTAGCGTCGTGTGGACCTGGCGCGATGTATTCTGCGAGGATGCGCCTGGCGTCCTCCATAGCTCGCAATACCGTGTCCTGATCCGTGTTATTCATGGTACGCGCCTCACGGAGCGTTCACACAACGCAAGGCGTTGAGAGTTCGTTCCTACGAAAGGGGCTGGGGCCGGCATTCAAACGCGCCGGTTGAGTGACGGTTGCCTACTGGCCTTGCGACCTACGGTCCCTAGGGTGCGCAATTCTGCCAAGAATCACACCCAGCCTGAATGGGCCATTCCGGTGGGTAAGGCCCGGCGCGTGTCGTCCAAAACCGTCGTGCGCCGGGCCGCCCGCGCAGTGCCAAACTGGGGCGGCCTACGCTGGCGGGCCTACAGCGATCCTAGCACTTGCCATGCGATCGCCAGAACCAAGATGACAACCATCGCATAGGCGGTCCTGCGGCCAATCCGGTTCACTTTAGTAGACCCGGCCATGCCGCCGATAACCCGCTTGCGCGCCCCCGAAATATGGATTGATGACGCACTGTGCCGAGCGGCCCGATGCCGACGCGTTGCATTGAGGCAGCGACGTGTATCCGCATTCGTAATAGGTGGCCGGGCCGTATACCCGCAGGCAAACCGGATAAGCCGGATCGTACATCTGGGCAGCCGCCGGCCCCATTGAGATTATCCCGATCGCCAAAATCGCCAAGACCAGGATGCGCATCAGAGCCTCCTTCAGCACTCACTCCAAGACCTCATATTCAAAGGCAACGCCTTCGGGATCGTTTTCTTCGAACTATTTTTTCGCGGCGTCCGTGGTGGCGAACACCTTGACGTGCTCGGCGTCGCCAACCTGCTTGCTGGTGTTTACGTAGACAAAAACCGTCATAGCAAGATCATCCTGTAGCCTTGGGTCCTCAAACCGGGTGTACCAGGGCAATAGGTTGCTCAAGCAATAGGTTTCTGGTCGTGCCAATGAGGATACCCAGTCCGAAACGGCCCCGGCGCGGAAGCTGGGAGTGCGCGTGCCGGAGCCGTCCCCTTGCGCGCCCTAACGAGCGCAGAATCTACACTATCGGGGAAAACAAGAACCGGGCCGGCCTCTTTGTCATACCCTGAACTCTGGCGGGTTAATCCCTTCGACACATAAGCTTAGTGGAATTTGACGCCGATCAAGCGTTCGGTTCGCCATATCACAGTGCACCCGCACCTCAAGCGATCAGCAACGATCAGAAGGGTAAATTGCGTCGGGATGCCCATTGCGCCGACCACCTCCAGCGACGCCCCAGTGGCGGACTGGTTGCGAATTAGACAGGCGATCGTGCGCCCGTTGAACTCGATGCTTCCTGACTTCAAAGCGCTTCATTCCAACTCGGCATTACCTCGTCACGTTTTCACAATTCGAACGCATCGCTGAGCCTCCTGCTGGCCCCATTGAGGCCAGGTATCTGCTGCATGACTGCGTCCAAATCAGCTCGAATAAGTATTGCATTTTGGCCATCCCCTGATCATTGGAGACAAGGATAGCTCGCCCATTGTTTCAGGACGTTTTCCTCGCGTGAGAAAACGGTTTCGTCCAAATAAAGACGCCGCCGGTCTCGAAATACATGCTGGAGCAATGTCTATGCCAAGCTTCGGAGAAACGGCCCGAGCCACGGGGGGAGGAGGCTGGGGCCGTCATTCCAATGCGCCATGGGACGGGCTTGGCGACTGCACCGCCGTGGGCAGTGCCCGTTTCTAACGGTGGGGACGTGCCGGCTGATCAGCGGGTAGGGGTGACGGGTGCCGGCCGATGCAAACTTAGTGAACCGTTAAACTCCAGATTGGTATGCATGACCTAATCGCGGCAACGCCCAAGCCCCCGCGAGAGTACGGAAACCCGCCGATCTCAACCCCGGCGGGTTTCTGGGGTCTAGTCGATTCACTCCAGAACCTCATATTCAAACGCAACGCCTTCCGGATCGTTCTCCGCAAACCACGTTTCGGCAGCGTCCTGATTGGCGAACACCTTGATATGCTCGGGGTCACCAACCTGCTTGCCCGTGTTGACATAGACAAAGACGGTCATTGATCTCTTCTAAGCTTGCCGCCGTCAGGAAGGCGGGATGTTAACTTCTTCTTAAATATTCGGCCGAGATAATTCACAGTTTAAGAAATTGCGAATCATCGGGCTGGAGATTTCCCATGCTCACGACGGTTCTTTTGATGGCCTTGGGCGCGCTAGCCGCTTGCACAGCTATTCTTGTTCGTTTCGAGTTGCTGGCCCGAAGACGAAGGGCTTAGCTACGACCGGCTAGGCCCATTTGGGCTGCGCCATAGAGAGGCCGCACATCGGCACCGCGCTTGCCGCACGCCTTGCAGACGAATGCGGCTCGATATCGGAGAGCCGAACATGGTCTGGCCAACGATCGGCGGGCAGGCTGGTGGAGTGGCTGCAATGGTAGTCGCTGCAGAAGACGACGACGCCAAAGACGCCGGCCTCTCGCATCTCTCCGAAGGTGATCTTCTTCTCTCGTGGCATGCGCCCAATTCTGACAAGAATCGGATCCAACCTGAATTAGCCATTCCGGGGGGTGACCGGGGGTGGCAGGGCCCGGCGCGTGTCGTCCGGAAACGTCGTGCGTCGGGCCGCCAAATGAGGTCTAGCCGCCCAGTAGCGGACTTCTAGCCTAGTCCTTCCAAATGCGCTCTCCGCACTATCCGCATTCAAATATATGAATGACGTCTCCGCTTTCAGATTCCATGATCGTTTTGAGGAGAGTGAGCCTTCCGCCGCAGAAACGGCAGTCATGGTTTGATTGGTCCTGAACAGAGGCAATCTTCTCAGCTCGAGCTCCATGGCGGCCCCCCAGAAAGGGTAGGGTACGGAGCACCGGTTTCCTGACACTAATTGGGCAACGATTGATGTTACCAACAGTTCAGACGATCACCGTCGCGATCGATCAGTACGCAGAGAAGGCGCTAGGCAACCGCGATTACTTTCTCAACAAGCCCTACGGCGTCGGCGAACCGGGAAAGACGCGCTGTAATCCGTGCTCTGGAACCATCGTGTCGGGCTTGCGCCCGCCATTGTTTCTGCTCTTCATTGCCATTTTTTCCCGGTAGAAAGATTTGCGCTTTCCGCATGATGGGCGCACTGGGACAGTCGTGGCGTAACCCTGCCCCGCGCCACGGCTGTCTCTTTTAAGAACGAGAGTGTGTGCAGGGCGGTCCAACGAAAGGGTTGGGCGGTCGGAGCTGGTGATGCGCGAACAATTGAAATGGTACGGCGACAAGGCGGATGACTCGCCATGGATTCGCGCGCTTGCTGAACTTCGCCAGCGGGCCGCCCGTGAAGGCCACTGCTATCAACACGTTCAGGCGATCACCGTCGCGATTGATCAATACGCGGAGAAGGCGCTGGGCAATCGCGATTAATTTCTCAACAAGCCGTATGGCGTTGGCTGACTACCCGGAGGCTGGCCTCCTACGCCAAAAGGCGTATACGCCGTGCCTCGGCCCGCTTGCCCATGTCGTCGGCAGCGTCACGCATGACGGTGCGGCAGGGCTTGACGATCCTGTCGTCAATCTGCGCGCATTACCTACTTCGGCTGATGACGTGCCATCTCGCCACGCAAGGTCTCGGAACCGGACCCAACGGTTAAACGTTATCAACAGTTAGAATTCCAAGCTGCGCACTGCGTTTACGCAGCAGGCGGAGTAAGGCTCATGGATACCACCACACTTCTCATTATTGTGCTTGTTATTCTGCTGATTGGCGGCGGCGGGTGGTACGGCCGAGGACGCTGGTACTAAACGTTAGATCGATCCGTGGTCAATCTTCACGTCTCGTCTGTCCCGATGGTGACACCGCCTGGACCGACGCCAACTGTGGCGTTGGAGTCGTAACGGCGACGGTCCCTATAGTCGCGGTCGTCACGGTCTTCGAAATGCCGCCCGGTCTGCATATCGACTTGGGCCATCTTGACACCTTGGGCCTTAACCTGAGTGACGAGCGGGGCGGTCATCAGCACACCTGCCGCCACGACTAACAGGCTGCTGAAAAAGCTGATTGCAGGAGCGATTTTCTTGATCGGCGCGAGGATGCGGCGACTTCCGAGGTCTGAACGACGCCGTAGGCGGTGTCTCGGAGGCGATTTTGCTTCATTTTCGATGCTCCAGACAGACTCATGCCGTCGTTGCCAGAATTTTCGGGATGCGAACGAGGTTGTAGGCGGTCGCGGTCAATACGAAGAACCACTCGACCAATCCTCGGCCGCGATGGCGTGTCTTGCGCAGCCCGCCAACGGTCTTGATCCAGCCGAACGGCTCCTCGATCCGCTTGCGCTTGATCGTGCTGATGCGATAGCCGGGATGACGGGTGGTGCGCGCATCGATCGCCGAGCGGCGATTGGCATTGTTCTGGGAGACATGCGGGGTGCAGCCGCGCTCACGACAGCCTGCGACGAAGTCGGCAGTGTCGTAGTTCTTGTCACCGCCCACCGTGCTGCCAGGCTTGGCATTATCCTCGATCATGTCGAGCGCGGTGGTCCGCTCCGCGGTGCCGTTGGCCTCGGTCAGTCGCGCATCGACGATCAGCCCGTTGCGGTTCTCCGTCATCAGATGACCCATGTGACAGAGCTTGGCCTCCTTGCCGGCGCCTTTGCGGAACAGCCTGGCATCCGGGTCAGTGTTCGAAGAATGCGTGTCATTCTTGCGCTTCTCGCCATGGAAGTCGCGCTCGGCGTTGCGCCCGCCACTGCCCTTGGCCGCCGGCGGTCTGCCATCGCCATCCTTCGGCACAAAACTCTTCATGCTGGCCCAGGCCTCGATCAACGTGCCGTCGACGGAGAAGTGCTCGCTGGACAGCAGCTTGCTCACTTGCGGAAGGTTGAGAACGCTCGCGAAAAACTTCGCCGCGATATCACCGTCGAGCAGGCGGTCCCTGTTCTTGCAGAACACGGTCGCGTCCCACACCGTATCGTCCGCAGACAGGCCGACGAACCAGCGAAATAGCAGGTTGTAGTCGAGTTGCTCCATCAGCTGCCGTTCCGAGCGCACCGTGTAGAACGCCTGCAGCAGCAGCGCTCGCAACAGCCGCTCCGGCGGGATCGACGGCCGTCCTTCGCGCGCATACAGTCGATCGAACGATCGCGACAAATCCTTCAGCGCCGCGTCAACAAGCTCCCGGATCGCTCGCAGCGGATGGTCCGTAGGGATCCGTGTCTCCAGCCGCACGTAGCTGAAAAGGCGTTCCGCATGCTCATCTTCGCCGCGCATCCCGATCCTCAGTCGAAAGGAATCAACCACATGCACAGAATCACACTCCGATCGCCTCGCAAAACGACTTTTTCAGCAGCCTGCTAAAGCGATCTTCATCATGGGGAGTTCCTCCTTGGCCTGATTGGAGGTGCAACGGGCACAAACGCTGAGGGGTCCACTAGGGAGTCCCATCGTGCATCGGCCGCCTAGAATTTCCATCATCGCTATGAACAAAGCTGTGACCTGAACCGTCTTATTTAGATGGAGATGGTACATGGATCAGAGTGAAGATCCCCGGGAACTAGAACGCAAGATCGACCAAGCGACCCGGATTGTCTCGCGTATCAATGATCAGACGACCGTGGAGCGACTGACGGCTTGGATTGAAGAGCTAAGGCAGAGGTTGCGGCAGCGTCTGGAGGCGAGACGCACAAAGCAGGCGATCAGTGCACGCGCCCGGGAAATTTGGGAACAGAACGGGTGCCCTGCAGACCGCGACTTGGAGTTTTGGCTTCAAGCCGAGTCTGAGCTCAGTTAGCGCCATCGGCAGTAATCGACTGCCTCAGGATTGGCCGCTCGGACGTGTGTCTGAATGTCTCGATCTGTCGATCCAGTTGCCATAGCTCCACGTCGTGACCATCAACGAGCTGCTGGGCGAGCCTGATGGCCTCGGCCTCATCATCGCAACGGATGTCGATGCGGCTCTGTACGTGGCCGTCCGGCCCCATGATGTAGGCGCGGTATTCTTGCATCTGCCGCTTCCAAAAGAGACACTGAGAGAGCCATAAATGCTTTGCACGTAGGCCCGGTTCCAGGATCCGAAGCTCTTACCAGCCCTGCATAAGGGGCCGGGCGTTCGGGTCATGTATCCGGCGGAAAGTAGTTTCGCAGCGTCAACCGAACAGCGACGTACAGGGCGACGCAAACCGCGATCACAATGAGGGCTATATCCATTTGTCTGCCTCCGCGCTCGGAGGGCGACAAACCCGCTCAATTAGCTTGCCGACGGCAATAATGATTGCGACGACTGCAAGGCCGACGGCAAAAAGGGTATCTGGATCATCGAGAACCGTTTGTGCGCTTGATTGTGCGTAGGCCCAGTCGCAGGATACAAAATACAATAAAATCAGATAGTTAAATCTATTTCTGGCGGAAGGGGTGGGATTCGAACCCACGGTACCCTTGCAGGCACGCCGGTTTTCAAGACCGGTGCCTTAAACCACTCGGCCACCCTTCCTTGCCTTTACGATCAAGCGCTTAGCCGATGCGAAGGTGGGAGCACAAGAGAAGAAAACTGGATTTGTCGGGAAACACCGGGGCGGTAGGCACGAAGAACCAGTATCGCTGGTTGAGCCGGAGAAGCCACCCTGCACGCACCGGGAAAGGGTGGTGACGGATCAGCGGCAGTTCGCTTAGCCGGCGGTCTGTCGGCACTTGCCAATTTCGCCGGGACGCATCGTCCCGGCATCGCTGCCCCAATTGGTTCGGGCGTTTCGCTAGCCGAATGCAACTGCCAGCAGGCCCGAGCAGAGGAGCACGAAACTGGCCGTCGTCAGAGCGAGAAATCCGTTGGAGACTATGTCGTGGCTGCGCATGGGACACCTACCACACCAGATGCTCGTCCGAATTTATTAAAGCTTTCCGAATCCCTGATCCGAACTATCGCCATTTCTCTGTCTGAAGTCCGGGCGGGCTACCCGAACCCCGGCCGTCAAAACTCAAGCTCTGTAACGATAGCCTTCAAATGCATGGGCTAAGAAAATGCCTGCGCTCACCAGGCCCATCACCGCTGTAACCGTCTCGATCATCGCACAAATCCTTTGCGCCCCTGCGATCCACAGAACGACTCCACCGTTGCACAGTCAAAAAGATTCACCGGGCGGAATCGCAGATCGGTCGTGAGTGGTGATTTGATGCAACAGATTGTCTGAAAGCGGCACAGAAAGGCCTAAGACGAAGGATGCATACACGATGAATCGTGGCGCTGTGCCCGTAAATCAACGGATAGAGCAGGCAACCATTCATTCACCACACGCGACCAGATCATTCGTCACGCGCGACCACACCCCATTTCCGCCGTGTTCCGGTTGCGATATCTTCACCACGTGATGCGGAGGTGGGCCGCATCGTGGGGATCAGGCCGTAGCGCTTCAACGTAGGCAGCAGGCCGCTGAAAATGGTAATTGGGGTGATGGGGATTCGACGGCCAACAACGATCGTTCGGGCGGTTCGTGGTACTGTTGCCGTGGCAACATGCCTTGTCCTCGCCAATTGCGCCTCGTCGGACAAATTCGCCAGCCGCATCGATCCCAAATACGGGGTCTCCTCGAGCCCCCGCGTCGTGGCGTTTGGCGATCCCGTGCCGAAGGGCGGGGGAACCTACCGCGTCGGCAAGCCCTACACCGTCGCAGGCCGGGTCTACGTGCCGGAAGAGGACCCGAACTACCGTGCCGAGGGAATGGCCTCCTGGTATGGCGATGACTTCCACGGCCGGCTGACCGCCAATGGCGAAGTCTTCGATATGACCTCGCTAACGGCGGCCCATCCGACCCTGCCGATCCCAAGCTATGCCCGTGTCACCAACGTCCGGAACGGCAAGTCGCTGATCGTCCGCGTCAATGACCGCGGCCCTTATCACGGCAACCGGCTCATCGACGTCTCGAACAAGGCCGCGGAACTGCTTGAATTCAAAGCCAACGGCGTCGCCAAGGTCCGCGTTGAATATGTCGGCCGGGCCCCGCTCGAGGGTTCCGACGACCGCCAGCTCCAGGCGACGCTGCGGACCGGCGAGCCTGCGCCGTCCCCCGCCACGGTCCGGGTCGCGTCGGCCCGCCCGTTTGTTCCGGAGATGCCGTCGTCCGCGGGCCGTATCCGGGGCGAAGTGCCGATGCCGGCGGGGAGGCCCTATAGCCTCGGCAATACCTCGGCGGACTACGCCTCGGTCAATGCGACCTCGGAAATGTCGGCCTCCAGCCGTTCGCGTGGCCGTGCCGCGGAAAATCCGCGCGCGGTGTCCTACGAGAACGAGGCCAACTATGCGGCCCCGAGCCAGGCTTACCTGCCGGTCGATCCGCGGGGGCCAAGCGAAGTCCTCAGCGGCCGCGGCCTCTACTAGCCGTTCAAGAAGGCGATCAGGGCGGCGTTGACCTCATCGGGCCGCTCCTGCTGAATCCAGTGTCCGGCCCCATCGAGAATCAGCTTCCGCCGCAAGTTCGGCAGCACGCGCTCCATTTCCTTGACCTGCTTGGCGCCAATCAGCCCGGTAATGACGCCGTCTTTCGATCCCGCGATGAACAGCGAGGGCTGGTGGATTTGCGCGCCCTGCCAGGGTGCCGTCAGTTCCCAATTGCGGTCGATGTTGCGATACCAGTTCAGCCCGCCACGAAAGCCGGACTCTTGATAGACGGCCGCGAAATAGGCGAGGTCGGCCTCGGTCAGCCAGTTCGGCAACGGTCGATTCGGGTCGGTATCGCCGAGGAAGCCCTTGCCCTCCTGCACGAACTGATGGGCCGCCGGATCGGAGAGCCCGCGCCCGGCCAGCACGATTCGCATCGTCGCCGCGACGTCGCGCTCGAACTCGGCCTCCGCCACGCCGGGAGCCTGAAAATACTGCCAGTAGAAATTGGTGATGCCGTTCTGCCTGAGCGTCTCGAGCGGCAGGCCGCGCCCGCGGGAGGGTGGCGGAACGCTTAAGCCGGCGACCCCGGTGAAGATATCGGGCCGGAACATCGCCGCGTGCCAGGCGACTGGCGCGCCCCAGTCATGGCCGACAATGACCGCCTGCTTTTCGCCGAGCGCCGCCACCAGCGCGACCATGTCGCCGACATTGTGGAAGATGGTGTAGGCGCCGACATCGGCCGGCGCGCTGGTCCGCCCGAACCCACGCATGTCGGGAGCGACGACGTGGAAACCGGCTTCGGCAATGGCGGGGATCTGGTGCCGCCAGGAGTGGGACAGTTCGGGCCAGCCATGGCAGAGCAGCACCAGCGGACCCTGACCCTGTTCAACAATAAAGAAGTCCAGCCCGTTGGCGGAAATAGTGCGTGAAGATGGCATCGCGTTTCCGCCCTGTTTTTCGTATTCTGTCGGGAGATTGCGGCATCGCCACGATATGTTCCTTCGTCCGCTGCCGCAATCGGATCGACACGGCTGCGCGTCCAAAACCTGTGTTGTTTGCGATACTTCCAACTGTTAAAACGCGCGGATTCAGGACATCGCCGATGGCAGCAGAGACCTCCGTTCCCCGCAAATCCGACGCCGCGGCCGTTCTTGCGTGGCGAAGCCTGATGGCGGCTACCGTCGCGCTCGCGGTGGGCTGGGGCGGGATCGTCTACGCCGCCAACAACAGCGTGCAGGGCGCGCCGAAGAAAGAGGACGGCGGCTTTGACGGCGATGCGCCGACTGCAATCCTGATCGAAGGTTCCAGCGGCAGCGTGCTGTTCGAGAAGAACGCTGACGAATTGCGAGCGCCGTCCAGCATGATGAAGCTGATGACGGTCGAGGTCGTCTTCAACGCCATCAAGGAAGGCAAGGTAAAGCTGACGGACGAATACCGGATCAGCGAGAACGCCTGGCGCAAGGGCGGTGCGCCGGCCGGCGGCTCGACCATGTTTGCCATTCTCAACAGCAAGGTCTCGGTGGACGACCTGTTGAAGGGCGCGATCATCCAAAGCGGCAATGACTCCTGCATTGCGTTGGCCGAAGGCATGGCCGGCAATGAGCGGATCTTTGCCGCCGACTTCCTGACCAAGCGCGCCCGCGAGATTGGCTTGACGAAGTCGACATTCGGCAATTCCAGCGGCTTGCCCGATCCCGCCAACAGGATGACGGTTCGCGAACTGGCAAAGCTCGCCCGCCATCTGATCGTGGCCTATCCCGACATGTACAAATTGTTCGGCGAGCGGGAGTTCACCTGGAACAAGATCCGCCAACAGAACCGCAATCCGCTTCTTAACACGCTCAACGGCGCCGACGGGTTTAAGACCGGCTACACCAAGGAAGGCGGCTACGGCATGGTCGGCTCCGCCGTGCAGAACGATACAAGGTTGATCGTCGTCATCAACGGGCTCGAGGATCCCGATGATCGTGCCTCTGAGGCCAAGAAGATGCTGGAATGGGGTTTTCGCAATTTCGAGACCCGCACTCTGTTCGCGGCCAACCAGCAGGTCGGCTATGCCAAGGTGTTCGGCGGCGAAAGCCGCTCGGTGAAGCTTGCCAGCCCTCAGCCGATCAAGGTGATGGTGCCGAAGAACGGCAACGAGAAACTGATCGCGCGCATCGTCTACAATGGTCCGGTGCGGGCCCCGGTGGAGGCCGGCCAGCCGGTCGGTGTCGTCAAGGTGTGGCGCGGCGCCAACGTCGCCGTGGAGGCGCCGGTCTATGCTGCGGAAGCGGTTGGCACCGGGTCGACCATGCGCCGCGCGATCGACGGAGCCAGCGAGCTCGTCATCGGCGTGTTCCGCGCGAGTGCAGAGAAGCTCTGAGCATGAACCAGGCAACGCTGCAGCGGCCATCCGGACGCGGGAAGTTCATTACCTTTGAAGGCGGCGAGGGCTCCGGCAAGTCCACGCAGATCAAGAAGCTCGCCGAGCGTCTGGCGGCGGCGAAGCTGCGCGCCATCGTCACCCGCGAACCCGGCGGCTCGCCGGGCGCGGAAATCATGCGGCATCTCGTGCTGTCGGGAATGGGCAAGCTGCTGGGACCGGACGCGGAGACATTGCTGTTCGCGGCCGCGCGCGACGACCACGTTCGCACCGTCATCCAGCCGGCGCTCAGCCAGGGAACGTGGGTGCTGTGCGACCGCTTCTCCGACTCGACCCGTGCCTATCAGGGTCGACTGGGGCAGGTCGCGCCCGGCGTTCTTAACGCCATGCAGCGGGTCACGATCGGTGATCTCAAGCCGGACCTGACCATCATTCTGGATATTCCCGTGGAAGTCGGCCACCAGCGCGCCGCGGCCCGCCGCGGCAGCGGCGTGCCGGACAGGTTCGAGGCGGAAGATCTGCAATTCCATCAGGGGCTGCGCGATGCCTACAAGCAGATCGCCGCGGAAGAGCCGCAACGCTGCGTGCTGATCGATGCCAATGCCGACGCAGACACGGTTGCCGGCCGCGTCTGGACGGCGCTGCGCGATCACCTGTTCGCGGTCCCGAATAAGGCGGGAACGGCATGAGCGCACGCAAGGCCGAGCAGGAGACGGCGATCAGGCATCCCCGCGAAACGGCCGATCTGTTCGGCCACCGCGAGGCGGAGACCGCCTTGCTGACAGCCTACCGCAGCGGGCGCATTCCGCATGCCTGGCTGATCGGCGGACCGCAAGGCATCGGCAAGGCGACGCTGGCCTATCGCATGGCGCGCTTCGTGCTCGCCAATCCCAATCCAGTCCTGCCTTCGGTGCAGCGCGCCGAGACGCTGGCGCTCGATCCGAATGATCATGTCGCGCGTCAAGTCACCGCCGGCGCGCATGGCGGGTTGTTGGTTTTGGAGCGCGGCCTCAACGATCGCGGTGTGATGCGGACCGTGATCACCGTCGACGAGACGCGGGAGACGATTTCGTTCTTCGGCTCGACCGCGGCGGTGGATGGCTGGCGGGTCTGCATCGTCGACACCGTCGACGAGCTCAATCCGAACGCCGCCAACGCGCTGCTGAAAATTCTCGAGGAGCCGCCGCAACGATCGCTGTTCCTGCTCGTCAGCCATTCGCCGGCGCGGGCCTTGCCGACGATCCTGTCCCGCTGCCGCAAGCTGCCGCTGCGGCCGCTTGCGGCCGACGACGTCATTCGCGCGGCAGCGCGGGCCGCTGACATCGCACCCGATGATCCGGCGCTATCGGAGGCTGCCGATGCCGCGGAGGGGAGCGTGTCCCGCGCGCTGACGCTGCTCGGCGGCGACGCGCTGAAGCTGCAGCAGCGGACTGCGGCGCTGCTGGCGACGCTGCCGCAGGTCGATCCGCGCGAATTGCATGCCCTTGGCGAGGCGCTGGGCACCAGCGACCGTGTGGCGCTGGCCGCCTTCACCGACGGCATCGAGCGCTGGATCGGCGAAAAGCTGCGCGCTGGCGACGCCAACGCAAATCTGCCCCGCCTTGCACGGCTGGCGGAGGTATGGGAAAAGATCGTCCGCGCCGCGCGCGACACCGAATCCTATAATTTGGAGCGAAAACCGCTGGTTTTCTCGGTGTTCGGGATGCTCGCGGACGCGACGCGGTAACGCTCCGCCTGATCTCAATCCAACAATCTTTGAGTCATAAAGGAATTCGTGGTGGCGACGGCTGGAAAGAAAGCTTCGAAAAAGCGCAAGACGAAGAAGGCTCGCAAGTCGCCATCCGCTAGCGCCAGCAAGAAGGCAGCGGCGAAAAAGCGTGCGGCCAAGAAAAGTATGACCACGAGCAAGCGCGGTGTGAAGAAGGCCGGCAAGGCTTCGAAGAAGGCTGCAAAGAAGGCTCCGAAGAAAGCCGCGAAAAAGTCGGCCAAGAAGGTCGCGAAGAAGGCCGTCAAAAAATCAGCCAAGAAGTCCGCAACGAAAACTGCGCCGAAGAAGCGCGCGGTAACGCCGCAAGAAGCGAGCCCTGCCATTCAAGCGGCGCCCGTGGCAGAAAGTCCGAAGCCCGCCGCGCCACGCTCGAAGCCGGCGCCCGCCGCCAAGCCGGCGGCGGCTGCCGAGCGCGACACGTACTTCATCACGACCGCGATCGCCTATCCGAACGGCATTCCGCATATCGGCCACGCCTACGAGGCGATCGCGACCGACGCGCTGGCGCGGTTTCAGCGGCTCAACGGCAAGGATGTGTTTTTCCTCACCGGCACCGACGAGCACGGCCTGAAGATGGTGCAAACCGCCGAGAGCGAAGGCATGAGCGTCGCCGAACTCGCCGCGCGCAATGCCGGCCGGTTCAAGGAGATGGACGAACGCCTGAACGTCTCGTTCGACCGCTTCATCCGCACCACGGAGCCTGACCATCATCGTTCGGTCCAGGTGGTCTGGAACCGGATGCAGCAGAACGGCGACATCTATATCGACACCTATGCCGGCTGGTATTCGGTGCGCGACGAGGCCTATTACGCCGAGGAGGAAACCGTCCTCGGCGAGGACAATGTGCGTCGCGGCCCCCAGGGCTCGCCGGTCGAATGGGTCGAGGAGAAGAGCTACTTCTTCAAATTGTCCGCCTATCAGGATCGCTTGCTGCAGCTCTATGAGAGCCAGCCGGATTTCATCGGCCCGGATTCGCGCCGTAACGAAGTCGTCAGCTTCGTGAAGGGCGGCCTGAAGGATCTCTCCATCTCGCGCACGACGTTCGACTGGGGCGTGAAGGTCCCGAACGACCCCGAACATGTGATGTATGTCTGGGTCGATGCGCTCACCAACTACATCACCGGCGTCGGCTTCCCCGACGAGAACGATGCGAACTGGCGCTACTGGCCGGCGGATGTGCACATCATCGGCAAGGACATCATCCGCTTCCATGCGGTGTACTGGCCGGCGTTCCTGATGTCGGCCGGCATTCCCGTGCAGAAGCGGGTCTATGCGCACGGCTTCCTGTTCAACAGGGGCGAGAAGATGTCGAAGTCGGTAGGCAACGTCGTCGACCCCTTCAATCTGGCCGATCAGTACGGCGTCGACCAGATGCGCTATTTCTTCCTGCGCGAGGTGCCGTTCGGACAGGACGGCAACTACAACCATGAAGCCATCGTCGCGCGCATCAATGCCGATCTCGCCAACGATCTCGGCAATCTGGCGCAGCGCTCGCTATCGATGATCGCCAAGCAACTGGGCGGCGTGCTGCCGGAGCCGGGCGAATTCACCGACAATGACAAGGAAATCCTGGCGGAAGCAGATGCCATGCTGGAGGCGTCGCGGACCGCGATGGCGAGCCAGCAGATCCATCAATGGCTGAACGTGGTGTGGTCCGTGGTCGCGGAGGCCAACCGCTATTTCGCGGGCGAGGCGCCATGGGCGCTGGCCAAGACCGATCCGGCGAGGCAGAAAACCGTGCTCTATGTGACCGCGGAAGTGGTGCGGCAAGTCGCGATCCTGACGCAACCGGTGATGCCGGAGGCCTCGGGCAAGCTGCTCGACAGCCTCGGCGTTCCCCAGGACGCAAGGGACTTTGCGGCGATCGGGACGCGGATTGCGGCCGGCACGAATTTGCCGCCGCCGGTCGGGGTATTTCCGCGCTATGTCGAACCAAAGGCGGATTGAGCCGTTTGCAAGCCATGCTCATCGACAGCCATTGCCATCTCGACTTCCCGGATTTTGCCGAGGATCTCGATGCCATCGTCGCGCGCGCCGAGACGGCGGGGATCGGCCGCATCGTCACGATTTCGACCCGGGTGAAGCGGCTCGGCGAGTTGCTCGCCATCGCCGAGCGGTTTCCCAACGTCTATTGCTCGGTCGGCACCCATCCGCACAACGCCGATGAGGAAGACGGCATCCCTGCCAGCGAACTGATCGAATTGACGAAGCATCCGAAGGTCGTGGCGCTGGGGGAGGCGGGGCTGGACTACTTCTATGAGCACGGCTCGCGCGAGGCGCAGGAGCGTGGCTTTCGCGCGCATATCACAGCGGCACGGGCGACGGGCCTCCCGCTGGTGATCCATACCCGCGAAGCCGACGAGGATTGCGGCCGCATCCTTGAAGACGAGATTGCCAAGGGGCCGTTCCGCGCTGTGCTGCATTGCTACACCGGCGGGCGCGAACTGGCGATGAAGGCGATTGGTCTGGGCCTTTCGATCTCTTTCACGGGCATCCTGACCTTCAAGAAGTCCGAAGCGTTGCGCGAGCTCGCGGCTGAACTGCCGGCCGATCGCATCATGGTCGAAACCGACTCGCCATATCTGGCGCCCGGCAAGTTTCGCGGCAAACGCAACGAGCCGTCTTACGTGGTTGAGGTCGCGAAGGTGCTGGCAGAGACACGCGGGGTATCGCTGGAGGAGATCTCGCGGCAAACGACGGAAAATTTCTTCCACCTGTTCTCCAAGGTGCCGGCGGCGAAGGCGACCGCATGACGGTGACGCTGACGATCCTTGGCTGTGGATCCTCCGCCGGCGTGCCGCGTCCGGCGCTCGGCTGGGGTGCCTGCGATCCCAACAATCCCAAAAATCGCCGCCGCCGCTGCTCGCTGCTGGTCGAGCGTACCGGCGCGCACGGCACCACGCGGATCTTGATCGACACCGCGCCCGACCTGCGCGAGCAATTGATCGACGCCAATGTCGATCACATTGACGCGGTGTACCTGACGCATGAACACGCCGACCAGACCCACGGCATCGACGATCTGCGTTCGGTCGTGCTGCACCAGCGCCGGCGCATTCCCGTCTACTTCAACCAGTCGACCGCCAAAGACATCATGGCGCGGTTCTCCTATTGCTTCATCTCGCCGGAAGGCAGCGACTATCCGCCGATCCTGACGCGCCATTCGATCGAAGCCGGCGAGAGTCATACCACCGAAGGGAAGGGCGGCCCGGTCAAACTGTCCGCCTTTCTGGTTCATCACGGCAGGATTCCGGCGCTGGGATTCCGCGTCGGAGCCGCCGCCTACACGCCCGACCTGCACGACATTCCCGAGGAGAGCTGGCCCGCGCTCGAAAATCTCGATCTGTGGATCGTCGATGGACTGCGCTATGCCGGTCATCCCAGCCATTTCAGCGTCAACGATGCGCTGTCATGGATCGAGCGCTTCAAGCCGAAGCAGGCCGTGATCACCAACATGCATTCGGACCTCGATTATGAGGTGTTGCGGCAGAGCCTGCCGGATGGCGTAATTCCGGCCTATGATGGGATGCGGCTGGAGCTCGGCTAGGACCGCCGCGCGGCTTGCGCCGTCCGCGCCAACACGCACATTCTAGACCAAAAGACACCGCGACAGGGCCTTTCGCCGGGCGCCATACCGGCCTATGACGGGATGAGGCTGGTACTTGAGAACCCGGACAGAAGATCGATTGCGCAGTGCAAACTCGATCGTAGGCCGTGGAGGAGTTTCGATGATTGGCCTGTTCTTTGAAGTCCAGACGAGGCCAGGACACCGCGATCAATATCTCGATCTCGCGGCCTCGCTGAAGCCTGACCTTGAGGCGATGGGTGGCTGCCTCTTCATCGATCGCTTCAGGAGCTTGACGCGGGAGAACCTGCTGCTGTCCTACCAGATCTGGCAGGACGAGGGGGCGCTGACGGCGTGGCGGGCGCATGCGCGCCATCATGATGTCCAGACCATCGGCCGCGAGAGAGTCTTTTCGGACTATCGCATCCGCGTCGCGCAGGTCATCCACGAAGCAAAACCGGGGCAGCCGATCTGGCAGCCTGAGCGGCGCACTCCCTATAACGATCCGGCAAGGCGCAAGCCGACCTATATCCTCGCCGCTGAATCAAAGCATGCCACGCTACCGGCCGAGACCAAATGGCGCCGTGACGCTTTCACAAGCGTCTATCGTGACGAGCACTTTGCGCACCTGATCGATCTGCCAAATGACCAAGCAGGCGTCGAATTCGGCTCCCGCCTGTTTGCCGATCCGACGGTACAGTACTTTCGAGTCTTCGAAGTGATGCGCGACTACAGCATGTTCGAACGCGCTGAAGCGCCGCAATACTATCCGCCCGTGGAACGAGCATCAGCATAGAGGCTGCATTCAGTCGCCGAGCGACGATCTTATGTCATGGCCGCTGATGGCATAAAGCTCAAGCAGCCGGTCAAAGGTGATGCCGCTCCTCTGCTCGACTGCAAGAGGATGGTCGGTGGGTTCCAGCACTACACGCGGTCGCTGTCGGCCGCTCACTAGATGAACCTGACATTTGAGGTTCAGCGTATCGGGATATCCTTCAAGCCGATTGGAGAACCAGCCGAACCATGGGCCGAGTTCGTCCTGTTCGCCCCTATCGAATGTCTCGACGTAGCGCACAAAATTCTCGCGTGACAGGGTCGTCCACACACCGAAGCCGAATGGTTGGTCGCTGCCGCCTCGGATCGGCAGCTCGAGCACCGCCCGCACAAAGAAATGCTGTCCGTCCAGAACGCAGAAATCCTCGGAGAGGAAGTTGCCGCTGAGGTCCAGCGCGCTGTTGGGCGCCTTGTCCTCAGTACCGGGCCATTGCGCGGGATTACCGCAAGCCAGGTCAATCAGGCCGTGATGCGTTTCGCCGCAGACTCCACAAGACCACGGCCGATCCCATAGCCGACGCCAGCGCGGGTCGTTGGCCAAATCGAAATCGTCATTCATTGGACTCATGCGCGTCAGGCCGAAATCGCTTTCGCCGAATCCACCTGGTTGCGCAGCATGAACTTCTGGATCTTGCCGGTGGAGGTCTTCGGGATAACTCCGAACACCACCGCCTTCGGCGTCTTGAAGCCCGACATGTGGCTGCGGCAGAAGGCGATGATCTCGGCTTCCGTCGCCTTGGCGCCTTCCTTCAATTCGACGAAGGCGCAGGGCACCTCGCCCCATTTGGAATCGGGTTTTGCGACCACAGCCGCGAACAGCACGGCCGGGTGCTTGTAGAGGACATCTTCGACCTCGACGGAGGAGATGTTCTCACCGCCTGATATGATGATGTCCTTGGAGCGGTCTTTGATGATGACGTAGCCGTGCTCGTCGAGCACGCCGAGATCGCCGGTGTGAAACCAGCCGCCGGCGAAGGCTTCTTGCGTCGCCTTCTCGTTCTTCAGATAGCCCTTCATCACGATATTGCCGCGGAACATCACCTCGCCGATGGTTTCCCCGTCGCGCGGCACCTCCTGCATGGTCTCGGGGTCGAGCACCGTGACGGCTTCTTCCAGGGGGTAGGGCACGCCCTGCCGGCGCTTCATCTGCGCGCGCTGGTCGGCGGGGAGTTCGTCCCAGCCCGGCTGCTCGGCGCAGACGGAGGCGGGGCCATAGACCTCGGTCAGGCCGTACACATGCGTCAGCTTGATGCCGATGCTTTCGGCGCCCTCGAGCACGGCGACCGGCGGCGCAGCACCTGCGATCAATCCGACGACGGGGCGCGCGGCGTTGCCCTTGGGCGCACCGGGCGCGTTGATCAGCGTGTTGTAGACGATCGGCGCACCGCACATGTGGGTGACGCCGTGTTTGGGTATCAATTCGAAGATCTTGGCCGGATCGACTTTGCGCAGGCAGACGTTGATGCCGGCGGAGGCCGCGACCGTCCATGGGAAGCACCAGCCATTGCAGTGGAACATCGGCAACGTCCAGAGATACACCGGATGCTGGCCGAGATTGCCGGCCAGGATGTTGCTGACGGCGTTGAGATAGGCGCCGCGGTGGTGGGTGACGACGCCCTTCGGGTTGCCAGTGGTGCCGGAAGTATAGCTTAGCGCAATCGCGTCCCATTCATCGCCGGGCAGCCGCGCGACGAAGCCGGGATCGCCCGCCGCAACTGCCGCCTCGTACTCAATCTCACCAATCCGCTTGCCGCCGGCAAAAGCCGCGTCGTCGACATCGACGACGAACGGTTTCGGCCCCTGCATCAGCGTCAGCGCTTCCGCAATCACGCCAGAGAATTCCGGATCGACGAGGATGATTTTCGCGCCACCATGGTCGAGCTGGAAGGCAATCGAGGGTGCGTCGAGCCGGATGTTCAGCGCGTTCAGCACGGCACCCGCCATCGGGACCGCGAAATGCACCTCGTTCATCGCCGGGACGTTCGGCAGCATCACTGCTACCGTATCGCCGTTGCCGATACCTCGTCCGGCGAGCCATGACGCAAAACGCCGGCACCGCGCGTAGGTCTCGGCCCAGGTGAAGCTGCGGCCTTCATAGACGGTGCTGACATGATCCGGATAGACGGCGGCGCTGCGGGCGAGGAAGCTCAAAGGCGTCAGCGGCACATAGTTTGCCGGGGTCTTGTCCAATCCGATGGAATACTGGTTCTGGGCTGCGCTCATCGGCTGTGTCCCATTTACAAAATTAGACCTTACAAGAACCCGATGGAAATCCACGGGAAGATCGCCACGATAATCAGGCCGACCATCAGCGCCAAGAGGTAGCCCCAGATCGGCCGGATACCTTCGGCCGGATCGACGCGTCCGATGGCGCACGCCGCATAATAGCCTACTCCGAAGGGCGGCGCGAATAACCCGATACCCATCGCGAGGATCACGATCATCGCATAGTGGACCTCGTGCACGCCCACCGTGCGGGCGATCGGAAACAGCAAAGGCCCGAACAGCACGATCGCCGGAATGCCCTCGAGCACGCTGCCCAGGATCACGAAGGCCACGATCGAGACCGCAATGAATGTCGACGAGCCGCCGGGCAGGCCGGTCATGGCGGCCGCCAGCGTCCGCGAAAAGCCGGACTGCGTGAGACCCCAGGCCATGCCGGTGGCGCAGCCGATGATCAGCAGGATCGCGCCCGACAGGCCCGCGGTCTCGACTAGCATCGGCACGATCCGCCGCCAGTCGAAATTGCGGTAGATCAGGAGGCCGTAGACAAAAAAGCCGACGATGAAGGCATAGACGATGCCGATGGTGGAAACCTCGGTCGCGGTCGCGATACCCTCGACCACCGCGTAGCGGATCACGAACGGCAGCGCGATAGCGGGCAGGGCGATGGCAAACGCGCGGACGATCTCGCCGGCGCTCGCCCGCGTGACATGCCGCAGGTCCTCGTTCCGGTAGCGCCACCACACCAGCGCCGACAGCGTGATCGCCAACACCAGGCCCGGCAACAGGCCACCGGTGAACAGCGCCGCGATCGACACACCGGTGACCGAACCGATGGTAATCAGCACCAGGCTCGGCGGGATGGTTTCGGTCTGTGCGCCCGTCGCGGAGAGGAGGGCGACCAGATCGCCCGGCTTGGCGCCCCGCGCCTTCATTTCCGGAAACAACACCGGCGCCACGGCGGCCATGTCGGCAGCCTTGGAGCCCGAGATGCCCGAGACCAGATACATCGCCCCGACCAGCACGTAATGCAGTCCGCCGCGGACATGGCCCAGGAGACTTGCCAGGAACGCCACCATGGCGCGCGCCATGCCCGTCATCTCGATCAAGAGACCGAGGAAGACGAAGAGGGGCACCGACAGCAGAATGAGGTGGCTCATGCCCTCGTCCATGCGGCCGACCAGCACCATCAGCGGCGTGCCCGTGGTCAGCGCCAGATAGCCATAGGTCGCCAGACCAAAGCCGAACGCGATCGGCACGCCGGCGAACACGCAGAAGCCGGCGACGCCGACAAAGAAGATGATCAGGTTGAGGTTGCCGAGCGGCTTGAGCGAGCCCCTGATCAGCCAGAATATCCCGATGACCAGCGCCACCGAGAGGATCGCGGCCAGCACCGTGCGAAAATTGCTCGCGCGGGCCAGCCGCAGCAGCGCAAACATCGCCATCAGGGCAATGCCGACCGGCAGCGCTGCGGCGCGCCAGATATTGCTGATCTGCAGCGCCGGCGTGGTGATGTAGCTTTCCTCGTAGGCGTATTCGTAGGCCGGCCAGGCGATCAGAATGAGAAACGCCAGCGCCGCCGACGTCGCCACCAGATCGAGATAAGCGCGCATGGCGGGCTTCGCGCTGGCGACCACCGCCGTCATCCGCATGTGCTCGGCGCGGCGGAATGCGACCGCGGCACCCAGCATGGCAAGCCACAGGAACAGGATCGAGGCGAGTTCGTCCGACCAGATCAACGGCTGGTGCAGCGCATAGCGCGCCACCACGCCTGCAAACAGGATCATGATCTCGGCTATGACCAGAAGCGCGGCCGGAAGCTCGACCAGCACTCCCAGGGCGTGTTCGATCGACGCCAGCAACGGTCGGCGGCGAGGAGGGGACTGACCCACCTCGCCGCCAATGCCCTCACTCAATTCGGCATGAGCCATGACGGTCGCTCAGACGCTACGAGAGCTTGCCCACGGACTTCTCGAGCAGCTCCCAGGCCTGATCGCCATATTTACCTTTCCATTCGGCGTAGAAGCCGGCGGAGCGCAGCTTGTCGCGGAACGGCGTCACGTTGGGCTGGTTGAAGGCAAGGCCCTTGCCCGCCAGTTCCTGCTGCAGCCCGGCATTGAGCTTGGCGACGTCCTCGCGCTCCTTGACGGCCGCCGCATTGATGTTCTTGGCGACGATGGTCCTGACATCCTCGGGGAGCTTTTCCCAGGCGCGGCGGTTCGCCAGGAACCAGAAGCCGTCCCACATATGGTTCGTCAGCGAGCAGAACTTCTGCACTTCATACAGTTTCGCGGTCGAGATGATCGCGAGCGGATTTTCCTGGCCCTCGACGATCTTGGTCTGCAGCGCGGAGTAAACTTCACTGAAATTGATCGAGGCGGGCGCCGCCTCGAACGCCTTGAACATCGAGGTCCAGAGCGGCGACACCGGTACCCGGATCTTGAAGCCCTTGAGGTCCTCAGGACCGTTGATCAGCTTGGTCGATGACGTCGTCTGGCGGAAGCCGTTGTCCCAGATCTTCTCCATCACCACGAGGTTCGCCTTGGCGATCTCGCCACGGATATGGCCGCCCAGGCCCCCGTCCATGGCCCTCCAGACCGTGTCGTAGTCCGGAAAAGCAAAGCCGATGCCGCTGATCGACGCCGCCGGCACCAGCGTCGCCAGAATCAGGCCCGACAGCGTGAAAAACTCGACGCCGCCCGAGCGGATCTGGCTCAGCATATCGGTATCGGAACCGAGCTGGTTGTTCGGGAAAATCTGCAGGTCGAACCGGCCATTGGTCTCGGCTTTGATCGCCGCGGCCATTTCCTTGGCCCGGGCGTTCATGGGATGGCCGTCAGGAAGATTATTGGCGTATTTGTAGGTAAATTCGCCCGCCTGGGCCCGCGCCACCAACGGCGCGCCGATGCCGCCCAAAACCGCTGACGCAGCGGATGCCTTGAGAAGCGTGCGTCGTGAAAAACTCATCCTTGTTCTCCCTTAAGGGTTGTTGTTCTTGAGACGACCCGATGTCGCGAGTCATCAGCGTACTCGGGCGCTTATTGCAGCGTCGGCACGCGGCGGCAACACAGGCTTTGGCGGATCAGGCCTGCTTAGGCCAAACGAACGCCTGTACAGCTGTCAGGCTGGCCCGGTTTGCCAGGATATCCGGCTAAATATTTGATCTAATTGTAGATATAGATATTCCATAATATACCTTATGCGAATTATGGATATGCGGGTCAACAGCCAGCCGGCATTCGTTAAACTGCATTGGAGCTCGTTGATTTCGTCGCTGGTAGCAGCCCACTTCCCGCCCACAAATGCGGTCCAGGCGACGCCAGCGGCATCGGGAGGTTCATCATGCAAGGACAATCGCGCGCCATTCCATTCGACACGGCCAAGCTCGACTTGCTGATGGAAGCGGCCGGGCTCGACATCCTGGTCGCGACGTCCAAACACAATGTCCAATATCTGCTCGGCGCCGAGCGCGCGATCTTCTTCGACTACATGGATGCGCTCGGGGTTAGCCGCTACCTGCCGGTCGTGATCTATCCGAAAGGCGCGCCAGACAAGGCGGTCTATATCGGGCATCGGCTGGAGACCCATCAGCGGGCCGTCGCGCCGCTGTGGGTTCCGCAGGCCCGTACCGAAGGCAACGGATCGGTGGATGCCGTTTCACAGGCGGTCGGCCTGATCAAGGGCGCGGGCGTGCCGATGAAGCGGGTCGGCGTCGAGATGCCATTCCTGCCGATGGACGCCGGCAGGGCCCTTTCCGATGCCCTGCCCGGTAGCGAGATCAAGGATGCGCTGCTGGTGCTCGAACGCCTGCGTGCCGTGAAATCGCCGGCCGAATTAGCCAGGCTGAAGAAGGCGTCGGAATTGGTGATCGACTCCATGATCGAGGTCATCGCGAACCACGGCCCGGGCACCACCAAGCAGCAGCTTTCCGATGCGCTGAAGATCGCGGAGGTGAACCGCGGATTGACGTTCGAGTATTGCCTGCTGGCTTGCGGCTCCAGCCACAACCGGGCGCCTTCGGCACAGCGCTGGGAGAACGGCGACGTGCTGTCACTGGATTCCGGCGGCAACTATCACGGCTATATCGGCGATCTCGCGCGGATGGCGGTGCTGGGCGAGCCGGACAGCGAGCTCATGGACCTGCTGGCCGAAATTGAAACCATCCAGCGGGCGGCGTTCGCCGCCGTTCGGCCGGGTGCCATGGGCGGTGAAATTTATGTCGCGGCTGAGAGAGAGCTCGCGCGGTCCAGCCAGCGCGAATGTACCGACTTTCTCGCGCACGGCATGGGGCTGGTCAGCCATGAGGCCCCTCGCCTGACGGCTACAGGTCCCATTCCCTACGACGATCCGGACGCGCGCCGGCCATTGGAGCCGGGCATGGTGGTGTCGATCGAAACAACGATGAAGCATCCCACGCGCGGCTTCATCAAGCTGGAAGACACGGTTGCGGTGACGGCAACGGGCCACGAGATCTTTGGCGAAGGCGGCCGCGGTTGGAACATCGGCGGCAGGGCACAGGTGCGTTGAGGCCGTTTGGCTTTCACCGCGCTCCGACAATCAGGCCTTCTCCACCTCACCGCCCGCGGGTTGGTTTCCAACTGAGTCCGCCACTCCTCACCACTCCTTGAACGTCGGCTCGATGCATCCCCCGCAGACCCAGGGAAAGGTCCAATCAGCTGTACGGTTGGCGCTGTCGGGGATGTACTTGCTCCAGGCATCGGCTCGGACCGGATTGATCGACCGCCAAATGACATTGAAGGTCCCGGAAGAATTTATCTTGCCTATCATGACTGGCTTGGAAAGATGATGGTTGGTGTTCATTGCAACCTCGAAGCCGCTCGGTGCGTTGATCCTCTGGCCGTACATGGCTTGCCGGACCGCATCTATGTCGGTTGTGCCCGCTTGAACGACGGCTTGTGCCCACATCCTGAACCCAATGAAGGTGGCTTCCATCGGATCATTCGTGGTTTTGTCTCGTTGCTTGTTGAAGTCCGCCCACATCCTCACGAAAGCGTCGTTCTCTGCTGACTTGATCGACTGGAAGTAATTCCAGGCCGCCAGATGCCCGACGGGGGCAATGTCCGCACCCAGCAATTCGCGCTCGCCGAACGAGAAAGCCATCACTGGTACTGCGTTGGCGTCTACCTGCTGGGCTGCTAGTTCGCTGTAGAGGTACGTGTTTGCATCTCCGTTAACGGTTGATATGACTGCGGTCTTTTTTCCCTCCGAACCGAAGGCTTTGATTCGCCCGACGATCTCTCGCCATTCGTAATGACCGAACGGCGTATAGATCGTCATGATGTCATCCGGCGACACCCCTTCTGCAGCAAGATACGCGCTCAAGATTCGGTTGATCGTGCGCGGGTAGACGTAGTCGGTACCGAGCAGAACCCATCTGCGAACCTTGCCTCCCTCGTTGCTGATCAGATATCGAACGGCCGGAATTGCTTGCTGGTTGGGCGCGGCCCCGGTGTAGAAAATGTTACGCGAACTTTCTTCACCCTCGTACTGCACGGGGTAAAAGAGCAAGCCGTTCAGTTCCTCGAAAATCGGCAGCACGGACTTGCGCGAGGCGGAGGTCCAGCACCCGAATACAACGGCGACCTTGTCGTTGGAGATTAGCTGCCTCGCTTTCTTCGCAAAGACATCCCAATCGGACGCGGCATCCACAACGACTGGCTCCAGTCTCCGTCCAAGCAGCCCACCCTTCTTGTTTTGATCCGCAATCAGCATGAGGACGGTGTCCTTGAGCACGGACTCGCTGATTGCCATGGTGCCCGACAAGGAATGGAGAATTCCAATTTTGATGGTGTCCTCGCCGGCGTGAGCCGCCGAAACTGCGAGCATCAGCCACAGGCCGAACAACCTTGCCAAGACACATGGCACCGCACCTGGCATCATTGATTTCATGTCGCTGCCCCGACCAGCTCGAAGATGCGGGTTTCCTTCGTCATGCCCTTGGCAATGACCGTCTCGAAGGCTCTGAACTGGAAGCAGTGCTCAACCCGCGAATGGACGCTTTCGCTCACAAGAATGGTGGTTCCAAATTGCTTGTTCAGCCCTTCGAGGCGCGCCGCCAGATTTACCGTATTGCCAAGGGCAGTGTAGTTCATGCGCTCCGTCGACCCAAGATTGCCGACGATGGCCTCCCCTACATGTATGCCAAATCGCGTGAAGAACGGCTTCAGGCCCTCGGTTTCGAACTGAGAGTTGAGCTCCTCACATGCCGCCCTGCCCGCAAGGGCTGCCCGGCAGGCCCGCTCGACGTGGTCGGGCTGTGGATTGGGCGCGTTCCAAAACACCATCACGGCGTCGCCAATGAACTTGTCGACTGTTCCGCCTTCGGCGAGAAAGGCCTCCGTAAGCACGGAAAAATAGCGCGACGTTTGGTGCATGAGAGTATCAGGGTCTGCGGACTCTGCGATCGTCGTAAAATCCCGGACGTCAGTGAAAACGACGCTGATCTCCTCTCGAACACCGCCAAGCTCGGTTGAGATGGAATCATCAACGATGCGCTGGACGATCTCCTTGGGCACAAAATGTGCGAACGACCAGATGGCGCGTTGCGCGAGTTCCATTGCACTGCCGAGTTCGTGAATTTCCTTAATGCGTGACGCGACTGACGAGGGGCCGGGCGCAGCCAGCGTCTGGAGTTTGACGGCTTGGGCAGTAATGTCTCTCAATGATCGAGACATTCCGCCGCCGAATATCCAAATGACCGGAATAAAAGCAGCGCTAGCGATGATTGCGAGGATTAGTCCGGTGAACTGGAGTTTCCGTACATTCTGAGCAAAGTCTTCTTGGGCCGCCAGCAACAGTATGGCGGCGTCATATTGCCCACCCAGATTGAATTTTGTCACCCTGAACAGAAAGTCCCGCCCGTGATCGTCACGGATACTTCCGTTGTAGTGGTCGCGACCATCTGATCTGCGCAAGGCTTCCTGCACGACGCCCGAGTTGATTTCCTTGATGCTTGGCAGTTGCGGTTGGGATGGATGCGTCATCGCATCGACAACGAATTGTGCGAAATGGGGGTGGGCTATAAGCGCGCCGGCCGAGTCGAAGATCAAGACACTGCCGTGCGCTCCCGGTCGTTGTGACTGGACGAATTCGCTGAAGCTGTCGAGCTTGAGATCTGCGGCAAGGACGCCGGACACTTTGCCTCGCAAGGGCGCGCTAACGGTGATCACGGGTGCGCCGATGCTGAATGAAAGATAAGGCGATGAGACCAGCGCTCGGTCGGCTTTTACCGTCTCGTGGTACCAGCTCCGCTTGCGCGCGTCATATCCGTATTTCCATAGATCAAGCTGCCCGACCTGGTTGCCCTGCTGATCTTCGAAAATTCGTCGCATCGGCAGATCGCCACTGGGCGTGGGCCGGACCAAATTGATCGCAATGTTGGCCTCAGGCGTCGCACGCAGCCTTCCGCGCTGCTCGTCGTTGAGACCGTCAATGCGCCGTACCTGCAACCAAGCACCGTTTTCGAAACCTGCATAGACACTGTCCATTTGAGGCTGTTCTTGCAGTGCGGCTTTGAATAGCGGGATCGCACGGCCGGTCTCGGTTCTTTCATTTGAATCGGCTACACTGGAACTTGTCGCCAGCACATGTACCAACGACGTCATAGTCGTAATCTCGGTGCGGAGGCGCCCGAGTGCCTTCGCGCTGGTCGCATCCATATAGGCAGACGCGGCTTCGTGCGTGGCCCAACGAAGAGCCAGGATCTGAATTGCGATCAGCAGCACGGCCAGAGCGACGATAAACGCCATCACCGCGAAGGTGAGTGAGGTTCGAAATGTGAACATCCCGTGCGCCCTCCTCAGTCGCGAAGGATACAGCCGGTAAGTCTCTTCGACGTTCGTTACGCGCGCTTCCGCGCTAAAGTCATGCTTCCTTATCGAAATCAACACCAAGCCATTTCCGAGACTTGACTTAAATCAAGCTCAGAATACGCCTCCGGTACGGCATTGATATTATTATCGCTTTATCCTAACTGCCCTTGAAGCGCGGCTTGCGGCGCTCCAGAAACGCCGCGACACCTTCCTTGTGATCCTCCGTCATGCTCGCGAGCGCGAACTGGTCGAGATCCATGTGGCTGGCGAGATCATCGAGCGCATGCGCCAGGCGGTTGACGGTCAGCTTGGTCATGGCGACCGACAGCGGCGGCTGGGCGGCCACCTTGGTGGCGAGCGCCATCGCGGCCTCGAAAGCCTTGCCGGGATCAGCCACCTCCTCCACCAGCCGCCATTCGTAAGCTTGAGTGGCCGAGATGCGCTGGTCGGCGAGGATCACGGCCTGCTTGGTGCGGGCCGGTCCCATCAGGTGCAGCATCCGCGGCACGCTTTGCCAGCTCATGTTCATGCCGAGGCCGATCTCGGGCACGCGCATATGAGCGTCGCGGGCCATCACGCGGAAGTCCAGCGCAACGGCCAGCGCCACGCCACCGCCGACGCAGAAGCCTTCGATGGCGCCGATGGTGATCTGCTCCATATCCTGCCACGCCCGCGTCAGCCGCGGTCCAAGCTTCAGGTGCCGGCGCAGCGCGCCAAGGTCCATTGTCTTCCGCGAGCGGCCTTCCGGATCCTTCAGGTCGAAACCCGCGCTGAACGATTTGGCGCCGCCAGTGAGCACCACGACGGAGGTCGCAGCGTCATCCTCGAAGCTGCGTGCGGCATCGGTGAGCTGGCGCATCGCTTCCGGCGACAGCGCATTGATGCCGTCGCCACGGTCGAAACGCACGACGGCGACGCGCCCATCCGGTCCCTGGCCTTTTTCAATCTTCACAAATTCGGTCACGCATGGCCTCCCTGCCCTTGTTTTCCCGAACCTATCTCAGAAATGAATCTGCGGTCTCGGGAAAGGCTGCAAGTAGGCCTGGAGACGGATCACAAATGTCCGGTGCGATGGTGTTCCGGCTGGCTACCGGGCACCGGGAAGCGGATCGTAGTGCCGAGCGTGATCCAGTTGGCGTTCTCGCCCGAGATATTGCGGCCATAGATCAGATCGACCGAGAAAATCTCGTTCGGCCGGTAACGCAAGCCGGTCTGGAACCGCGGCTGGACCACGCTCGGCGTATCCGATTGGCCCGCCTGGCCAAAGGCTTCGATGGTCCACTGCAAGGTTTCCGTGAACTTCCAGTCGAATCCGATTCCGTAAGCCAGGAAATGGCGATCGACACTGCGGTCCCACAGCCAGCCGCCGTTGAAATTGACGCGCATATTTTCGTTGAGCCGGAACGTCGCCGGGACCACTGCAAAAGCGGTGAGATTCTCGCCGGTCAGCGCATCGAAGGAGCCGCCGGCATAAAAGGAAAAGCCGAGCCTTCCGACGCCAGTCGGCGCGATGTTCATCTTGGCCTTCGGCTGGATCGTAGCGCTCCATTCGCTGTCGCTGCGCGCACGGTTGGTGAGCATGCTCAATTCGACCGGCTTGAACGGGTTGACCACACAGGAGGGATTCGCGACCGCCGAAAAATCCGTGTTGGACGCGGCCGACAGCCAGCTCTCGACCTTGCACGAGCCGGCTTCGCCAATGTCGGCTGCATCGACCGCATAGGCGCCATTCGCCGCCCACGCCTCTCCCGCCGGAAGCCAGGCCAAAATGGCCATGGCCGCCGCTATTTTGGTCCACCCTGCCCTGATCCCCATCGGCAAATGCTAGCAGAGTCCCAGCCTCGACATAGCCCGGATTTTGCGCCTATCCTGACCGCATGAGCGACCATGATCACGACCACCACGGCCATCATCACGACCACGATCATTCCGAGCTGTCGGAGACCGAGCTGCGCGTGCGCGCGCTGGAATCGATCCTAACCGAGAAAGGCTATGTCGATCCGGCGTCCCTCGATCTCCTGATCGACCTTTATGAAAAGAAGATCGGACCGCGCAACGGCGTTCGCGTGGTCGCCAAGGCGTGGAGCGACCCCGCCTATCGCGAACGCCTGATGAAGGACGCAACGGCGGCGATTGCCGAGTTGGATTATTCCGGCCGCCAGGGCGAACACATGGTCGTCGTGGAGAACACGCCGGAGCAGCACAACATGGTCGTGTGCACGCTGTGCTCCTGCTATCCGCATCCCGTGTTGGGGCTACCGCCGGTCTGGTACAAATCCGCGCCCTACCGCTCGCGCGCCGTCTCCGACCCGCGCGGCGTGCTGCAGGATTTCGGCGTGACGCTGCCGGATACGACCAAGATCCGGGTCTGGGATTCCACGGCCGAAATCCGCTACCTCGTGCTGCCGATGCGTCCCGAGGGCACCGAGGGCTGGAGCGCCGAGCAACTCGCCGAACTCGTGACACGTGACAGCATGATCGGCACCGGCCTGCCCAAACAGCCGAGCGAGATCGCCTGATGGACGGCGCGCATGACATGGGCGGCGCCAAGGGTTTTGGCCCCGTCATACCTGAGCCGAACGAGCCGGTGTTTCATGGCGACTGGGAGCGTCGCGCCTTTGCGCTGACGGTCGCGATGGCACGCCCCGGCGGCTGGAACATCGATATGTCGCGCTTCGCACGCGAGAACCGGCCGCCCGAGGATTACCTCAGCAAGAGCTATTTCCAGATCTGGCTGGCCGGGCTGGAAACGCTGATGATCGAGCGCGGACTGGTGACGCGCGAGGAGATCGAGGCCGGCAAGGTGCTCTCGCCGCCCAAGCCCGGCGTCAAGCCGGTCGCTCCCAATGAAATCACACCGGCGATCCGGCGCGGCGGCCCGACCGAGCGCGAGGCGAAGGCGCCAGCGATGTTTGCGGTCGGCGAGACCGTGCGGATGAAGGACATCCATCCGGTGACGCATACGAGGCTGCCGCAATATGTCCGCGGCCATCTCGGCACCATCGAGCTCAATCACGGCTGTCACGTCTTTCCCGACACCAACTCGCTCGGCCAGGGCGAAGACCCGCAATGGCTTTACACCGTGCGTTTCGACGGGCCGGAATTGTGGGGCAAGGGTACGGACCCGACGCTCAGCGTCTCCGTCGACGCCTGGGAATCCTATCTGGAGCCCGTGTGATGAATCTGACCCCGCAACAGGCGATGCGGGCGGCCATCGCCGTGCCCGGCGTCCCCCGCGACAAGGACGGCCCCGTGTTTCGCGAGCCGTGGGAGGCGCGCGCGTTTGCCATGGCGCTGGCGCTGCATGAGGCCGGTGTCTTCACCTGGAAGGAATGGGCGGAGACGCTGGGCGCGCAAATCAAGCACGCGCAGGCCGCCGGCGACCCCGATACGGGCGAGACCTATTACCGGCACTGGCTGGCCACGCTGGAAACGCTGGTCGCAGCCAAGGGGGTTGCGACGTCGGATGTCTTGCATCGCTACCGTGATGCATGGGACCACGCCGCCGACCGCACGCCGCATGGTGCGCCGATCGAGTTGAAGGCGGAGGATTTTGGATAAGCCACCGTCATTGCGAGCGAAGCGAAGCAATCCATTTCACGGCACAACGGATAGATGGATTGCTTCGTCGCTGGCGCTCCTCGCAATGACGAAAGCATCTACTGTTCCGCATATTCCCGCCAGCCCTTGGCCCGCAATGCGCAGGCCGGACACTCTCCACAGCCATAGCCCCAATCATGCTGCGCGCCGCGCTCGCCGAGGTAACAGGTGTGGGAGTGCTCGCGGATCAGGTCGACCAGCCCTGCCCCGCCAAGCTCATGCGCGAGCTTCCAGGTTGAGGCCTTATCGAGCCACATCAGCGGCGTGTGCAATTCGAAATTCTTCGCCATACCGAGGTTCAGCGCCGACTGCAGCGCCTTGATGGTCTCGTCACGGCAATCCGGATAACCGGAGTAATCGGTCTCGCACATGCCGCCGACGATGTGACGGATGCCGCGCCGGTAGGCCAGCGCCGCGGCGAAGGTTAGAAACACCAGGTTACGGCCGGGTACGAATGTGTTCGGCAGACCGTCGGCCCCCATTGCAATGGCCACATCGCGTGTGAGTGCGGTGTCGGAAATTTCCGCCAATGTCGGGATTTCCAGCGTGTGGCTATCGCCAAGTTTTGCCGCCCATTCCGGCCGCAGCGATTTCATCCCGGACAAAAGCCGGTCCCGGCACGCAAGTTCGATCGCGTGGCGCTGACCGTAGCTGAAGCCGAGCATTTCGACGCGCGCAAAGCGGCGCAAGGCCCAGGCCAGGCAGGTGGTGGAATCCTGCCCGCCGGAAAACAGCACCAGCGCGGTTTCGGAGTCGTTCATGTCCCCCCTTAGCATCCATCGATATCGAGGCCAATCGGCTGCAGAGCGATGCGATTTCGACGTCGATCTACCCGGCGTGCGAACCTCATCGCGCTCCCCGAGGCGGCGACCGGCTTAAACTTCCTTCAGCGGTTCGTGACCGGCCGTTGGTTCCATAGATACACTTTATTAACGATGTCACGATCTACTGCTACCAAAGGTGGGCCTAGCGAGCCGACTGACAAGTCGGAATTGTGCCTGAGGCTCACGAACGGTCGCTGGCTCGGATCATTGCCCCGCGCCGCCGACAGGTCACCTCAGCGCACGGAAGGCGGCATTTCCAGATGAGCGGACGTATTCGAACGCGACTGCTGGTTCTCGTCACGGCAGCCGCGCTGCCATTGCTTATTCTCGCAGCGATTTTTCTCTGGGACCGGTTCAACGAGGATTTCGTCAATAACCGCGACGCGGCCGTTCGGTCGGCGGGCATGGCCGCCGGGCGCGTCGATGACCACATCCACGACGTGGATACCTTGTTGCGCGTTATCGGCAAAATGATTTCCACCAATCCGGGGGATGCCGAAAAAAACGATGTAGTTCTTTCCAACGTAAAGGCGGACCTGCCGTCCTATTTGAACAACATTCTGCTGTTCGACTTGGCGGGCAACAACATCGGAACCTCGCAGCACCCTGTGGAGGATCGAAGCAAGCTTTCAGGAATTGGGCGGAGCTATTTCAAGCCGGCGCGTGAAGGAAAGCTCACGGTAAGCGAGCCGATCGTAAGCCGATTGAACGCCGAGTGGGTTGCCGTTGTGGCGCGCCCGGTTCTTGACGAAACCGGCGCGATACGGGCCGTCATCGTCACGGGCATGAGGCTGGCGCGCGTTGCCGAAATCGTGGATTCGACAACGCTGCCGAGCGGAAGTGTCGTCACGATTCTGAACGAGAACGGTATCGTCATTGGGCGCACCGATCGACCTGAATTGACCGGGCGTAACCTGAGCAAGGAGTCGACGGCGCCTGATTACCTCGGCCTTCGGTATCAGGGCGATGAGGTGATTTGGTACGATGGCCAGTCGCGCGCCACATCAACCGTCACGGCAAAAATCGTTCCCTGGGTCGTGACGGTCGGCTTGCCCGGGATCCAACAGTCCAGCGCCTTCAAACATACGCAGTGGGCGTTTATCCTGACCTTGCTGGCGGTCGCATCGGTATATTTGCTGGCTTGGCTGCTCTCCTCGGGAATCGTGCGTCCGATACGGCAATTGCAGCACGACGCCGCCATTGTCGGCGCCGGAAATGCCGATCACCGCTCCACCGTTCAGGCCAAGGGCGAGTTGGGCGAGTTGGCTAACGGCTTCAACAGCATGGCGGCTTCCCTGCAGCAGCAATCGGCGGAGCTGAAGCGAGCAAACATGCGGCTCGATGCGGCCATGACCAACATGTCGCAAGGCCTCTGCATGTTCGATGCGGACAAGAAGCTGGTGATCTCAAACGATCGCTTCCGGCAAATGTACAATCTGACGGAAAAACAGGTCGCGCCCGGAACGCCGCTGGCCCAGCTTCTGCAAGCTCACGTCGAGAACGGCGAAAAGAGCGATCTTTCCGTCGAGCAACACGTCGAGAGAATGCCGACGTTGGCCTCCGAGACCTTCACGCTCGCCGACGGCCGCGTGATCCTGATCCGGCGAACGACGATGTCGAACGGGGGCTGGGTTGCGACCCACGACGATATCACCGAGCAGAAGCGCGCTGAAACGATGCTGGTCGAAAAGGCTCGCGAAGCCCAGCAGGCAACGCGGGCCAAGTCCGAATTCCTGAGTGCCATGAGCCACGAGATCCGAACGCCGCTGAACGGCGTGATCGGCATGACAGGCCTGCTGCTGGACACCGACCTCGATCCACGCCAGCGCGGCTATGCGGAGATGGCGAGGCAATCGGGAGAAGCCCTGCTCGGCGTGATCAACGACGTCCTGGATTTTTCAAAGATCGAGGCCGGCAAGGTAGAGCTCGAAATCATCGACTTCGATCTGTACGACGTTGTCGAAGGCGTCACCGGGGTGGTGGCCGTAGCCGCTGCCGCCAAGGGGCTGGAGCTGGCGAGCCTGATCGATCACAATCTTCCGGCGGCGTTTCGTGGCGATCCATTCCGTTTGCGCCAGGTTCTCACCAACCTGGCTGCCAATGCGGTCAAGTTCACGGAGCACGGCGAGGTGGTTCTGCGCGCCCGGCTGCAGACGAAGAATGACGATGGCGCAACGATCCGCTTTGAGGTCCGTGACACGGGAATCGGCGTCTCGCCGGAACAGCAACCTCACCTCTTCGACGCATTTACGCAGGCCGACCTTTCGACAACGCGAAAATACGGGGGTACCGGACTCGGGCTGGCCATATGCACGCGGCTTGTGGAATTGATGGGCGGCGAGATCGGCGTGGAAAGCGAGCCGGGAAAAGGCAGCACTTTCTGGTTCGCCGTGCCGCTCGCCGCCGCATCACTGCCAGCCCGGCGGCAGCACATGGACCTTCGCGGCTTGCGCGTGCTTGCCGTCGATGACAACGCCGTCAACCGGGCGATCCTGCATGAGCATATTGTCAGCTGGCACATGCGCAATGGCAGCGCCGAATCCGGCGCCCGCGCCCTGGAAATGTTACGTGCCGCCAGCGCCCGCGGCGAGCCGTACGATGTCGCCATTGTCGACATGCAGATGCCGGGTATGGACGGATCTGCCCTTTCACGGGCCATCAAGGCCGATCCCGCCATTGCCGGCACCCGGCTGGTTCTCCTGACGTCGATCAGCCAGGCCGATTCCGCGCCGGACTCCGAGGGATTTTTCGATGCCTGCCTCACCAAGCCGGCCCGGCAATCCGCTCTGTATAATTGTCTGACGGAAGTCATGGCGAGGCCCGCCGGCAACGAACCGTTGCGTGTTGAAATCCCGGACGTCACTGCCGGACAAACCGCAACGTCTGCACCGCGACGAAATGCACGTATCCTGGTCGTCGAGGACAGCATCGTGAACCAGCAGGTCGCAATCGGCATGCTCGTTGCGCTCGGCTATCGTGCCGATGTCGTGGCGAACGGCCTCGAAGCTATTGAGGCCGTCGGCCGGATCCCCTACGCGGCGATCTTGATGGATTGCCAGATGCCGGAGATGGATGGCTACGAGGCGACCCGGGCGATCCGGCTGCGCGAACGATCCGGTCGGCATACGCCGATCATCGCGCTGACGGCCGACGTCATGAAGGACGCGCGCGCCAAGAGCCTGTCCGCGGGGATGGACGACTACATCACCAAGCCGCTGAAACGTGCCGAACTCGCCGCCGCGCTCGAGCGATCGCTGCCGAGACTTCCTGTGGTCGAATCCCCATCTATCGCGCCGCGGCCGCAATCCGACGACGTGGTCGATCGCTCCGTCCTGGACGAGCTGCGCACGCTGGAAAGAGCCGGCTCGCCCGGCCTGGTGGGAAAGCTGCTGGACAGCTTCCTTGAGGAAACCCCGCGCCAGTTGGCCGGTCTGCAGCATGCAGCCAGGCTGGGCGATGCGGCCAGTCTGATCAGACTCGCCCACAAGCTGAGGGGAAGCGTCGCCAATCTGGGCGCCAACGGCATGGTCCGGACCTGCGCCGAACTGGAAACGCGCGCACGAAATGGCGATACAAGTATTGCCTCGCAACTGGTTGCGGATCTCGCACGGCAGTTCGATCTGGCCAGCACTGTGCTGCGATCCGAAATTGCGAAGGTATGAACAATGCGCATTCTAGTTGCTGAAGATGACACGGCGTCACGGCTGATAATCGAAGCCGCCGTCATTTCGCTGGGCCATGAATGCATCGTGGCGACGAGCGGTGAGGAAGCGTGGCGTCTGTTTGAGACGGCCGATGTCGAGGTCATCATCAGCGACCGCATGATGCCGGGAATGGATGGGCTCGAACTCTGTCGCCGGGTCCGGGCGAGTAACGGGGACACTTATACCTATTTCATCTTTCTGACGATCCTTGACGAAAGGACTGATATCGTAAGCGGCATGGAGGCCGGCGCCGACGATTACCTCGTCAAACCCCTCGATACTGTGGAGCTGAAGCTGCGCTTGCATGTCGCCGCCCGGGTCACCGCGCTCCACCGCCGATTATTCCAGCAGTCGGAGGAACTCGCGCGACTCAATCGCCGGCTTTTCGACCAGTCGCGGACGGATTCGCTGACCATGCTTGGCAACCGCCTCAAGCTGAGCGAGGACCTCGACGCGATTGGCGCGCAGGCAGAACGTTATGAGCGCAGCTATTGCGCCATCATGTGCGACGTCGATTACTTCAAAGCTTACAACGATGACGAGGGTCATCCCGCCGGCGACAAGGTGCTGCAGACTGTCGCGCGAGCATTGGCGAACGCGAGCCGGGCCGGCGACGAGATCTATCGCTACGGTGGTGAGGAATTCCTGATCCTGATGCCCGAACAAGATCTCAAGGCGGGTGTAGCCGCGGCCAACCGTTTGCGTCAGGCGGTCGAAAAAATGGCAATCCCGCACAATGGAAATCCCGGCAACGGGATCGTGACCATCAGCGCCGGCGTGGCGGCATTCCCGGCGACCGAGCGCAAGTCGATCCAGGCTTGGCTGAGCGAGGCCGATGCCGCGCTTTATCGCGCGAAGCAGGAAGGGCGCAACCGCGTGGCGCACGAGCCGCGCTCTCCGCTTCCGGAGCCGCCGCGCAAACCATCCTTCGAAAAAGTCGGAGGCAGGTCGGTCTAGTTCAGGCTCGGAAGGACTTGCCCGGGAGTTCCCCGCATTACCGTGCTTGATTTGCGTGCAGCGATCGATCGGCGTGGAACCGACGTGCTCGATCCGGCCCAACGGACCGCCTTCCCGTCGGTGGAAATAACCGACCATGCCATTGCTTTTTCTGGGAACGGCGGGCCGCTTGCGGCATAAAGCTGCTGTCCTTCCTCGGCTTTCGGAAATCCCATGACCCCTTCCCGCGATATTTCCCGCCTCATCGAGATCATGGCGGCGCTGCGTACGCCGGTCACGGGCTGCCCGTGGGACCTCGAACAGGATTTTGCGACGATTGCGCCCTACACGATCGAGGAAGCCTATGAGGTGGCGGATGCGATCACGCGCGGCGATCTCGACGACCTGCGCGAGGAGCTGGGCGACCTGCTGCTGCAGGTCGTCTATCACGCCCGCATGGCGGAAGAGCAGAACGCCTTTGCCTTCGGCGACGTGGTCGAAGCGATCACGCGGAAACTGATCCGCCGCCATCCGCATGTGTTTGCCGACAAGGACGGCAACATCGCCCCCGCCGGCGTCAAGAGCGCCTGGGAGCGCATCAAGGCCGAGGAAAAGGCCGAGCGCGTAGCACGGCGGCCGACGGAGGAGACCACGCATAAATCGCTGCTATCGAGCGTCAAGGCCGGCCAACCGGCGCTGACGCGGGCGATGGAATTGCAGCGCAAGGCGTCGACCGTCGGCTTCGACTGGAACGATCCACGTGCCGTGCTCGCCAAGATCCGTGAAGAAGCCGATGAGATCGAGGCGGCGCTCGACCGCAAGGATGTCGACGAGCTCGCGGAAGAGACCGGCGATCTCCTGTTTGCCCTGGTCAATCTGGCCCGCCACGTTGGCGCTGATCCCGAAACCGCGCTACGGGGCACCAACGCCAAGTTCGAGCGCCGCTTTGCCTATATTGAGCGCGCGCTTGCCGCCCGTGGCTGCTCACTCGAAGACGCAACGCTTGAAGAGATGGACGCGCTCTGGAACGAGGCCAAAGGCGAGAAGTCAGGGGCGGCTGCACCGATCCCTGCACAAAGTACGCGCTGAATTCGGGCCTACGCCACCCGCGGGACGGCGTCGAATCTGGCCACCACGATGTCGCGCTTGGTCTCGTCGACGCGCACCGTCATGTCGAAGCGTCCGTCGTGAAGCTCCTTGTTGAGCACTTCGGCATTGCGGTGCAGCCAGCTGATACCCGCGCCGTCGGAAGCATCGATGGACAGGTCCAGCGTCGTGCGGGTTGCCGCCAGCCGCTCCTCGATCGCGCTCAACAGTTCGTTGATCCCCTCGCCCGAGGTAGCCGAGACCAGAAAGCACGGGCGCTCCGGCGGACGGCGGGCGGCGATGTTACGCAGGTTTTCACGCTCCTCGGGATCGAAGCGATCAATCTTGTTCCAGACCTCGAGGATGCGTCCGCCGGAGCCGGGATCGATGCCGAGCTGACGCAGCACGGCGTCGACGTCGCGCTCCTGCGCCTCCGCGTCCTCATGCGAGATGTCGCGAACGTGGAGAATGATGTCGGCCTCCAGCACCTCTTCCAGCGTGGCGCGGAACGCAGCGACAAGCTGCGTCGGCAGGTTGGAGATGAATCCGACGGTGTCCGAGAGCATCGCCTTTCCGCCATGCGGCAGGCTCAGCGCGCGCAAGGTCGGGTCGAGCGTCGCAAACAGCATGTCGGCCGCCTGCACGTCGGCGCGCGTAAGGCGGTTGAACAGCGTCGACTTGCCGGCGTTGGTGTAGCCGACCAGCGCGACCACGCGATAAGGCACCCGCTGCCGGCCGGCGCGATGCAGCCGCCGCGTCGCCTGGACCTTCTTCAGTTCGTTTTCGAGGCGCGTGATGCGGTCGCCGATCAGGCGGCGGTCGGCCTCGATCTGGGTCTCGCCGGGGCCGCCCATGAATCCGAAGCCGCCGCGCTGGCGCTCCAGATGGGTCCATGACCGCACCAGGCGGCTGCGCTGGTAATTCAGATGCGCCAGCTCGACCTGCAGCGCGCCCTCTTTGGTCTTGGCGCGGCGGCCAAAGATTTCCAGGATCAGGCCAGTGCGATCGAGCACCTTGGTGTTCCAGGCCTTCTCGAGGTTGCGCTGCTGGATCGGCGACAGCGCACAATCCATCACCACCAGCTCGATGTTGTGGCCTGCGATCAGGCCGGTGATCTCCTCGACCTTTCCCTTGCCGAGATAGGTCGCCGGCCGGATCTGGCTGATCGGTGCAATCAATGCATCGGCAATCGTGAGGTCGATGGCGCGCGCCAGGCCAGCGGCTTCGTCAAGCCGGGCTTCTGAATCGCGGACAGCCTCATTCGCCTGCGCATCGGCGTCGCCGCGGCGCATACGCAAATAAGGGCCGATGACGATCACCCGCCCGCTTTGTTTGGCCTCCGACCGCGGACGGTCGGCGCTCCCTTCACGGTCGAAGGGTTCCAATCAGTTCACTCTCAAGCCGGAGCATCCTCGCCGCCCTCGAACAACTGGATCGGAGCGCCCGGCATGATGGTCGAGATCGCATGCTTGTAGACAAGCTGCGAATGACCGTCGCGCCGAAGCAGCAAGCAGAAATTGTCGAACCAGGTGACTATCCCCTGCAGCTTTACTCCGTTGACCAGAAAGATCGTCAGTGGCGTTTTTGTTTTACGAACGTGGTTTAGGAAGGTGTCTTGTAGATTTTGTGCGCGGTCTGCCGCCATTGTTTTTGTCCCGCCGTCTCGTGCTTCTTTTTATTAAGCCGGTTGTTGCTCTCTCATGGAGCCTGCCCCCGACTCGCCGGCTTCCCCTGAGATCCCCCTCCGGTCGGCTCGGCGATCCGATTAGAGGCTACGCGCGCTTTTTAGGCAAGCCGGTTCGCGCGTCACCCCCTCGGAACCCAGTGGCCATTCTCTTCAAATGACCTGAAAGAGATAAATATTCCCAAGCAGATGCATGGATCTGCGCGAGCGATGCCATTGGCCGCGCAGATCGCGAACTATCGAACGAACGATTCACTCAAACTTCAGCCAACACCCAGCGCCTTCAGCTTGCGGTGCAGCGCCGAGCGTTCCATGCCGACAAATTCGGCCGTCCGCGAGATGTTGCCGGAGAACCGGCTGATCTGCGCGATCAGGTAGTCACGCTCGAAGACTTCCCGCGCTTCGCGCAGCGGCAGCCCCATGATGTGTTCGCCATTATTGCTGGTCGGCATCGCCGGCACCATCGAGCCCACATCCTGAGGCAACATATCGGCGGTGATGATCGCTTCCGGGCCGCCGCCGGCCAGAATCATGACGCGTTCGACATTGTTGCGGAGCTGGCGGACGTTGCCGGGCCAGACATGGGACTGCAATACTGCCATCGCATCCTGGCCGATCTGCCGCTTCGGCAAGCCCGTCGCCACGGATATCTGATCCATGAAATAGTCGATCAGTTCGGGGATGTCCTCGCGGCGTTCCGACAAGGGCGGAACGCGGATCGGCACCACCGACAGCCTGTGATAGAGATCTTCGCGGAAACGCCCTTCCGCGATCTCTTCCTCCAGGTTACGCGCCGTCGAGGAAATAATGCGGACGTCGACGTGAATCTTGGCGGTGCCGCCCGAGCGCTGAAAGGTCTGATCGACCAGTACGCGCAGGATCTTGTTCTGGGTCTCGCGCGGCATGTCGGCGATTTCGTCGATGAACAGCGTACCGCCATGCGCCTCTTCCAGCGCGCCCGGCTTGCGCGCCTGCTCGCCGTTCGATTGCTCGATACCGAACAGTTCGACTTCCATTCGTTCCGGGGTGATCGCCGCGGCGTTGATGACGACGAACGGGCCTTCTGCACGGCTCGATGCATTATGCAGCGTCCGCGCTGCCAGTTCCTTGCCCGAGCCGGAGGGCCCGACGATCAGAATGCGGCTGTTGGCCTTGGCCGCCCGGTCGATGGTCTGGCGCAACTGGTTCATGCAGGCGGAGCGTCCGGTGAGGACGCTGGCGGTGGGAGCCAGTTGCTTCAATTCCTTCACTTCGCGCTTGAGGCGCGAGGTCTCCAGCGCCCGCGTCGCGACCAGGATCAGCCGGTCCGACTTGAACGGCTTTTCGATGAAGTCATAGGCGCCGCGCTTGATCGCCGCCACCGCGGTCTCGATGTTGCCGTGGCCGGAAATCATCACCACGGGAACGTCGGCGTGCTCCTTCTTGACCTGCTCGAGCAATTGCAGGCCGTCGAGCTTGGAGCCCTGCAGCCAGATGTCGAGAAACACCAGATGCGGGCGGCGGTTGGAGATCTCAGCCAGCGCCGAATCGCTGTCGCGCGCGGTACGGGTATTGAAGCCTTCGTCGTCCAGGATGCCCGCAACGAGGTCACGAATATCGGCTTCGTCGTCGACAATCAGAATGTCACTTGCCATGGGTTACACCTGTCTTGTCAGTTGCCTGTTGCGACTTCGGATTTTGTTCGATCATTGGTCGCGGATGCCGCTTCATTGGTTTCGCCTGGCGACCCTTTTGTTTCATTGCCCTGCTGATGTGATTCCACCTTCGTCGCATGACCGGAGACGGCGAATCGCAGCCGCATCCAGGCACCGCGCTGTCCGGGCCGGAAATCGGAGGCATCCTTGAGTTCGATCCGGCCGCCATGGTCTTCCAGCACGCGGCCGACGATGGCGAGTCCGAGCCCGGTGCCCTTTTGCCGCGTCGTCACATAGGGCTCCAGCAGCCGCGCGCGGCTTACCTTGGGCAAGCCGATACCGTTGTCGATCACGTCGATCACGATGTCTTCGTTTTCGCGCGCGGCGATCACGTCGATGCGTCCCTTGCCGAGTTCTTCCGGCGGCACCTGTTCGATCGCTTCCGTCGCGTTCTTGATGATGTTGGTGAGCGCCTGCGAAATCAGCCGGCGGTCGAACTGCGCCCGCATCGGGTCCTGCTTGATATCGGCCTCGATATCGAGATCGGGATGGCCTACCTTCATCAGGAATACCGCCTGCCGCACGGTGTCGGCGACGTCCTCGCCTTCCATGACCGGCTTTGGCATCCGCGCGAAGCGGGAGAACTCATCAACCATCCGCCTGATGTCGTCGACCTGTCGCACGATGGTGTCTGTACATTGTTCGAAGATGTTCTTGTCTTCGGTGATGACCTTGCCGAATTTGCGGCGAATCCGTTCCGCTGAAAGCTGGATCGGCGTCAGCGGATTCTTGATTTCATGGGCGATGCGGCGCGCCACGTCGCCCCAGGCCGAGGTGCGTTGCGCGGAGACGAGCTCGGTGATGTCGTCGAGCGTGATGATGTAGCTGTCGCGCGAATGGCTGGTCTGTTCGGCGCTGACCCGAACCGACAGGTTGCGCTCATGGCCGTCGCGCGTAATCGTGATCTGGCCCTGCACCAGACGCTGCGTGCCCTCACGCGCCGTCTTCATCATGTCGTCGAGCTCGGGCAGCACGTCCGACAGCGGATGGTCCAGCGTCTCGGATTCGGCATGGCCGATCAGTTTCTCGGCCGAGCGGTTCAGAATGCCGACGCTGCCGGAGGCATCGACGCCGATGATGCCGGCGCTGGCCGAGGACAATACCGCCTCGATGAAGCGGCGGCGGCTGTCGATCAGGTCGGAGGCGCTGACCAGTTCGTCTCGCTGGGTGCGCAATTCGGCCGTCATCTTGTTGAAGGTCTCGCCGAGCTGGGCGAGATCACCTTCGGATTTATGGACCGGCACCTGGACATGCAGATCGCCGGTCGAAACGATATTGGCCGCGCTCATCAGATTGCGGATCGGTGCTACCAGCCAGTTGGCAAAATTCAGCCCGATCAGCACCGACGCCATCAGGATGGTCAGCGCAATCACCGCAAACATCAGCGCGAAGGCGACCTGAATGCCGAGCCGGCGGGCTTCGATCTGGGCGTATTCAGCGACGCTGGCCTCGGTCTGCTTGAGCTGCGCGACCACGCGAGGATCGAGCAGCCGCGCCACATACAGGAAGGTATCGTTGAAGGAGCGCAGCCGGATTACCGCCGCCACGTAGTTCGCGTCGGGAAAGACCGCGATCTGCGGCTCGTCCTCGTTGACATTGCTGAGGAAGTCCTGCGGCGGCGTCGTAAAGTCCTGCTTGATGCCGGTTTGCGCCGTCTCCAGGATATTGCGATCCTTGTCGATCAGCATGGCTCCCGGCAAATTCCGGGAGGTGGCGCTCATCGTCAGCAATTCGCGAAATGACCGGCGGTCCTGGTCGAACAGCGGCCTTGCCCGCGCAATGTCATTGGCCATCCCCAGGATGTCGCCGCGGATGAGCTGCGCATGCTCGTAGGTATAGGCCCGGGCAACGATCAGCGAGTTCTGCATCACCTCGCGCGTCGGGCCCGAGAACAGCCGGTCCAGGCCGCGGTCGATGGTCACGTTGGCGACGATCGCAACCAGCACCGCGGGCAGCACCGCGATGATGGAGAACAGGCTGACGATCTGGACGTGCAGCCGTGCGGCGGCCCGGCCGCGGCGCCGCGCCTGGATCACCAGCCAGACTTCCCGGGCGATGATGGCGACCAGAAGCAGGATGGTCGCCGCATTGATCATCAGGAACGAGTAGACGACGTGGCGGGTCGGCTCGATCGGCGTCAGGCCGCTCAAAACCACGAAGGTCAGGAATGCCGACAGCAGCGCGACTGCGACGGCGAACGGCGCCACCCACCTCCGCAGGAAGCCCCCTCCGGATTCGGTACGTGCTGGGTCGAACGGTGGCGCCGAGGTCTCTGCGGTGGTCATTCCGGCAATTCGGTGAGCTGAAAGGCTTTAAGCCCGCGCGTTGCGGACTGATGCATTCATATCACAATGTTGCCGAATTGCGACAATTCCACGGCGCGGCCACCCGCTAAAGCGATCAATCCTCAGCCGAATCACCTCATTTTCATTGCGAACGCGGGCGGATTCAATCGCTAGCCGCCACTCCGGTAAACCTGGATGTCGAGATCCCTGATCTTCTTGCGCAGCGTATTGCGGTTGAGGCCGAGCAGGTCGGCCGCGCGGATCTGGTTGCCGCGCGTGGCCGCCAGCGCCGCGGTGAGCAGCGGCACCTCGATTTCCTTGAGGATGCGGTGGTAGAGGCCCGGCGGCGGGACGCCGTTCGGGAAGCCGGAGAAGTGGGAGGACAGGTAGGCTTCGACCGCGCCGCCGAGGTTCTCCACGCCCATCGGCGCGTTGCCGCCCGAGGTGACCGCCGGCGGCGCCAGTTCGCCATCGATCACCGAGGCCGTAATGACGTCCTGCGGGTAGAGGGCGGCCAGCCGGCGCGCGAGGTTTTCGAGCTCGCGAACGTTGCCGGGCCAGCGGTGCTGCTTCAGCCGTTCCAGCGCCAGCGCATCGAGCTTCTTCGGCGGCAGGCCATCCTTTTCGGCAAGCGTGAAGAAATGGCGGATCAAGTCCGGCAGGTCCTCGATCCGCTCCCGCAACGGCGGCAAGCGCAGCGGCACCACGTTCAGTCGGAAGAACAGATCTTCCCGGAACAGGCCCTGCTGGATCAGGATGCGCAAATCCTTGTTGCTGGCCGCTACGATCCGCACGTCGGTCTTGATCGGGGTGCGCCCGCCGACGGTGGTGTATTCGCCCTGCTGCAGCACTCGCAATAGCCGCGTCTGCGCTTCCATCGGCATGTCACCGATTTCATCGAGAAACAGCGTGCCGCCCTCCGCCTGTTCGAACCGGCCCGACGCGCGGGTATTAGCGCCGGTGAACGCGCCACGTTCATGGCCGAACAATTCGGATTCGATCAGGTCGCGCGGGATCGCAGCCATGTTGACGGCGACGAACGGACCGTTACGGCGCTTGCCGTAGTCGTGCAGCGCACGCGCAACCAGCTCCTTGCCGGTGCCGGACTCGCCGGAGATCATCACCGTGAGATCGGTCTGCATCAGCCGCGCCAGCACCCGATAGATTTCCTGCATCGCCGGCGAACGGCCGACCAGGGGAATCGAATCGAATTCGGAATCGTCGGCGGAGCTCGCTACCCGCTCCTTCGGCTCGGCCAGCGCGCGGCCGACGATGGTGATGAGCTCCTTGAGGTCGAACGGTTTCGGCAGATATTCATAGGCGCCGCGTTCTGAGGCCCGGATCGCGGTCATGAAGGTGTTTTGGGCACTCATGACGATGACGGGAAGGTTCGGCCGCATCTTCTTGATGCGCGGCAGAAGATCGAACGCGCTCTCGTCCGGCATCACCACGTCGGTGATGACGAGATCGCCCTCGCCCTGACTCACCCAGCGCCATAGCGTCGCGGCGTTCCCGGTCAGGCGCACTTCATATCCGGCGCGCGAAAGCGCCTGGTTCAAAACCGTCCGGATGGCGGTGTCGTCATCGGCAACGAGTATGCTACCTGCGGGCATCGTTATTCCTCATCTTGCGTCCTGTGAGGCAGGCGACGGCGTACCCGGAACGCCGTCGCGGTTGCTTTGGTCGAACTGTTTGGTGGGATTGAACATCGGCATCAGCACGCGGAAGGTCGTCTTCCGCGGCTGGGATTCGCATTCGATGATGCCGCCGTGATCGCCGACGATCTTGGCAACCAGCGCCAGCCCGAGGCCGCTGCCGGTTTGTTTGGTCGTCACGAAGGGGTCGAACAGGTTCGGCAGCAGGTCTTCCGGCACGCCGGAGCCGTTGTCCTTGACGCAGAACTCCAGCGGCAGCGACACCCGCGATTTCTTGCCCGGCACCGACAGGCGTACGCCGGGGCGGAAGGCGGTGGTGAGCTGAATTTCGGCGTCGCTGCCGAGATCGGCGACAGCTTCGGCAGCGTTCTTCACCAGATTGAGGAACACCTGAATGAGCTGGTCCTGGTTGGCCAGCACCGGCGGCAATGACGGATCGTACTCTTCAATGAAGCGGATGTTGCGGGCGAAGCCAGACTGCGCCAGCCGTTTGACGTGGTCGAGCACGGAATGGATGTTGACCGGGCCGCGCGCCACCGGGCGGTCGTCGCCGAACACTTCCATGCGATCGACCAGGGTGACGATGCGGTCAGCTTCGTCGCAGATCAGCCGCGTCAGCATGCGGTCTTCGGACGAGGCCGCCTGCTCCAGCAGTTGCGCCGCGCCGCGGATGCCGGACAGCGGGTTCTTGATTTCATGCGCCAGCATCGCGGCCAGCGCGATGACCGAGCGCGCCGCGCTGCGATGCGTCAGTTGTCGATCCATCTTGTCGGCGATGGTGCGCTCCTGCAGCATCACGACGATGTGGCCGGGCCGTTCGGTGAGCGGCGCGACGTGAAGATCGACCTGGCGATCGCCGCCGATCCGGGGCGTACCAAGATCGACCTTGTATTCGTTGACCGGCGAGCCGCTGGATCGTACCTGGTCGATCAGCGCCAGCAATGGACTACCGAACGGCACCAGCTCCTTCAGGGATTGCCGGCGCAGGAATTGCGTCGAGATCTCGAAGAAGGATTCGGCGGCGATATTGGCGTCGACAATGCGGCCGTCAGGCGCCACCAGCAGCACCGGGTTCGGCAGCGCGTTGAGGATGGCCTCGCTGTCTGCAGGCACTGGCCGGCGATGTTCTGCGGCTGATGTCATGCAGCAGCACTCCATGCGAAATCGTCGAACGCGTCCTGCAACGATCGGTGCACGCGGTGCGGATCTTCCGACGTCAGAATCTTTTGCCGCCAGCCTTTCAGAGTCTCCGCCGGCGCGCGGCTGCACTGGGCTGCGATCTCCAGCGCCCAGCCGAGATGCTTGCGTGCATGCTTGAGCCCGATGCGCAGCCCGTAATGGCTGCAAACCTCGTCGTAGAGTGCGCGCACATGGGCGAGTTGCTCCGCGAGCGACGGTGCAGTCTCTACCGTCCCGGTTTCAAGCCGACGGCCTATTTGTCCCGGCAACCAGGGCTGCCCCTGCGCGCCACGCCCAATCATCACGGCGTCCGCCCCCGACTCTTCCAGCGCCTGGACCGCCTTCTCGAATGAGGTGATGTCGCCGTTGACGACGAGCGGCACGGAGATCGTGTTCCTGACCGCGCGCACGGCGGCCCAATCGGCGGTCCCCTTGTAAAATTGGCAGCGCGTGCGCCCGTGCACGGTGATCATCTGCACGCCGGCGGCTTCCGCGCGGCGCGCCAGTTCCGGCGCGTTGAGCGAGCGATCGTCCCAGCCGAGCCGCATCTTCAGCGTCACCGGCACCCTCACCGCCGCAATCGTAGCTTCGATCAGCTTGAGCGCATGATCGAGATCGCGCATCAGCGCCGAGCCGGACTGACCGCCGGTGACATGACGCGCCGGACAGCCCATGTTGATGTCGATGACGTCGGCGCCGGCGGCTTCCGCGACCCTTGCACCTTCCGCCATCCAGTGCGCCTCGCAGCCCGCAAGCTGAACGACGTGTGGTCCGACACCGGCTTTCTCGCAGCGCAGAACCGACATCGGCCTGCCGTGCACCAGTTCGTCGCTGGCGGTCATCTCCGAGACGACCAGTCCGGCGCCGAGAGTGGCCGCCAGGCGTCGGAAGGGGGCATCGGTGACGCCGGACATCGGCGCCAGAAGAACCCGGTTGGCGACAGCAATTTCGCCTATTTTCAACGGCTTAGAGCCTTCACTTTCCGGGCCGGTCACGGCGTTCTCATGGTTGGGGCGGCGGCGTCATTGCAACCGTCAGCGCATATTGTGAGCACAAATCTTGGGCAGTCAAGCTTCTTGCCTACACTTTAGACAGATCTACCATTTGTGCAAGTGCACTGCAACAAAAACCGCTTTTCCCACAGGTGATGGGAATCACTCTGTTTTCCGTATTCGGCATGGTAAGGGCTGTGCGCCAGCGCGGCCTGACGCCCCCTCCTCAACCCTGATTCGTCGTATTTGAGTCCCGATGCCCAAACCTGAGCGTACCGCAGCCATTCTCGTCGCAGCCGGACGCGGGCTTCGCGCCGGCGCCGGAGGGCCGAAGCAATATCGCGAGATCGGCGGGCAGACCGTGATCTTCCGCGCCATGGAGGCGTTCTGCCGGCATCCGGACGTCTTTGCGGTACAGCCGGTGGTGAATCCCGATGACGCCGTCATGTTCACCGCGGCCGTCGCAGGACTGCGTCACCAGCCGCCCACCAATGGCGGCGCGACCCGTCAGGCTTCGGTGCATGCCGGGCTCGAAGCGCTCGCGGCGGAGAAGCCCGACATCGTTCTGATCCATGACGCCGCGCGGCCCTTCGTAACCGCTGCGGTGATTTCACGCGCGGTCAATGCGGCCGGACGCACCGGTGCCGCCGTGCCTGCGATATCAGTCACAGATACGATCAAACAGGTGAGCGATACCGGCGATGTCGAGGCAACGCCCGACCGCGCACGCTTGCGAATCGCGCAGACGCCGCAGGCGTTTCGCTTCGATGTGATTCTCGATGCCCACCGCCGCGCCGCGCGCGACGGTCGCAGCGATTTCACCGATGACGCGGCGCTCGCGGAGTGGGCGGGATTGACGGTAGCGACCTTTGAAGGTGATCCTGCAAACATGAAACTGACAACGCCAGAAGATTTCGTCCGCGAGGAAGCCCGCCTCGCCGCCCAGCTCGGCGACATCAGGACCGGCACCGGCTATGACGTGCACGCCTTCGGCGACGGCGATCATCTGATGCTTTGCGGCGTACGGGTGCCGCACACCCGCGGCTTTCTCGCCCATTCCGACGGCGACGTCGGCCTGCACGCGCTGGTCGACGCCATTCTCGGCGCGCTGGCGGACGGCGACATCGGCTCGCACTTTCCGCCCAGCGATCCGCAGTGGAAGGGCGCTGCGTCGGACAAATTTCTCAAATACGCCGTCGATCGCGTCACCGCGCGCGGCGGCCGCATCGCCAATCTAGAGGTCACCATGATCTGCGAGCGCCCGAAGATCGGGCCGCTGCGCGATGTCATGCGCGCCCGCATTGCCGAGATCACCGGACTCAACATTTCCCGTGTCGCGGTGAAGGCGACGACCAGCGAGCGGCTCGGCTTTACCGGCCGCGAGGAAGGCATCGCCGCAACCGCGAGCGTCACCATCCGCCTGCCGTGGGACGATAAAGGTTGGAGAGAGTAGGATGAGCGGCAGCGACGCCCGCGCCCTCGCCCGCTCGCTGCTCGATTTGTGCCGGATGCGAAAGCTGATGATCGCGACCGCGGAGTCCTGCACGGGAGGCTTGGTCGCGGGCGCGCTTACCGATATTCCCGGCTCTTCGGATGTCATCGACCGCGGCTTTGTCACCTATTCAAACGACGCCAAGCGCGCAATGCTCGGCGTCAAGGCCTCAACGCTGACGACCTTTGGCGCGGTCAGCAAGGAGACCGCGACTGCGATGGCGGTCGGCGCGCTGGAGAAGGCCGGCGTCGATCTCGCGGTATCCATCACCGGCATTGCGGGTCCGGGCGGAGCGACGCCGGGTAAGCCGGTCGGCCTCGTCCATTTCGCCGTCGCATCGCGCGACGGCAAGATCCTGCACCGCGAATTCCGTTTTGGAGCCATCGGCCGCACCACCGTGCGCCAGCGCTCCGTGGTGGAAGCGCTGCGCATGCTGATGGAACTGGCGCGCGGACCGCAGCCGCCGGTCAAACCGCGACGTCAGACGATGAGCCGGTTGCGTCCGCGGGTCGCGCGAACGCCACGGCGCAGCGCCGTCAAGCGACGTCGGCCGACACGGACCTAGCCGATCAGGACTGCGCAGCCAAAGCCTTGGCGCGCGTCTCGCTCAGCGAGCTCACCGGCGTCAATGCTTCCGGGCTGATCGAAAGCTCGATGATGGCCGGCAATCCGCTTGCCACGGCTTCGTCGAAAGCGCGCGCAAAGTCTTCCGTGCGCTCGACACGCGCGCCAAAACCGCCGCAGGCGCGGGCCAGTGCGGCAAAGTCCGGGTTGGCGAGATCGGTGCCGGAAACGCGGCCGGGATAGGTCCGCTCCTGGTGCATGCGGATGGTGCCGTACATGCCGTTGTTGCAGACGATCACAATCAGCGGCAGCCGGTTTTCGACCGCGGTCATGAACTCCAATCCGGTCATCTGGAAGCAGCCGTCGCCGGCGAACGCGATCACGGTGCGCTCGGGATGCTGCAGCTTGGCGGCAACGGCCGCGGGCAGGCCGTATCCCATCGAGCCCGAGGTCGGCGCAAGCTCGGTGCGATATTGCCGATAGCGCCAGAACCGATGCACCCAGACGGCATAATTGCCGGCACCGTTGCAAATGATGGTGTCGTGCGGCAAGCGATCACTCAAACCGCGCACGACTTGCGAAAGCTGCACGTCGCCCGGCGACCGCGTCGGCTCGGCAAAGGCGAGATAGTCGGCATGCGCCGCCTTGACGTAGTCGGCGCGCGAGCGATGTTTCGGCTCCAGCCGCCTGATCGCAGCGGCGAAGGCCGCGCTGCTCGCGACCACGCCGAGCGTCGGGGAATAGACACGGCCTATCTCTTCCGGGTCGGGATAGATATGGACCAGCGGCTGCTTCGGCTTCGGAACATCGAACAGCGTGTAGCCGGATGTGGTCGCCTCCCCCAACCTCGCACCAAGCGCGATCACCAGATCGCTGGTGCGGATTCGTTCGGCGATCTTTGCGTCGAGACCGATGCCGACATGACCGCCATAGCAGGGGTGCAGATTGTCGAAATAATCCTGGCATCGGAACGAGACGCCGACCGGGACCTCGTGCGCGGCGGCAAACGCTTCAAGCTCGCGGCGGGCCTGATCGCTCCATCCGCCGCCGCCGACGATCAGGAACGGCTTCTTCGCCTCAGACAGCAGCGCATGGAACTGCCGCAAGGCGCCCTCATCGGGCGCAACCGGAATCGGATTATAGGGCGGCGCATCCGGCACCTCGGCGGTGTCGGTGAGCATGTCCTCCGGCAGCGCCAGCACCACCGGACCGGGGCGGCCCGAGGTCGCGGTGAAGAAGGCGCGCGAGATGAATTCGGGAATCCGCCGCGCATCGTCGATCTGCGCGACCCATTTCGCCATCGGCCCGAACATCAGTCGATAGTCGATTTCCTGGAACGCTTCGCGCTCCATCATGTCGCGCCCGACCTGGCCAAGGAGCAGGATCAACGGGGTCGAGTCCTGGAAGGCGACATGGACGCCGGCGGAAGCATTGGTGGCGCCGGGGCCGCGGGTGGCGAACACGATGCCGGGCTTTCCCGTGAGCTTGCCATAGGCATCGGCCATCATGGCCGCGCCGCCTTCATGCCGGGCGTTGATGAACCGCACCCGCTGGCTCTGATACATCCCGTCGAGGGCGGCCAGAAAGCTCTCGCCGGGCACGCCGAACACGGTATCGGCGCCGTGCAAGGCCAATTGCTCGATCAGAATATGTCCACCGGTTCGAAGATTGCCATCCATCGGCTCGCCCTTCCGTTGCGGGATTTACGGATTTGGACCCGGCTTAAAGAATGGCGTCGGCACCAGCAACCGGTTTCCTGCGAGATCTGATATGTCGCCGGTCATGTTCCTTTACCGGTCTTTCGGCTCTACCCGCGCCTCAACGCCGGTCACGGCCTCATAGGCCTTGATGACGGCGGTGCAGGACTCGCCGTCGTGCCCGAGCAGCGCCGCCTGCCGGTAGGTCTGGTGCACTGCCTCCGCCATGAACCCAGGCAGCCCCGCCTCCTCCAGCCAGCGCGCGTAATAGCGCACATCCTTGCGCGCGTTCGCCAGCGACATCAGCGGGGTGAAGTCGCCTTCGAGCGTCGCCTGGCCATAGAGGTCGAGCATGCCGCTCTTGCCGCCGGCGGCCGAGATGATGCGGATCACCTGCGAGAGATCGAGCCCGTCTTTTGCTGCGAGCGCAAACCCCTCGCACCACGCCGCCACATTAGCGAAGGCGATATAGTTGTGAATGAGTTTGAGGCGGATGGCGTGTCCCAATGGACCGATGTGGAAGATGTTCTCGGCATAGAGCTCGAAATACGGTCTGAGATCGTCGAGCAGGTCGCCCTCGCCGCCGAACAGCACGTTGACCTTGCCGATGTCGGCGTGTTTCGGCGTTCGCGTCATCGGCGCTTCGGCGTAGCGTCCGCCGGCCGCACGCACCATGCGATCGAGCTTCGCAACCATTTGCGGGCTGCCGGTGGTGTGATCCACGATGATGAAGCCCGCAGCGGAACCGGCGAGCAGCCCGTCGCGACACGTCATCAGCGCCTCGACATCCTCGGCTTCATTGACGCAAATCATGACGATGCGGCAATTGTCGCGGATTTCCTGAACACCGTTGGCAGCGGTCGCGCCGAACGATTGGGCAACGGAGACAGCGGCCGGGTTGAGATCGTAGGCGGTGACTGCCACGCCCTTGGCGACGAGGTTCTTCACCAAACCTCGTCCCATTCCACCGAGGCCGATAAAGCCAACGCGTTCGAATGTCATCTCCGGCCTTCCCTGTGATTTTGGCGCTCTCTTGGAATTTTCTTGGCATTGGCGTGTGGGCAGCGTCACCGCGCACCGTCAGCTTTTTCTTCGGGCTACCACGACGGCAAGCTGTCTGACAACCTGATAGTTCATTGCGCCGACCGCTCGATTTCGATATCCCTTCGGATTGGCGTGCCCCATAGTGTCCGGATCAACGGCTGCAGCGCCATCAGGGCAGGACGATCAATTTGAAAATCAAATCGCTTGAACGGAGTCCTTCATTACCGGAGGAGATCGTCGCCAGCCTGACTGGCGCCCTGCACGCGGGTGAGCTTCGGCCAGGCGACCGCTTGCCGTCCGAACAGGCGCTGGCGAACGAGTTCGGGGTTGCGCGGACCGTGGTTCGCGAGGCGATCTCGCAGCTCAAATATGATGGCGTCGTCCAGAGCCGCGTCGGCGTCGGCGCCTTCATCGCGCAGCCGCAGGAGCGGACGGCGTTTCGGATCAGCCCTGCGTGTTTCCAGAAGCGCAAGGAGCTGTTGAAGCTGCTGCGCCTGCGCAACGGCGTCGTGATCGAGGTCGCAGCCGACGCGGCGCTGGCGCGCTCCAACCGGGACATTGTCCGCATGGAGGCGATCCTCAAGGAGATGCGCGAGGCGATCCGCGATCGCGAACGCGGCGCCGAGCGCCATTTCGAGGCCGAGCGCCAGCTGATCCATACCATCGCCAAGGTGGCTGACAATGAGCACGCCCTTAATTTCATCATGATGATCGACGGCCAGATCGCCGAGAAGCTGCGATCGGTCGCCGTCAAGAACACCAAGGCCACCGAGCTCGCCACGGTTGCGATCGAGGAGCAGGCCCGCCTGGTCGAGGCCATCAAGCGTGGCGATGCTGCCGCCGCGCGGGACAAGGCCCGCAAGCATTACGACAAGGCCGCGCGCCGCCTGGCCGATCGCGCCGACCTAGCGGATGTTTAGCCGGTTCTCGCTGGCCCTGCCCCCGTCTTTCCGTAAACCGCGTCCGCCCGCTTCTCGAACGCGGCGGCAAAACGCTGGAACGCGGTATCGAACATCGTCCCCATCAGCATCGCCAGCATCCGGCTCTTGAATTCGTAGGACAGGAAGAATCCGACGTCGCAGTCGGTTTCCGATCGCGGCTCGAACGTCCAGCGGTTTTCCAGATTGCTGAACGGGCCCTTCAAATACTCGACCATGATCTTCAGGTTCGCCCGGTCCAGCGTCACCCGGCTGGTGAAGGATTCCCGCACCAGCTTGAACGACACCGTCATGTCAGCCACCACGATTTCAGTGCCGTCCGGCCTCGCCGTGCGCTGACGGACCCGCAGCGACTGGCACAGCGGCACAAATTCCGGATAGCGCTCGACATCGGCGACCAGATCGAACATCTGCGGCGCGGTGTGATGAACCCGGCGCTTGCTGGAAAAGCGCGGCATCAGTGGATACTCGCCCGGTTCTGTTTGATCGCGATTTTCTTCAGATAGTCGTCCGCCTGCGTCCGATCGGTGAAGCAGACGAGCGATTGATCGGCACGCAGCCCCTGAAAATAGACTAGGAGTTTCGGCCGCTGTCGCTGGCGATAGGTCCAGACATAACGAAAAAACTCGAAGTCGATCCTCTCGGGGCAACCCTCCGCCATCTCCGGGCGGACCTTGCCATAGCTGCCGGCGATCCGCCTCATGATGCCGAGCATGCAGTTCCGGCGCGGCAGGTCGAACCAGATCACGGTGTCACTGATCTCGCGGCGCAGTTCGCCCGCGCCGCTGCTGGTGTAGTTGCCGTCGATGACCCATTGCGGCTGACGCACGACCTCGGCCACGCGCTGCCCGAACTCCGTATTATCTGAGGGAACCCAGCCGGGTTTCCAGTACAACGCATCCAGTGAAACGAAGGGAATGCCTGCGATCTCCGACAGCCGCCGGGCAAATGTCGATTTGCCGGACCCCGACGATCCCATCACAAGAACACGGTGCATTGGTTCAATCCGAGGCTAGCGGCCCCGCGCGACGCGCGCCGCCTGCAGTTTTGCAAAGTCCTCGCCGGCATGGTGCGACGAGCGAGTCAGCGGGCTCGCCGATACCATGAGGAAACCCTTGGTGTAGGCAACCTTCTCGTAGCCTGCGAACTCGTCCGGCGTCACGTAGCGCATCACAGCGTGATGCTTGCGGGTCGGCTGCAGATATTGCCCGATGGTGAGAAAATCGACCTCCGCCGAGCGCAGATCGTCCATCACCTGCAGCACCTCGTGCCGCTCCTCGCCAAGGCCGACCATGATGCCCGACTTGGTGAAAATCGTGGGGTCGATCTCCTTGACCCGCTGCAACAGCCGGATCGAATGGAAATAACGTGCCCCCGGCCGCACGGTGAGATAACGCGCCGGCACGGTCTCCAGATTGTGGTTGAACACGTCGGGTTTTGCCGCCGCCACCACTTCGAGCGCGCCCTCCTTGCGGAGGAAATCAGGCGTGAGAATTTCAATCGTCGTGGTCGGGCAACGGGCGCGGATGGCGCGGATCACTTGCGCAAAATGCTCGGCGCCGCCGTCGGCGAGATCGTCGCGATCGACCGAAGTCACCACGACATGCGTGAGCCCGAGCTTGAAGGTCGCTTCCGCCACATGTTCCGGCTCGGCGGCGTCGAGTGCGCCGGGCATGCCGGTCTTGACGTTGCAAAACGCGCAAGCGCGGGTGCAGGTGTCCCCCATGATCATGAAGGTGGCGTGCTTCTTGTCCCAGCACTCGCCGATATTCGGGCAGCCAGCCTCCTCGCACACCGTGACGAGGCCGTTTTCCTTGACGATCTTGCGGGTGTCGGCATAGCCGCGGGTGTTCGGCGCGCGCACCCGGATCCAGTCCGGCTTCGGCGGCGACAGCGCATCCGGCCGGTTCACCTTTTCGGGGTGACGCGGGCGCACCTGGTTGGCGGAGACGGTATCGACAAGGACGACCATGTTAAGTCCGGAAATGGCAAGAATACTTAGCTAATCCGTGTCGCCTGTAGCTGCAACCCGGTTGCGGAAGACCACGCGCCCCCGGCTCGCGAAACCCGGCAGAACGTGCAAGATAATGACGAATTTCACCCCTTCCGCGAACGATTCTCACCTGAAAATGGTTCAAAGCCCCAAGCCTGCCGACGGCGCCGCCCCCCGACTCGGCAAGCCGCTGAAACGCTCGTTTTTTGGCCGCAGCGTGCACGAGGTCGCGCCCGACCTGATCGGGGCGACGCTGCTGGTCGGCGGCGTCGGCGGCATCATCACCGAGGTCGAGGCCTATCATCACACCGACCCGGCCGCGCATTCCTTCAACGGGCCGACGCCGCGCAACCGGGTGATGTTCGGCCCGCCGGGATTTGCCTATGTCTACCGCTCCTACGGCATCCACTGGTGCGTGAACTTCGTCTGCGAGGCCGAAGGCTCGGCCAGCGCCGTGCTGATCCGCGCGCTTGAGCCGACCCATGGCCTCGCTGCCATGCGCCGCCGCCGCGGCCTGCAGGAGGCGCGCGCGCTGTGCACGGGACCGGGCAAGCTTTGCGAGGCGCTCGGCATCACGATCAAGCATAACGAACTGCCGCTGGACCAGCCGCCGTTTGCGCTGCATGCGCGCGTCAGCAAGGCGGAGACCATCGTCGGTGTCCGGATCGGCATTACAAAAGCAGTCGATCTGCCGTGGCGCTATGGCCTGAAGGGATCGCGGTTCCTGAGCAAGCGGTTTTGACAACGCGGTTTCTCTTTCAGCGTCATTGCGAGCGCAGCGAAGCAATCCATGTCGCCGAGCAAAGAAAGAGTGGATTGCTTCGCTCGCAATGACGTGGATACAGTTTCGCGTTCTCGCGACGTTATTCGCCCGAGGTTTGCATCTGATGCCCTCGTCAAGATGAGAGGGCGCAGGGAATGCCGGGTGCTTGCCGCACCCGCGGTCCCGTGTGCAGTTGCACTTAAGGAAATGCGCACACGAGCATACAGGTACAGCCGGAGCAGTCCGGCATTCCCTGCGCAATGGTTTGACGGCTTATGCCGAGCTCTCCCTGGAGACGGATTCCTCTTGCCTCCATCGCTGACGAATTGACGGTTCGCATGACCCGGTTGGGCGACTGCAAACCTCCGCCAGCTTGACACCAGCCACGGGTGCCAGGACCACACGGTTTTGCCGTACGCAGCTTCCCTCGCCAGAGACTTCAACCGGCCAAGTGCGTGCCGGCCGAAGCAGAAAGCGAAAGCGTTTAAGCGTCGTTCGTCTGCGCGCTGTGTTCGCTCACGGATAACCGCCCTGCGAACACCTTGCGCGCCTGACGCTGCCGCGTCCACCGCAACCCGTCCCAACGTTCGTGACGATGGCCAACGCCCCTCTTCTCGGGACGGGATGGCGGGAATTGTACGGGTGATTTGGGGCGCGCGAGAAGCGGATTATTTTTGCGTTCTCGGCTGGACGGGGCAAATCAGCTTGAAGTTGCTGGAAAAAATCGAATATTGGCGCAGGGGCGAGAGACTTGCGAATTTCAACCAAACAGACAGTAGGCCCGGATGAGATTAGTCCCGCCGCGAGGATAGTCGATCCGCTGAGGGCGCAGCGAGTCCTTGACGGACGCTATTATTTGTCTTTGCTCGACAAAAGCGGAGAGGTTTGTGCCTCCAAAGAACATTATGATTGGGATGCCGTCGTAAAACTTGCTGCGTTTTTCAGAAAGCGATCTGTTGAGCTCGCATGGGCGTGGTGGAAAAAGCGCGATCTTTAGCAAGCAAGTAGCCCGCATGAGCGCAGCGACATGCGGGACAAAGCAAGACCCGGATCTCGCTTACGCTGATCCGGGCTATGCTTCCTGCTCGCTGCTACTTCGCACACCTAGTTGTAGCCGCTGGTGCCGGCCGACGTGCCGCCGAATTGAGAATCGCCGGTGCCGCTCAACGTTGTCGGACCATCCGGATTTCCGTTCGCATTGCCGTAATTCGGATGCAGGACGACGGCTGGAGTGGCATACATGGAGCTTCTGACGAACGGTTGATGATGCGCCGTATTTGCGAATGCATACGTGCTTGAGAGCATTGACGCGGTGACCAACGCTAACATTGCGACTTTCATGGCTCTGTCCTTTCGAGCGGTTATGCAAAGACCGTTACACAACGAACAGGTGGGGTTCGCTCCCCATTGTTTCCATTAAATTCGGGTTTAGTGACGTGCCCTGCCCGGCCGCGATGGCCGCGCCGTGGATTCTGTTGACACTCGCGCGCGCTCCATGGGATGGGCACTAAATCGCGCGAAGTCAGCCGCAGCGTCGCGACCGGCGCTACATGTTGACGCTAACTGATCCGCAGGGCTTGAACGTTTGGAGCGAGCGCCCGTGCAAGCACCCCTCATGTTTCTGGGCGTAGGCAAGCAAGCCCATGATAATCAAGGCCACCACGACCAATCCGGCTACCAGGTTCTGCGCCATGGCTGCCACTCCGGGCATAAACGCTTCCGCTTCTCCGCACAGCCGGCCGACGCGCCCCACGAAAGGGGCGCCGCCCGGCTGCTGTCAGATTGTAACACGGCTGCCGTCGAAGCGCGTGAAGGAGAAGCCGTCGAAGGGCTCTCGGAGGGTGGTGCGCTCGTCCCGCAGCATCCCGATAGCCACTTCCTCGCCGATCGCCATAGAGGCGGAAGCGTCGGAACGCCAGTGGATGCCCGCCCAATTCCGTCCGAAACCGAAATTCACCGCGAGCTTGTTCAACTCTCCACCGACCGTGAGCGACGGGCCGCTGTAGGGTACGAGTTTCGTCGGGTCAGCCGGATCGGGCTGTACCGGGTTGGGGATAACGCGGCTCTCGTCGAAAAACGCCTTCAATATGGTAGCCGCGACGGCACCAACGCCGGTGGCACCGCCGGGATAGGTGGAGTGGAAGGGCGCGGCGTCCGGATAGGTTTGTGACAAAAGATAGGTGCCGTATTTTGCCTTGCTGCGATCGAGGGCTTCCGATTTCAGGAAGTTGTCGTGCAACGGGTAGTCGCTCACGCCATTGGCGAGGCGATGGTGCGCCAGACCGCCATAGGCTTCCGGTCGCACAGCCCGGTGCACGAAATACTTCTGCCAGTAGACCGCGCGGACGGAGTTACTGATCCCCGTGGCGAGCAGTGCCTGCACATAGGGGAACCCGAAGGTGGCAGCCCCGGGGCCCTGGGTTTTCGATTTCCGATACGGGTTCGATGGGTAGGACGCGGGCTCTGTCGGTGGATAGATCCCGGAGTAGCGTTGGTCCGTCCCACCGCCGGGGGTCGCAAGGAGCAGTGTTGCCGCCCACGCAAATGCAGGAGGCGTGCGGACATACTCCGCGAGATCTCTCCCTGTCGTTATGTATCGCGGTGTCGCGTCGAACTGCAGCCTGCGTTTCGATGGAGTGCCGTTCTGGATCGCCAGCCACTCCTCGTATTCGGTCAGGAATTCGCTGGCGGGTAACGTGGTGCGAATTTGAGCACTGATCCACTGTGTGGCATAGGGCACGTCCCGGAGCAGGAATTGCGAGATCAGCGGGCCGTCCAAAACGCCTGGAGGCGTGACGGAGCGGCCCTTCGGGTCAGCCGGGTCGAAATAAAGCGCATTGGCGCGGAACAGCGTACCGGGAGTGACCCGCCCACCAGACTTCGGCCCCCGGAAATCGGCGAGCTTGTTGATTTCCTCGGTTGCTGCGAGCACGTCGCGATTGGAGGTGTCGTCGCGCAACTCGGTAAGCGGAACGTCACGAAGCAGAGCTTGCCAATAGACCTCGACCGCCTCGCCGCCACGCTCCGCGCTTGCAAGCGCCGGTGCCGGCGGTATCGCAATCTGAGTAGGGTTTATGCCGCTGAGACTGACGGCCTGTGTGCCGATGGGATTGACCAGTTTGCGCGTGCCGCCGAGCGAGATTTTCTCGAAATCAGCGGGATCGCCCGACTGGCAAGCGGCATAGAGCGCCTGCCATGCAGCTTGTTCCACTTCGCCGCGTTTGTCGTGCGGCAGGCCCCGTGTATCGGAACCGATCTTGTTGGTGTAGCGCGCCTCATCGCCATTCGCGGGGTGGGGCGGGATGGTAATTTTCTCGTTGTTGCTCGCGCAGGCCGCTCGGACCTCGAAAGCGCGGCGCTTGAACGCCGCGTCGAGGGGCCGCGCCTCCACGCTCACGCCCACGCCCACAGTCTGCGCCGCGGCCGGGGCTACTCCGGGCATGCCCGGCGGCGACGTCAACACGGCGGCGCCAACAGCGATGCCGGCCCCGCCGAGCAGCGAGCGGCGAGTGACCGCGGTGGTCGTCGGCAGGGCCGGCGATGCCAGGTCGGATTCAATCGAAATGGTGGGGTGGTGGTCGGCCATGGAGAGTTCCTCCCTCGCAGGCAAATCCAGGATTGCGCCGGAGCCTTCCACTCTCTTGTGCGCCTGTCCTAGACGCGAAATGATGCAATCAGAAGGAAGCAAGAGGAGATTGACGCAGATCAATAAGTGAGTCGTGCGGACCAATCGGCAGAAGCGGTCCACCGGCTGCCGATCGCGCTGGCCAAGCAAGCCCGGCATCGTCGCAGGCGTCCGCTTCGGAACCACCAAAGCGTTCGACTTGCCGTGGCGCTACGACGTGAACGACTCAAAGTTCCCGAGCAAGCTTCTTCGGTTCGAGTCGAACTGGCAACGATCCAGCAACGACGCGCTTCGCTTTTTCAACCATCGCAACATCGACTCAATCCTGTCACGACACGCCCACGTTGAACGCGTAAGTGTGGCCTGCTGCTTCGTTTTGCGCGAGTGAAGTGCTCACAATTGTACCGCGTCGAATGCGTGAACACGCGGCGTGATGCGCAAACCACGGAGCCACCAAACAGCAAAAACTTCAAAAGAAAAGAGCTGTGCGATGGCGGGCGTGTTTCCTGTTCAGGGATTTGGCTTCCTCTCCAACTACAATGGTGCATTCGTCGCCAGTTCCGCGTTCGCCGCCATGGAGGCGATCGCGAGCACCTGCAAACTCGATCGAGCTCGCGCCGCGGCTCTTTATGCAGACCAGGACGTCGAATGATGTCTCCGCGGATCCCAACAAGACCGAGAGCGACGCCAACATTCTTCAGGCTGCGGCAAATGCAAGGGCGATCGGGCTTTCGGTTACGTTGAAGCCCATGGTTTCAGCTCTCGATGGTACGCTCGCCTACGCACTTGTTCCGAGCGATCCCGCCGCCTTCTTTGCTTCCTACAAGGAGGAAATGGTCCACATGGCTGAAATCGCCGAGCAAGCCGGCGTGACCATGCTCTCGATCGGCAATGAACTCGGCAAGCTCTCCGGACCCCAGTATCGAAGCTACTGGGTCGACCTCATCGATTCCATACGTGCCGTGTTCCACGGCGAGATCACCTATGCCGCCGCAACCGACGAAGCCATCAATGTGAGCTTTTGGGACAAGGTTGATGTCATCGGAATCAACGCTTATCCGCCGCTGACGACGACAACCGATCCAACTGTCGAGGAGATGGTCAACGCATGGAACAGCATGTCGACGGACGACTATTGGGCGAAGGTGATGAATCACATGTCGCCGGTCGATTTCTTCCATTCCCTCGCCTTGCAGTACGACAAGCAGGTGTTCTTCACTGAAACCGGCTATCGCAGTGTCGACGGAACCAATATCCGCCCAGGCGGCTGGGCCGAAGGCACGACGCAGGACGTCCAGGAGCAACATGACGCCTTCAGTGCCTTCTTTCAGGTGTGGGGATCGGAAGGCGGAAGCTGGTTCAGGGGCGCGTCGATCTGGAACTGGGATACGAACAACAAATACTCGCCGATCGGCTACTCGCCGCAAGGCAAGCCTGCGCAGGAGTTGATTACTGAATGGTACGGAGGTCAGCACCAGCCGCCTGGCCAGACGCTAACGGGTTCTCCGTCCGCCGATCTGATGGATGTCGGCGGCGGCAATGACGTGCTGTCCGGCGGCGTGGGCAACGACACGATCAAGGCGGACGGGGGCGACGACACCATTACCGGCGGCCCCGATACAATTCCCAAACTCGCGGAAACGTCAGTTACGGTGACGGGTTACAGCTCCGTCGTTGACGGCGTCGGCGCCAGGATGCAGGTCCTGATTAACGGGCAGCAGGTCGGCAACACAGTCGAATTCCACGGCGCGACCGATGCGTCGGGTTTCCAGACCTTCTCCTTCACGTTCACCAACCCGGCTACCGTCTCGAGTCTCGATCTCGCTTTCATCAACGATATCGCCACCGCCGACGGCGACCGAAACCTCTATATCAAGGACATCACCGTCAACGGCGAGCATCTTGCCGTTTCCGACGCTGTCAATCCAAGCTCGCCGGGGACCTGGAACCTCTATCAGAACAAGTCCATCCACTATGACATGACCGGTCACCAGGACCTGTTCTTCGGCTCGTCGACCGATGATGACAGCCTTGACGGAGGCGCAGGCAAGGACGTGATCAACGGCGGTGCCGGGACGGACCTGATCCAGGGCGGCGCGGGCAACGATGCCATCAACGGCGGCCCCGGCGCGGATGCGATCCACGGCGGGGCGGACGACGACACGATCAACAGCGGCGCCGGCATCACCACGGCAACGGATCAGCTCTATGGCGACGATGGCAACGACATCATCAAGGCCAGCGCCGGCGACACCGGCGCCCTGCTCGACGGCGGCAGCGGCAAGGACCAGCTCTATGGCAGCGGCGCCGCCAACGTCATGAATGGCGGTGACGGCAACGACTATCTCTCCGGCGGCGGCGGACTGGATACGATGCACGGCAACGCCGGTGACGACCAGATAAAAGGCGGCACCGCGGCAACCCAGATGTTCGGGGACGACGGCAATGACAGCCTGCAGGGCGGTACCAGCAGCGAGTTCCTGTATGGTGGCGGCGGCAACGACCGGCTGACCGGCGGCGGCGGAAACGATTATCTGGCCGGCGGTGCCGGCAATGACACGTTTGTGTTCGCCCCTGGATTCGGCAACGACACCATTGCCGACTTCCAGAACACCGATGGCGTGCAGGACATCATTCAGTTCGACAAGACAGTGTTTGCGGACTTCAGCGCGCTGCAGTCGCACATGGCCGAGGTTGGCACCAGTGTCGTGATCACCGTTGACGCCAACAACACGATCGAGATCAAGAACACAACGCTGAGCCAGCTCCACGCCAGCGATTTTCTGTTCGTCTGAGGTCCACCGAAAGCAAGCAAGCAGCCTGCATGCCCTACTCCGCTCGATGGCACACCGCCTCGACCTTGTTGCCGTCGGGGTCGCGCAGGAACGCGCCGTAATAGGCGGGGTGGTAGTGGCGGAGGCCCGGCGGGCCGTCATCGGTGCCGCCGGCGGCGATGCCGGCGCGCCAGAAGGCGTCGACCTCGGCTCGCGATTTGGCCTTGAAGCACCAGTGGCGGCTGGTGGCCTCGTCCGGCCTCTCGCCCCTGTAGATCGCGATGTAGACGCGGTCCGGATACTGCGCGTCGGCGCGTTCGCCGTAGCCGAGCCAACGGTCGCTGCGGCCGACCTTGACGACGTCGAGCGCGGCCATGATCGCGTCGTAGAAGCGTTCGGCGGCGGCGAAATCGGATACGGTGATGGAGACGTGGTCGAGCATCGATCAGGTCCTCGATGATGACTCAAGCTATCGCAGCCGTCATTGCGAGGAGCGTAAGCGACGAAGCAATCCACCTCTCCGCGTGTCGCGCTATGGATTGCTTCGCTTCGCTCGCAATGACGCGGATAGGTCGGCGCCTTGCTTCAGAACGCCAGTTTCAGCCGCTCCAGCGCTTCCTGCAGTTTTGCCTTGCGCGCCACTGCCGCTTCGCGCTTTTCCTTTTCTTCCTCGACGATCTCTTCGGGTGCGTTGGCCACGAACTTCTCGTTGGAAAGCTTGGCGTCGACGCGCTTGATGTCGGCGTCGGCCTTGACGATTTCCTTGTCGAGCCGGGTCTTTTCGGCCGAGAGGTCGATCACGCCCTTGAGCGGCAGCGCCACCACCTCGCCGCGCACCAGCAACTGCACCGCGCCTTCCGGCGGGCGATCGGCGAACGAAATATCCGACAGCCGCGCCAATCGCTTGACGATGTCGTTCCAGCGCTGCGCGCGCTCCTTGGTCTCCGCAGAAGCACCCGACAGCACCACCGGGATCAACGTCGCCGGCGGGATGTTCATTTCCGACTTCACCGAGCGGATGGCGGTGACGAGGTCGACCACCCAGCCGATCTCGGCTTCGGCGGCAGGATCGCTGAAATCGCCGGCGTCGAGCGCGGCCATGACAGGCGCGATCAGGGGATCGCCGGGGCCTGCCATCGCCATCGAAGCGATCTGTTCTTCGCTCACCGCGCTCGCCTTGCGCGGCCACTCGGCCAGCACCAGCAGGCCGTCGCGCCTGGCCGTTACCGCCCAGAGCTCTTCGGTGATGAAGGGCATGAACGGGTGCAGCAGCTTGAGGATCTCGTCGCGCGCCCAGGCGATCATGGCGCGGGTCTCGGCCTTGGCCGCCCCCTCCTCGCCCATCAGCAAGGGCTTTGCGAGTTCGACATACCAGTCACAATAGACGTTCCAGACGAAGCGGTAGATCGCATTCGCCGCGTCGTTGAAGCGATAGGCCTCGATCGCCTCGGTCACCTCGCGCGTGGCGCGCGAGGTTTCGTGCGCGATCCAGCGGTTCAACGTTTCCTTCGCCGCCGTCGGCTCGAAGCGGTCGGGCTTGTCGCAGCCGTTCATCTCGGCGAAGCGGCAGGCATTCCACAGCTTTGTCGCAAAATTTCGGTTGGTCTCGACCAGTTGCGGCGAGAGCTTGATGTCGTGGTTATGCGCGGCACCGCGCGCCAGCGCAAAGCGCAGCGCGTCGGCGCCAAAATCGTCGATGACGCCGAGGGGATCGATGACGTTGCCTTTCGACTTCGACATCTTCGCGCCCTTCTCGTCACGGACGAGACGGTGGATGTAGACGGTCGAGAACGGCGCCTCCTTCATGAAGTGCAAGCCCATCATCATCATCCGCGCCACCCAGAAGAAGATGATGTCCCATCCCGTGACGAGCACGTTGGTCGGGTAATAGCGCTTCACTTCGCTCGTTTCATCCGGCCAGCCGAGCGTCGAGAACGGCCACAGGCCTGATGAGAACCAGGTGTCGAGCACGTCCTCGTCTCGCGTGATGAATCCCTCGCGCTTGGCAGGATCCTGGGCCATCTCGCGCCCCTGCTCCGGCGTGATGACTTCCTGCTCGACGTAATAGCCGAGCGCGTTGCCGACGGCTTCCTCTTCGGTCTCGGCGACGAACACCTTGCCGTCGGGCCCGTACCACGCCGGAATCTGATGGCCCCACCAGAGCTGGCGCGAGATGCACCAGGGCTGGATGTTCTCCATCCACTCGAAATAGGTCTTCTCCCAGTTCTTCGGCACGAAGCTGGTCGCGCCCGAGCGCACCGCCGCGATCGCCGGCTGTGCCATGGTCTTGGCGTCGACATACCACTGGTCAGTCAGATAGGGCTCGAGCACTGTACCGGAGCGGTCGCCATGCGGCACCATGTGCGTGTTCGGCTCGATCTTCTCCAGGAAGCCGAAATCCTCCAGCCGGGTCACGAGCTTCTTGCGCGCGGCGAAGCGTTCGACGCTGTTCAATTCTTCGGCCAGTTGCTCCGAACCTTCCGGCAAGCCGCGCAAATAATCCTCGTTGCCCACGAGGTTCATGCAGCCTTCCTGATCAAACACGTTGATCCGCGGCAGGCTATGCCGCTTGCCGACCTCGAAGTCGTTGAAGTCGTGCGCCGGCGTGATCTTGACCGCGCCCGACCCCTTCTCGGGATCGGCGTAGTCGTCTCCGACGATCGGGATACGGCGGCCGACCAGCGGCAGGATCACATGCTGGCCGATCAGATGCCCGATCCGCTCGTTGTCCGGATGGACCGCAACGGCGGTGTCGCCGAGCATCGTCTCGGGTCGCGTCGTCGCCACGACGACAAAAGTCGAGGGGTCGTCGGGGCTAAATGTCTTGCCCTCGATCGGATAGCGCAGGTACCAGAGACTGCCCTTGACCTCGATCTGCTGCACTTCGAGGTCGGAGACCGCGGTGAGCAGTTTCGTATCCCAGTTCACCAGCCGCTTGTCTTTGTAGATCAACCCTGCGCGGTGCAACTCGACGAACACCTTCACGACTGCCCGCGAGAGGCCCTCGTCCATGGTAAAACGCTCGCGTGACCAGTCGCAGGAAGCGCCGAGACGCTTGAGCTGATTGACGATGGTATCGCCACTCTCCGCCTTCCACTGCCAGACGCGTTCGAGGAATTTGGCGCGGCCGAGGTCGCGGCGGCCCGGCTCCTGCCGTTCCATCAATTGCCGCTCGACCACCATCTGGGTCGCGATGCCGGCATGGTCGGTGCCGGGCTGCCACAGCACGTCGCGACCGCGCATCCGCTCGAAGCGGCAGAGGATGTCCTGCAGCGTGTTGTTCAGCGCGTGGCCCATATGCAGCGAGCCCGTCACGTTCGGCGGCGGGATCACGATGGTGAACGGCGCGGCATCCTTCCGTTCCGGGCGGCCGGCCATGAACGCGCCGCTCTCCTCCCAGATCCGGGACATGCGGCTTTCGATATCGGCGGGCTGGTAGTTTTTCTCGATCATGACAATGCAGTTGGGGTGCTGGGGGCGCGCTCTCGAGCAAGCCGTCGCCGGTCCGCCGAGAGAATACGCATCAAAACAACGTGGTAGCGCCGGGTTCTGATGTGATCGCGCCGGACGGCCCCTAGAAAGCCGCGACAGCGCCTCAAGTCAACCAGACAAGTCAATTTGGGGGCGGCGGGACGCTGCGGCAACGCCCGGCCAGACTGGTGAATAAGACGTTGGCGCCGCTCCGCCGGGGCGCCCTTGGGAGTCCCAAGTCTTGTGTGCAACAAGTCTTGGGTCAAACAAGCCCTGGTTCTAGGACTTGGAACTAGCGCCCGCGCGAAACCCGCTCGATCTCGGCCTTGACGATTCGCTCCACCAGGCCCGGCAGATTGTCATCCAGCCAGGACTTCAGCATCGGCCGCAGCATTTCCTTGACCAGATCTTCCAGTGTTCGCGCGTTGTTGCTCAGCACGGTATTGGCCAGGGAATTGAAGGCGGACTCGACGGCGGAAACGGTTGAACGCGACAAGATCGCCGGCCCAGGTGGTGAGTTGTCGAACGGCGGCTCGTGGACCGGCTGCCTGGCCCTGCGGGCCTCGCTGAATTCGATGTCGTCCGCCGGCTCGATCTTGTTGAACGACGACGCCGGCGGCGGCGTCGGATCAGGCAACGCCATCTCGTCGGTAAGCTCGAACACGTCGGCCTCGGGCTGCGGCGCCGGCCTGATATCGGCCTCGGGCGTCGCCGCATCGAGGCTCGCCAGCATCGCGTCAATGTCATCCTGGTTGTTGCTGGCGGCCGGTTCGGGCGGTGGCGGGGCTGGCGCGGGCTTGGGCGCCGCCGGCTTGGGAGCAATCGCCGAGGGCGGAATGTCCTTCATCACCGGCTTCGGTGCCGGCGCGGCTGCGGCCTCCGGCTTGGCGGCCGCAGGCTTCGCCTCGTCGTCGGCAATGATGCGACGGATCGACGCCAGAATCTCCTCCATCGAGGGCTCTTGGACCTTTGCAGGTTGCGTCATTTCCGACTCCACATCGAAACCATTTTATACCAAAGCCACGGAGGAATTGCCGGTTCCGGAATGCAGGCCGGGATATTCATCGCAGAAGCCTGACTTGTCCCCAGATCAAGCCCACCCGCTGCACCGCGCGGGGGACTGCTCCCCTCAAAATGCAACCCGACGCGCGTCCGTGCGATGCAAGGACGCGAGCCGCGAATCGCTCAGCTCGCCCCGGAAACGGTACGTCATGGCCACAAATGATTGCAAGCAAAGCGCCCGGCGCTTCAGGCGCCGGGCGACGATTTCATCCCGCCTGTGCGGAAATTGACTCGGAGATCAGCGGCCGTCGGGCGTGCGCACGCCCGCCCAGCTATCGCGCACCTGATGATAGTGCACGCTCGGATCGTAGACCGTGGTCGGCAGGTTGAGCACCTGCGGCGACAGCCGTCCGATCTGGCTCAGCACGGAGTACGACGCCACCACGCGATCGTGCTGCGCGGTGACGAGCGCGACGCGCGCATTCACCAGTGCCTGCTGAGCGTTGAGCACGTCGAGCGTGGTGCGCTGTCCGGCCTTGGCTTCCTCGCGCACGCCATTGAGCGCAATTTCCGATGCCTGTACCTGCGATTGGGCGGAGGCGACCTGCGCCTTGCCGGCAACGAGCTGCCCCCATGCCGTGACCACGTTGGCGCGGGTCTGATCCCGGGTCTGGTCCAGAACGAGGCGCTGCTGTGCCACCGTTTCCTTGGACTGGCGGATCAGCGAATATTCGGCGCCGCCCTGATAGATCGGAACGTTGAGCTGCGTAGTCACGGATGCACCGAACGAACGGTACTGGATCAGGCTCTGCTCATAAGACTGCTGAACCGCTGCCTGAAGCGTGACGGTCGGCAAGAGCGCGCCTTCCGCCACCTTGACCTGGAGGTAGCTGACGTCGATGCCGAACATCGCCGCGGTGACGTTCGGATTTTGCAACAGGCCGAGTTCGACGGCGGCCGGCAGTGTCGCCGGCAGGAAGCGGTCGACCGGTGAGCCCGGCGCCAGGTTTTGCGGCTCGTTGCCGATGATGCGACGGAAATTCGAGCGCGTCGTGTTGAGGTTGGCTTCTGCGGTGAGGAGCTGCGTTTTGCCCGCGGCGAGCTGGGCTTCCGATTGCGCAACGTCGGTGCGCGTCACTTCGCCGACATTGAAGCGGTCGCGCGTCTGTTTCAGCGTCTGCTCGAGCACGCGAACGTTGCTCTTCTGCACCTCGACGATCGCGGAGTCGCGCAAATAGTCCATGTAAATTGTGGCCGCCTGAAGCAGCACGGTCTGTTCGAGCACCCTCAAGCCTTCGCGGGCGCCGGAAACCTGGCTCTCCGCCGCCCTCGTCCGGTTCGCGGTCTGCTGGCCGTTGAAGAGGGTCTGCGTGATGGTGGCGCCGACGCTGCGCGGCGGATTGGTGCCGTTTATTGGGGGAGGCCTCCCGACATTGAGATCGCCGGTCTGGGTAAGGCTGTCAGTGTATTGGACGCCCGCGCTCGCGGTGACCGCGACTCTCGGGCGGTAGCCCGACAGCGCCTGCGGCACGTTCTCGTCGGTGATGCGCACCTGCGCGCGCTGCGCGTTGAGCTGCGGATTGTTTTGATAGGCGCGCACCAGCGCTGCCTCAATCGTGTCGGCCAATACGGGCGTCGAGCCCATGCACACTAATAGAAGGGCCGAAGCTGCAGCTCCGGCAAATTCCTTCACCCCACGCATCCCAAGCAATCCGATCTATTTTTGGTCGCCCGGCCAGTGAGCATGGTCCCACATGATCCTTAACCGAACGTCGCTTCATTCGAAGTGAGTCCCAGCTCACCTTAGTCCGCACGTAAGCCCGACGGAACTACTCCGGAAGTATAGACCGTCGAAACTCTTCACGTGGGGCAATCCGGCCACACTTCTGATTTCGAAGAGGATTTAGCCGGCCGCCAAGGGCGAATATTGGGCGTGGAAGGGGCTGAAAGACTAGAAAACGAAGGCTGGAACGAGTTCCATGCCGGGCAGCACCGGGGCAGCGGCATCGAACAGCGTCCGGTGACCGAAATCGCCGTGCGAACAGGTCACGATGGTAGCCCGTGCAGGCCGCGACGTCGCAAAAACGCCGACCAATCGGCCGCCGCTGCGCAATTGCCCGTAGAGCTGCTCCGGCACGATCTCGGTTGCGCCGTTAAGCACGATCACATCATAAGGCGCGCTCGCGGGATCTCCATCCGCCGTCGCCGCGGTCCGGACCGCGACGTGTCCACAGCCATTGCCGGCCAGAATCGTCTGCGCCTTTGCCGCCAGCGCCGAATCGCTCTCCGTCGCGCTCACCTGGGGAGCGAATCGGGCGATCACGGCGGCGGCATATCCGGTGGCGCAGCCGACCACCAGGACGCGGTCGCTCTCCTTGATCTCGGCCGCCTGCAGCATCTTCGCCAGCACGGCGGGCTTGATCAGGTAGCGCTTGGCTGAGCCGCCTTCGCTGACGTCGAGATCGAGGTCCAGATAGGCCAGCGCCCGCTTGTTCTCGGGAACGAAGGCCTCACGCGGCACAGCCAGCATGGCATCGATGATTCGGATATCGGTCACGTCGCTCGGACGCACCTGACCATCGACCATATTCTGGCGCGCGGCCGCAAAACCGGACATAGGCTAAGACCCTGAAAGCATGCGGCGTTACCGCAAGAGAACTGGAACCGAGAGCTGAAAGCCCGGCCATCTTTGGTACAAGCTCCGGCAAAACGCAACATGCGCCCGGCTGCGGCCGGGTTATCCGCGGGCGAAGCGGAAAGCCGCCTATTCGACCGTGACCGCGAGCCGCGCGATCAGCCGCGCGACTTCGTCCAAATGGTCCGTATCGTGCGCTTCGTCGTGCGCTTCAATGGCCTGGGCGAGCCGAAGCAGGCATTCGTCGTCGCTCATGGCGGGAATGTCGCTCGGAACGATCGAAGGCCCCGCTCGCATCAGGTCGGTTGCAATGGCTGGCATCGAATCAGCTCCCTTGAAACCCGGTACCCCGGAAAGACTCCGGCCCGATTGAGTCGAATTGGCGGCCCAATCCATGACGCCTGGGGATGACGGAATTGCACGAGATTGGTTCCGCTGCCCGCCCCCGGATGCCTAAAATGCCGACAAATCATTGTCGCGCAGCAACTTCCGGCCCGCTTCAAGCAAATGCGCTGGCCGCGATTTGGTCCTTTGCAAGCCCGGAAGGCTTTGTTATACGCTCCCCGCTCGCGAACCTTTGGTTCGCCTATTCCTCGGTAGCTCAGCGGTAGAGCATTCGACTGTTAATCGAATGGTCGCTGGTTCGAATCCAGCCCGGGGAGCCAAAAGGCTATATTTTACAGCAATTTATTAAGTTAGATCCGCCAGCAGCTTCAGCCGGCCGTCTCGGGGCAACACTGCGGGCAACATCCGGCACATTTCAACGCCAAGCATTTTTCCATGCCTGAATTTGCCGGCATCGCGATCGCGGTTTGCGTCGCGCTCTCCTTCGCAATCCGACTGACGCTACGAAAGTACTTCCCGCCGGATACTTGACCTTGAACAGAGGCGCCAACCTCGCTTTCGATCTCACCTTCACCGGAAGTGGCAACTATCAAGTGTGGCGAGTAGATATTGTCCGGCTCGCCACGTTCGTTGACCCACCAACGACTTCTCAGGATGAGGCTCTCAACGAGGTAGGGGTAGTTCCTTGTTTGCACATTAGCAGGCGGCTCGATCACACGAGCGGCGATCCCTGAAACGTGAGCCGGTAGACCTTCCCCACCATTAGGCTCGATCCGCGCCGCAGATCGCCGCAGACCCAGTCGGCTTCTCTAAAAAATAAGCGCTAGACTGTCACTCGTGTGCGCCGCTCATCAAAGGTCCCTCGGAGTTTCGAGATGTCAGGCGCGATCCGCCGCAGTGAAGCTCATTGCGGGGATTCCGTAGACTTGTCGATCTGGGGCCGAAGGCGAAGAAATCGCTCTCAGCGATGCAATATGATGCCGGAGCAGCCCACCACCTGTCGGTCAAGAAAGAGCGAAATGACGCTTAGCGACAATCATTGTTCGCGTCCTTTCTTGGCAGGTTGTTGCGGATTGGGCGGCGCTGCCGCATTCGATCCTCGGAGGCTATCCACGCGAGCGGAAAGCCCACCCACCTGTTCCGACAGCAACTTCCGCCCGCCCTGCTCCGCTGATAGCTGCCGCTGGAGACCGCTGATCTGTTCCGCGACCCGTTGCTGTTCTGCCCGCAGCTCTTGGATCATTTGCTGGAGATTGGCCACAGCTTCTCTAGCCGTCTTGTCGGCAATCTCTGCAGCCGCAGACAGTTCAGCCTTGGGCCGAACAACAGCTTCTTGCGAGTTGTCGTATCCAATACGATTGCTGGCCCAAAGCACTGCACCGATGGCAACCGCGAGAAGAAGAATCCACGGCAATATTCGGCGTGGTCGTCTTGGCTCGCTGCTAACACGATTACTTGGGGTGAAGTCGCTCATCTAGTTAGTAAACCGACAGCGATCGATTCGTTCCCCTCACTACGAGCCGGTAATTGGCGCGGCCTGCCCTGCGTCAGATGGGTGCGCACCCTTCGGAACGTAGCCTGACAGGTCGTCCCTTAGCGGGATACGAAAGAGGTCCGCGCTTCGCCTGTCTTCTATCCCGGCTATCCCGGCCGCGAAATTAGAGTCCGCCGATCTCGCGGAGCCCCCCAGCTCAACCGCGCGCTGGGCTGACCGCCAAAAACGTAGTTAGAACCAGCTCATATACAGGCAGAATCCAACCCACCCGATAACGGCGGCGATGGCCGCAATGTTCAAGTCTCGTTGTGACATTCACTTACGGCCTCGCTGACGGCCTGCCGGACGCTCTGCGCGCGGATCTCGGCTCCCACGATCTGACCGCCGCAGATTAACTCTCGCGATTTGGTGCCCATGGCCGATCATTAAAGCGCCACCGGCTCGGCCTCGCAATCCACGAGAGCTAGGGGTAATCACGCCGGACCGCTTCTTCTTGGTCAAGCCAGCCGTCGCTACCGTCCGGAAAAAGTTACAATCGCTGGAACTCCCGGCAGGGCGAGGCGTCGAATCCTCACTTCCGGCCGATGTCCCCAGGCCGGAAGAAGACCTGCCAAAGGTGGCGGCACCAGGTCGAATTCCTGGGGCCGTTTAGAGTTCGCTGGATGGTGGAATGGCCCTGCACTTCAGCCGCGTTGCTCCCGCGACAGTGGAGCTAGAGATTTGGAGCGCGAGTGAACTCGGCTACTCGTTTGTAATCAGCAATGAGAGTAGGAATGGCCCTGGGCTCCATGGGCAGCCCGGCTTTGTAGCTTCTTGGCGCCCCATCAATTTCAACAGGACGGCCATCAGGTTGGGCGGATCACCCTTTAAGACGTTCGCCGAAGCCCAGAATGCCTGTGAGGCCATGCTCGCGCACCTGACCCAATAACTTCGGATCTGGTGTAGCCCTTGCCAGCCCAGCCGCGTCACTGGCTACCGGGCTAAGCGAACACAAGTTGCCATGCAACCTCACGACATTTAATTTGGGAAATTAAAAGCTCCACACTTGACTACCTATATAATATCTGAAAAGGTTCTATTAAATAAAATTGATATTAAAAACGAGGCGTCTTACTATGAGCAGGACATTTAAATTATTGGCCGCAGGTTTGCTCGCCGGTCTCGTGCATTCACCGGCAAATGCAGCGCTCGTGAGCTTCACCGGTGACGGCAATTTTTCCAGCATCTCGAATTGCAACGGCGGCAGCCCCGGCTGCTCCATCACCAATAACAACAACGTGCTCAAAATGTCTGGCGCGGCGAATAACAACAAGCCGAGCACGCTGACCATCACCGATATCACCGGCAACATCACGACAAACAAGGACGATTACGTCATCGGCAAGATCACCTGGGTGAATCTTGCGACCTACAACACCGACCAGAACTTCAACGTCAAATACACTTTCACCCTGAACTTCACCTCGCCGGGCAGCTCATCTGATTTTCAGGAGTTCAACCTGAACATCCAGCAGACGACCAACCCGTCGCCTGACAACGTGTTCAACATCAGCCAGACGCTGCTCAACAACCTTGGTCCGTTCACCCTCAATGGCGTTACGGTGTCCGACATCCACTTCGCTGAATATGGTGATGGATGGTACGACAAATACACCGACAAATGGACGAACCCCGAGGGCAAGACGTCGACGCTCAAAATCCTGGCGGACTTCACCTTCGAAACAGCCGCGCCTCCGGTCCCGGAACCCTCGACCTGGGCGATGATGATCCTCGGTTTTGCGGGCGTCGGCTTCATGGCCTATCGCCGCAAGCGCAGCGGCAGCGCGCTCACCGCGGCCTGATCGCTCGCGCGGAAGGCAATTCGAAAGCCGCCCTGCTCCGGGCGGCTTTTTCTTTGTCGGCTCTTCCTATTGCGCCGCAATGGCAGCAATGAACAGCGCGCAAGCGGCCGTGGACGCGACCGTCCGCACGTGGTTCCAAAACGTCCAGTCCGTCAGATAGCGCGCCCACAGCGAAGCGGCCTCCTGACTTGCGGGATCGGCCGCGGCAAGCGCGTTGTTCAGCGGCACGTTGAAGGTCATCGTGACGACGAACATGCCGAGCACGTAGAGCACGCCGCCGACCAGCATCGCTATTGCGCCCGGCTCACCCCAGCGCAACAGCGCCATCACCGCCAGCGCGGCGCTCGTTGCCGTCGTTGCCAGAAACACCGGCAGGAACAGCGACTGCACGATGACGGCATTGATCGCATTCATCGCGGCGATGCCAGCGGCCTGTCCGATACGGTCGAACGCCGTCATGATGAAAGTCGAGAACGCAAAGTAGAGCCCGGCGAGCAGGCCGCAGCCGATGGCGGAGAACCACAGCAAGCCGGTGATCAACATCTGCAGCATGATCAAGTCCTCCACACACCGGTCGCGGCGGTCCGGCTTGCATAGTCGGAAAAGTCCCGCGCCGGACGGCCGAGCGCCTGCTCGACGCCATGCGCGACATCAGAATTGCGGCCGTCGAGCACGACGGTAAACAGCTCCAGCATCAGCTCGATGACGTCGTCAGGCACATGGGGCCGCATGGCGGCGGCAAACTCCTGCGGTGCGACCTGCCGGTACTGCACCGGCCGCCCCGCGGCCTGGGCGATCTCGGCAACCGCTTGCGCAAACGTCAGCGCGCGCGGTCCCGTCACCTCATAGAGCTTGCCGGCATGGCGCGGGTCAGTCAGCGCCGCGACTACGACCTCGGCGATGTCGTCGGCGTCGATGAACGGTTCGGGCACGGCGCCCGCCGGCAGTGCGATCTCGCCGGCCAGCACGCCGTCAAGCAGATAGCCTTCGGAAAAGTTCTGGTTGAACCAGCTTGCGCGCACGATGGTCCAGGGCACGCCGGACTGCTGCAGCGCCGCCTCCGCCCGCTGCGCGCCAGGCTCGCCGCGACCCGACAATAGGACGACGCGCTCGAGACCGTTCTCGCGCGCCAGCCGGCCGACCTCCGCGATCGCCTCGGCGGCGCCTTCGACCGAAAGATCCGGCTGATAGGTGACATAGGCCATCGCGGCGCCAGAAAGCGCGGCCGGCCATGTCTCGGGCCGGGTCCAGTCGAACGGCACAGGCGTCGAGCGCGACACCGCCCGGGTCGGGATGCCGCGCGACTGCAGCAGCGCATTGACGCGCGCACCGGTCTTGCCCGCGCCGCCGATGATCAGAATCGGGAGTTCCGACATGAGAAATCCTTTCAGGACACAACACGAGAATATCTCGTATTTGCAAAATCCGATAAACTCTCGTATTGGTAACGTCAAGTCGCTTTTATGTGAGAGGGCCGATGCCGCGGGCGAAAGCTGGACAGAAAACAACAGCTGAGGCTGCGCCTGCGTTGGCACGCCTGGTCCCGACCCAGCAGCGCAGCCGCGAGCGGTTCGAAAAGATCCTCGCATGTGCTGCGGAGCTGATGGCGGAGAAAGGCAGCGAAGCCTTCCGCATGAGCGACGTCGTCGAACGCAGCGGAGTGCCGTTCGGCTCGCTCTATCAGTACTTTCCGGACAAGACGGCGATCATCGGCACGCTGGCGGAGCGCTACAACGCGGTCGGCCGCGACTGCGTCCGGCGCGACCTCGCCGTGGTCAGGGCTGCCCGCGATCTGCATCCGGCCTTATGCCGCATTACCGACAGCTACTACCGGATGTTCATGGACGTGCCTGTCATGCGCGACATCTGGCAGGCGACGCAGGCCGACCGCGCCCTGCAGAAACTTGACGAGGAAGACGGCGCCTATCTTGCCGGGCTGCTCGGCGAGGCGCTGCGGCGGATCGCGCCCGACGCGCCCGCATCCGCACTGGCCTCGTTTTCCCAACTGATGATGACGCTGATCGCTGCGACCGTCCGCCACGCCATCACGCAGGAGGCGAAGGAAGCCGCCCGCATCCTCACTCTGTTCAAGCGGATGCTGCCGAAGAATCTCGCCGCGCTGGAGGCGTGAGGCGCACCCTCACCGCTCGAACACCGCCGCGCAGGCCGAACTCAGGCTCGCCTTTTGCCGGCGCAGGCAGGCGGTGATCGCCCGCGCATTGGGAATTTCGCCGGCGCAGAGCCGGTAGACGTCCGGCGCACAGGCCCTGCGCTGTTCCGGCGTGCCCTGCTGGGCATGGACTGAGCCGCTCGCCATCAACACCAGCAGGAAACCGAGCGTCGAAGCCCGGCGGGAACGACGAAAGAGTGCTGCACTTCGCGCAAACCTTGCCTTCATGACCGCGCCTCCTGGATTGCACCCGCCTCTGACAAGGCGGGCGTCATCCAGCCGGATACGCGAACTAAATTTTGCAAAATGTGATTTTTCTCACACGCGCCTCGCGTGCGAGAAGCCTAGGGTTCGCGCGGGGAACTCAACATTTCATTAACCAGCCTTGCCGCGGCCGCCGAATCGTTAAAATTCGAGCGATCTGCTCAATCTGGAAACAAACTTGTTTTGCGACCGTCGCCCTCTGGAACCCCGGAGCGCGCGATGAGCGAAGTTGAATACAATTTGCTGCTGGAAGCCGTTCAGACGGCGATCGCGCCAGCACCGGAGGATGATTTCGTGGTCCAGACTCAGCGCTCTTATCCGTCGCCGCGCGCCGCCAACGACAACCGGACCCTCTGGCCGCTGGTTCCGTTCCCTGAGGGCTGGCAGGCCGCCTACTGAAACGGCACGGCTGGCCTTGCGGCGGCCTCATATAATCGGTCTAAGTCATTGATTATATGGATGGAGGCCACGACCAGAATTGAACTGGTGTACACGGTTTTGCAGACCGTTGCGTAACCACTCCGCCACGTGGCCCCATCGGGGCGGATCAATACAGGCGATCAATCACTTAGGCAACCTGCCTCTACGCCTCTCCCAAAGTTCTGAAATTCTGATCCGTCGCATTTTTAAACTCGCGGGCGGTCTGGCGTGGCACCGTCCACAAGATCAGGTTCAGTGGCATCCTAAACTAAACCTGTGGCCTGCTACCGGCTGCTCGCGAAGGAGCGCGAGTGGGCTAATTAATCGGCACCTGCGCACTTGAAGGCGAGCGGCCGGTTAGGCCTCAGCGTTCCCAATCTAGTCAGCCGAATAAACCAATGTCTGATTGAGAACAGACGAAGTCTGGTTTCTGTAGCTCTCACGCTGACTTAGCTGGATGAGGGCCAATGCCACGCTACTACTTCGACTTTCGAGACGGAGACGATCTATCATTTGATGAAGAAGGAATGGAGCTATCGAGCATCGCGTCTGTCCAGGAAGAGGCCGCGAAAACCTTAGCAGAAATGGCCGGGGATTCAGTGCGCTCCCCAAAATACGATGGCAGCAAAAACCGTCGAATGGCGGTCGAGGTCAGAAACGAGGGTGGCCCTGTCCTGCAAGTGACATTCACATTCGAGGTCGCCAGGTACCTGAGCTGATTGCCTGAACGAGAGAAGGGCCTCAAGCGGCGCCGCCGAGCCCCTCCTTGGGCTGAGGTAAACCGCCCGCCCTCGCTTGCGCAGCGCAACGCACCTCAGTCGGCGGAGGTATCGCCGAGGCGATTGTTCCTAAGCCCAAGCTTGGCAGTCCTTGCGCGGATGCCTCCGACGGTGCGCTTCATTTCCAGCGCAATGGCCCTCGGCGGCTTGCCGCTGCCGATCAACAATCGCAGCAGCGCATCGTCTTCCGCGGTCCATTCAGCGCCGCTCAGTTGGAAGCGCTCCTCGCGGCTCGCTTCCCTGGTTGGCGCAGCAAACCGCTGCCAACCCAGCGTCTCCCGGAAAATGACGACGAAAGCAATCCAGAGAACGATGGCGCGTCCCTCCGACAGGGCGGCCGCTTTGAGATGTTCTGCGCCGAAGGTCGCCGGCCGCAAGGTGTCCAGAGCGGGCCAGATGTCGCCGGCGATCAAATTGATGAAATAGACATACAGCGACACGAACGGGCCGGAGATAATGGCGCCGATGGCCGCGACCAGCCAAAGCGGCAGTCTTCCCTGAACGCGCTTGCTCACCAATTGGGTGGCGAGGCCGGCCAGCCACCAGGGAACAAGGGCGAGCGAGAGAACATAGGCGGTCGCGCCGGCGGCTCCCATGATGACCGCATACGGTCCGAGAACGGCCGACAGCATCGCCAGCACGAACGGAACGGCGCAGAAGAAGACAAGATCGATCCCGGCCTGCTTCGACAGGCGCAACTGCGCAGCCAATTCCATCCCGGTGCTCCCGCTTGCATCAACGTTAGTCATAGTGGGAGCGAAAGAAGGGAGCAACTCTCAGACCCTTCAATTGCCGACCCGCTCTATTGCCTGGAGCCGCCGCCGTCCGCTGTCGTGATCGAGCGAGCGGCGCAATTGCTCCTCCAGTTCGTCCAGCAGGAAGAAGCTGACGTCGTCGACGGAGCCGCGCCCCTTGGCGAAGGGCTGTTCGAGCAGCCGGATCAGGTACAGGACGTAGACGAACATATAGGTGATGAACCCAAACAACAGGGCGGCCGCCGGATCGCCTTCTGTCTTCAGGAGAAGCAGCAGGATGATGATGGACAACACCAGCGTCTGCACCAGGACGTGCACCGACGGCACGAACTCGACGCGCTGTATGGTGTAGATCCGTAGCAGCGCGCGGCGGATCGCATCCTGGTTGGCGCGGAGGCGAACGACGAAATTCGCGGCCATGCCCATGCCCTCCAGCCTTCCGAGGATAGGCGTCAGCCTGCCAAGCTCGGCGAGCACGGGGGAAATGTTCTTGTGGTCGTAGGCGTGGCCGAGGCCGTCACGCAGCTTTTCGATCACTCCGAGGAGGATCAGCCGCGCTTCCCTGAGATTGAAGCGCTCGTTGGTCGGCGCGAAGCATTCCAGATCGCCGTCGATTGCTTCGATCGCGGTGCGCAGCACCGTCGGAATTTGCTCGGCTTCCTTGTAGTCCTTGAGAATGCTCGACAGCAGGAAGCCGATGATGAAGATGGCGCCGCCGATGCCGCTCGTCACCAGGCCGTTGAGATCGAGGAATTCGAACTCGAAGTAGTGAACCATCGCCTTGACGCTACCCAGCACCAGCACGACGGCACCGACCGTGAAGAACAGGCGAAATTTCTTCCGGAGGCTGAGTTCGGTGCCACCGAAAGGAAGATGCGAAGAGATCTTAGACGGCAAAGCGTGAATATTCTTTCCCTGGAGAACGAAAGCAGAGACGGTTCCGTCCGTTCCAATCCAGCATTTGCGGGGCGAATCCGTGGACTTCGAAGACGGCTATCCACCGCTTCGTCATCTCAAGCCCTGTAGATCGGTGCTGAAGACGGCCGTGCCCAGCCGCTGGATTACAGATGCATATGGCCCCAGATAATCGTTAAGCCCGCAAATGGCTCCCGGTTTCCGGTCGCGGCGTTTGGCGACATATCGCCACAATGGCGCGTTGGGCGCAGCCTCAGGCCGCCGTGGGCGGCTTGTTTTATCGGCGTGAACAGCCGGTACGCCGTTAGAATATCCAGCTAATGGCCGCGACGACGAATGGCGCGACCACCAGCAGGACCGGCCAAAGCCGGAACATCAGGCCGCGAGACTACTGCCCGCCGCGATTTTCTTTTTGAGCGCTTCACAGACGGTACGGACTTCGGACGTCATCAAGGAGCAATCCTCGATCTGCAGGAAGTAGCGCTTGCCTTCCTCGCGATAGTTCGCCGCCAACTCCCTGATCTCGGTCACCATGGCGTGAACGCCCGCGACCATCGCCTCACATTTCTTGGCGGCCTCGGACAGTTCAGCGCCGAGCGCTTCGATCTCTTTTACTGCCGCGTCGTATTCGCGGACCACGGCTTCGGCCGATAGTTTGCCGACCTGATTAACCCCTTCCCTGTGCTCGACGTAGTCGGGCATCGGGCCCTTCGGCAACGGATGATCGTAGCCGTCAGACGCTCCTCCGATCACCGGGCCTCGGCGGGTTCTATGGATGATGTTGCCGATTTCCCCTTCAAGTTCATCAGCGTCGAGTAATGGAGAACGCGTGAGAATTTCTGTGCTTAAAGTCATCGACTATCGCTCCAAATTGTTACGCGGAGGGTGACGAACTTAGCATCGTCAAGAGCGGTGTCACCATTGTCCACAGCCGTTTCTGGGCAAACAAGGGGTAGCTATGTCTTAAACCCGACATTGGAACCAGGCTCGTCGCAGACTCAGCACTGCGAGTGTAACAACGCCATAGCGCGTGACGCGCGAAGACACGGGCCTGCGCCAACAATCCCTTCGAACGCCGCCGTTAACCCCGTTTCCGTCGTCGCCAATCCCGCTTCTTCGGCTTCGGCGCGACCTCCGGCATCTCCGCCTGCACTTCGCGATACCGCGCAAGCATCCGATCGAAGCTGGCGTTGAGCGCCTCGGCGATCTCGGGCCGCTTCTCGAGCTTCGCCAGCAGCAGACCTGCGGCTTCGATGGTGGAAAGACCGTCACGGCGCGGCTCCTTGCGCAGCTTGCCGTAACGCGACGGGCGCTTCGGCCCAAGAATGACGCGCTGGCACTTCAGCATCCACGCATTGCGCCACCACAGCGCCTTGGCCTGGCTCCAGGTTCCGTCTAGCAGCACGACGCCCTCGATATCTCCGAGGATGGCGCGCTGGTGCGGCTCGATTTCGCCCTTGCGGTTGATCGCGACGATCTCGGCATCGGTATCGAGGTCAGCGACCTTGGCCGAGCCGAGATAAAGCACGGCCCAGCGCGAGGGATCGTGAACCGTCCGTCCCAACGCTTTGGACAGGCTCGGCCAGGACAGGCCGATTTTGACCACCGCATCCTCGAAATGCTGCGCCGTCAGCCGCGCAGTGCCGAGCGTCCTGTCCTGCTCCTGCGGATGTTGCAGGATCAGCAGCGAGATCCTGCTTTGGATCGGGGTCACGCTGTCGCAGATGCAGAGCGGCAGCGGCTTGCCGCAACGCGGACAGTCCGGAACGGCCTCCACGACGGCGGCGGTCTGGGAATTGGATGGGTCTGACATCCGCCCGCTATACGCTGTCCGTGGCCGGGTGTTCAACTATTCGGCGGGGGCTGCCACCGCGGCCGGCCGCGATCGCTGCCGCAGCCGGTCGATCAGCAGGTAGATCACCGGCGTCGTATACAGCGTCAGTATCTGGGAGACGAACAAGCCGCCGATGATGGTGATGCCGAGCGGCCGGCGCAGCTCGGTGCCGGGGCCGGTGGCGATCACCAGCGGAATGCCGGCAAACAGCGCCGCCATCGTCGTCATCAGAATCGGGCGGAAGCGGGCGCGGCAGGCCTCGAAGATCGCGTCCGCCGAGGACAGGCCGCGGTTGCGCTCGGCATCGAGCGCGAAATCGACCATCATGATACCGTTCTTCTTGACGATGCCGATCAAGAGGATGATGCCGACGAAGGCGATCACGGTGAGCGGCGTGTTGGTTACCTGCAGTGCCAGCAGCGCCCCCAAACCCGCCGACGGCAAGGTCGAGATGATCGTGATCGGATGGGCCAGGCTCTCATAGAGCACGCCGAGCACGATATACATCGCCACCAGCGCGCCGAGGATCAACAACGGCTGGCGTCCGCTGGTCTTGTTGAAATCGCCGGCGTTGCCGTCAAAACTGCCGCGAATGCCTTCCGGCATATGCAGTTCATCGACCGCACGCTGGATGTTTGTGGTCGCGACCTCCAGCGGCACGCCAGGCAGCAGATTGAATGAGACCGTGGTCGAGGGGAACGATTGCGAGTGATACACAGCGAGCGCCGACAGGCCGCGCTGGTAGCGCACCACGGCCGATAGCGGCACCTGGGCGTCGTTGGCGCCGGCCACGAAAATGCGCTCCAGATTTGACGGATCCGCCTGGAATTTCGGGTCGATCTCCAACACCACCATGTACTGGTTGCGCTGGGTATAGATGATCGAAATCTGCCGCTGCGCGAATGCATTGTTGAGGGCATTGTCGATGTCCTGGACGCGAACACCCAGGCTCGATGCGGCCTTGCGGTCGATCACCAGCGACAATTGCAATCCGCCGGGATCGCGGTCACTGGAAATGTCGGTGATGCCCTCCACCGTCTCCATGCGCTTGGCGACGATGGGAGCCCATTTCTGCAGGAGGTCGAGGTTGGTGCTCGACAGCGTATATTGATAGTCGGAATCGCTCTGCCGGCCGCCAGTGCGGATGTCCTGCGCCGCGAACATGAACAGGCGGATGCCGGCCACCCGGTAAAGATTGCGCCGCAGGCGATCGATCACCTGCGCCGTCGACACGCCTTCCCGCTCCTCCGGCGGCTTCAGGCTGATGAACATGGTGCCGCGGTTGGAGCCGCCGCCGCCCGGCCCGGCGCTGCCGCCAAGCGAGGAGCCGACGCCAGCGACCGCCGGATCGGCCATCACGATGTCAGCCAGTTGCTGCTGCAGGCCCAGCATCGCCTGGAACGAGGTATCCGCAGAAGCGCGCGTGGAGCCGATGACGAACCCGCTGTCGTCGGTCGGAAAATAGCCCTTCGGGGTCTTGATGTAGAGCACCACCGTCAGCGCGATGGTGGCAAAGAACACGAGCAAGGTCAGAAACGGGAAGTTCAATACCGCGCGCAGGGTCCGGGCATAGAAGGCGACGATGCGCGACAGCGTGCCCTCGACCAGGCGGTCGAACCAGGTCGCGCGGTCTGACGTCGCTTCCTTGATGTAATGCGCGCAGATCATCGGCGTGACCGTGAGCGAGACCACGGTCGAGACCACGATGGCAAAGGTTAGCGTCAGCGAGAACTCACGCAGCAGCCGGCCGACGATGCCGTCCATGAAGATCAGCGGCGTAAACGCCGCGATCAGGGACAGGCTGATCGACAGCACGGTAAAGCCGATCTGTTTCGCGCCTTCCAGCGCTGCCGGATACGGCGCCATGCCCTGTTCGAGGTTGCGGTACATGTTCTCGATCATGACGATGGCATCGTCGACCACGAAGCCGACGGAGATTGCCAGCGCCATCAGCGACAGATTGTCGATCGAGAAGCCGGCGAGCCACATCCCGGCGCAGGTGCCGGCCAGCGCCAAGGGCACCGAGACGCCGGCTGCGATTGTCGGCGTCAGCCGCCGCAGGAACGCGAATACCACCACCATCACCAGAAAAGCCGTCGCCAGCAGCGTGAACTGCATGTCGAGCACGCTGGCGCGGATGGTGCCGGTGCGGTCGACCAGCGTGGAAATCTCCACCCCGCCAGGCAGCCACTGCTTCAGTTCGGGAATGAGCGCCCTCACCCGATCGACGGTGTCGATCACATTGGCATCGCCCTGCTTGGTGATCTGGATCAGCACGGCCGGCTGTTTGTTGAACCAGGCGATCGAGCGGCTGTTGCGGACGGAATCCTCGACGTCGGCGACGTCGGCAAGGCGAACGAAATTGCCGCCCGCGCTCTTGATGATGATGTCGCGGAATTCGATCGCGGTGCGCATCTGCCGGTTGGTCGAGATCGTCTCACTCTGGCGGCCGCCGTTGAAGATCCCGACCGGTCCGAGCGGATTGGCGTTGATGATCGCCTGACGAACGTCGTCGGTGGCGATATCAGCATTCGACAGCGCCACAGGATTTAGCGCGATCCGCACCGCCGGCTGATCGGCGCCAGAGACCGTGACCTCGCCGACACCCGGCACCTGCGAGATGCGTTGCGCGATCACGGTGTCGGCGACGTCATACATCGCGCTCGTCGTCAGCGTCTTCGAGGTCAGCGCCAGCACGAACACCGGGGCGGCTGCGGGATTGGATTTGCGGAATCGCGGCAGCGACGGCAGGTCGCTCGGCAGATCCGCCAGCGAGGCATTGATCGCGGCCTGCACATCACGCGCGGCGCGGTCGATGTCGCGGCCGATCGAGAATTGCAACTGGATGCTGGTGGTGCCGAGCGAACTGGTCGACGTGATCTGATCGAGACCCGCGATCTGGCCGAGCCGACGTTCCAGCGGGGCGGCGACGGTCGAGGCCATGACGGAAGGATCGGCCCCGGGCCGCGTGGCGGACACCCGGATCATCGGGAAATCGACGTTCGGAACCGATGACACCGGCAGGAAGACGTAGGCGACGATGCCGACCAGGAAGAGCCCGATCGCCAGCAGCGTGGTGCCCACCGGCCGCCGGATAAAGGGCTCCGAGATCGATGCCATCTATTGCATCCCCTCGGTGGCGCCGGCGACCGTGGGTCCGGGCGGCCCTGGGTCCGGCACGGCCTTCTCGATTTTGCGATTGATCCGGTCGAGCGCCAGATAGATCACCGGCGTCGTATAGAGCGTCAGCAACTGGCTCAGCAGCAGACCGCCGATGATGGAGATGCCGAGCGGAAAGCGCAATTCGGCGCCGGTGCCGCTCTCGATCGCCAGCGGCAATGCGCCGAACAACGCGGCCAGCGTCGTCATCATGATCGGGCGGAAGCGCAACAGGCAGGCCTGCACGATCGCCTCGGAAGGCGACATGCCCTGATGCCGCTCCGCCTCCAGCGCGAAGTCGATCATCATGATCGCGTTCTTCTTGACGATGCCCATCAACAGAATGATGCCGATCAGGCCGATCACCGACAGGTCCTGCCCGAACAGCATCAGCGCCAGAATGGCGCCGACGCCTGCAGAGGGCAGCGTCGAGAGAATGGTGATCGGGTGGATGTAGCTCTCGTAGAGCACGCCCAGCACGATGTAGATGGTGACGATTGCCGCCAGGATGAGCCAGGGCTGGCCGGTCAGCGACTTGGAGAATTCGGCCGCATCGCCTGCATAGACGCCGACGATGCTGCCGGGCATGCCGATCCTGGTCTCGATCTTCTTGACCGCCTCGACGGCATCGCCAAGCGCCTCGCCGGGTGCAAGGTTGAAGCTGAGCGAGACGGCCGGAAACTGCGCCAGATGCGAAATCGCCAGCGGCGCCGTGGTGCGAGTCAGCGTCGCTACCGCCGACAGCGGCACCTGGGCGTTGGGCGCGCCGACGGTGGCACTCGCGGCCCCCGGCAGATAAAGCTTCGAGAGGATCGAGGGATCGCGCTGGTACATCGGCATCGCCTCCAGCACCACGCGGTACTGGTTGGCCTGGCCGTAAATCGTCGAAATCTGCCGCTGCGCGAAGGCGTCGTTGAGGGTGTCGTTGACCGCCTGGATGCTGACGCCGAGCTGGCCGGCGCGTTGACGATCGATGTTGAGCGCGGCGCGCAGGCCGCCTTCCTGCGCTTCCGAGGAGACGTCGCGGAACAGAGGGTCCCTGCGCATTTCGGCAATGAGCTTCTGCGACCACAGCGACACTTCCGCCGCATCGGTGCCGGTCAGCGTGTACTGGTACTGCGAGCGGCTCGACTGGGTCGAGATCTGCACGTCCTGCACCGGCTGGAAGTAGATCGTCATGCCGGGGATCGAGGCGGTTCGCTGCTTCAGCCGGTCGACCACGGCCGAAATGTCATCCTCCCGCTCGCCGCGCGGCCTCAGCGTCATCACCAGCCGCCCGACATTGGTGGTCGGGTTGACGGACCCTGCGCCGATGACGGAAACCACGCCGACCACCTCCGGATCTGCCTGGATCGCGGCGGCAGCCGCCGCCTGACGGCTCTGCATCTCGGCAAAGGAAACATCGGGGCCGGCCTCGGTCACCGCGGTAATCGACGCGGTGTCCTGCAGCGGCAGGAAGCCCTTCGGCGCGACCACATACATCAGAAGCGTCGCGATAATGGTGGCAAAGGTCACCATCAGCGTCGCGCGCTGGCGCTGCAGCACCCACAGCAGCGTGCGATGGTAGAAGGCGACCATGCGGTCGATGAAGCGGCTGACGGCGGCAAGGCCTGGCACCGTCATCTCCTCCCCGACATGCTTCAGGAGCCGCGAACACATCATCGGCGTCAGCGTCAGCGACACGATCGCCGAGGTCACGACCGCGATCGTCAGCGTCAGCGCAAACTCGCGGAACATGCGCCCGACCAGCCCGGACATGAACAGAAGCGGGATGAAGACCGCGATCAGCGACACCGTCAGCGAGATCACGGTGAAGCCGATTTCGCTGGCGCCCTTCAGCGACGCCTCCATCACGGACTCGCCGTTTTCCATGTGGCGGACAATGTTCTCGATCATCACGATGGCATCGTCGACCACGAAGCCGGTGCCGATCGTCAGCGCCATCAGCGACAGATTGTCGAGGCTGAAACCGCAGAAATACATGATGCCGAAGCTCGTGATCAGCGACAGCGGCAGCGCCACGCCCGCGATCAGGGTCGCGCGCAGCGACCGCAGGAACAACAGCACCACCAGCGTCACCAGCACCACGGAAAGGATCAGCGTGAACTGCACGTCGCGGACGGACGCGCGAATGGTGACGGTCCGGTCGGAGACGATGTTCAGATTGACGCCGGCCGGGATCGCGCGCTGTACCTTGGGGATTTCCTCGCGGATCTGCCTGACGACCTCGATCACGTTGGCGCCGGGCTGCCGCTGGATGTCGATGATCACGGCCGGCGTGCCCTGGTACCAGCCGCCGGTCCGATCGTTCTCCAGCCCGTCGATGATAATGGCCACGTCGCCGATGGTGACCGGCGAGCCGTTACGATAGGCGATGATGATCGGTTTATAGGCCTCCGCCGCCGCGATCTGGTCGTTGGCGGCGATGGTGTAGGCCTGCTGCGCGCCGTCGAGCGATCCCTTCGGCCCCGACACGTTGGCGCCCGCGATGGCGTTGCGCAGATCCTCCATCGAGATGCCGTAGGCGGCGAGCCGCGCCAGATCGGCCTGCACCCGCACCGCAGGCTTCAGTCCGCCGAGGATGGCGACGCGCCCGACGCCGGAAATCTGGCTGAGCCGCTGGCCGAGAATGGTGTCGGCGATATCGCTCATCGCACGCAGCGAAATCGTCTCCGACGTCAGCGCGAGCGTCAGGACCGGCGCGTCGGCCGGGTTCACCTTGGCGTAGGTCGGCGGATACGGCAGGTTTTTCGGCAGGATTCCGGCGGCGGCGTTGATCGCGGCCTGCACGTCCTGGGTGGCGCCGTCGATGTCGCGGTTGAGGTCGAATTGCAGCGAGATCTGGCTGACGCCGTACGAAGAGGTCGACTGCATCGACGACAGCGACGGGATCTGCCCAAGCTGGCGTTCCAGCGGCGCCGTGATCAGGGACGCGACCACATCGGGACTGGCGCCCGGCAGTTGCGTCGTCACCTGCACGGTCGGGAAATCGACTTGCGGCAGCGCCGATACCGGCAGCGCCCAATAGCCGAGCGCGCCGCCGATCATCAGCGCAATCCCTAACAGCGAGGTTGCGATCGGCCGGCGGATGAACGGTTCGGAGACGCTCATGGTTGCGTACTCATGACTTTGCGAAGGCGATCAAGGCTGCGACTTCGCCGCGCCGCCCGATGGCTCGCCTCGCGCTGGTCCGGTTTGTCCCTTCTGGTCGCCCTCGCCGCGCTCGCGTTTGCCGCGGTGCTCGCCGTCCTTGCCAAGACCGCCTTCCTTGCCCGGACCCGCCTTGGCATCAGGGCTGCGGCTGCGCTTGCGCGGCGCCAGATCGGCGGTCGGCGCCCGGTCGTCGGTGCCGATCAGGACCTTGGCGCCGTCGGACAGGTTGGCAAAGCCTGTCGTTACCACGCGGTCGGAGGTCGAAAGCCCGCTCGCGATCACCGCGTCGTTCTCGTTCTGCTGCGTCACCACGATCGCCTTGGCGGTCGCAATGTCGCCCGGTCCGATCACATAGCTGAACGTGCCGGCGGGACCGCGCTGCACCGCCGAGGTCGGTACCACGATCGCCTTCTCCAGCGTTTCGACCTTCAGCCGAACATTGACGAACTGCCCGGGCCAGAGCTGGAATTTGGCGTTCGGAAACTCGGCCTTCAGCTTCAGCGTGCCCGTGGTCGGATCGACCTGGTTGTCGATACCCTTGAGCGTACCTGTATCGACGACCGTCACGCCGTCATTGCCGAACACGTCCACCGCCAGCACGCCCTTGGCCGCAGCGGCATTGACCCGCACGATCTGCTGCTGCGGCAGGCTGAACTGCACCGCGATCGGCTGCAATTGGGTGATGATGACGAGGCCGGTGACATCAGAAGCACGGATGATGTTGCCCTGGTCGACCTGGCGCAGGCCGACGCGGCCCGTCAGCGGCGCGATGACCTTGGTATAGCCGAGCATCGCCTTGGCATTGTCGATTGCAGCCTGGTCGGCCTGCACCAGCGCTTCCTGCTGGGCGACCACCGCGCGCTGCGTATCGGCTTGCTGCTTGGAGCCGGCATTCGACGCGGCAAGCTGCTGATAGCGCGCCAGATCGAGCTTCTGGTTGGCAAGCAGCGCTTCATCCTGCGCCTTCTTGGCTACCGCCTGATCGTACTGCGCCTGATAGATCACGGGGTCGATCTCGGCCAGCACGTCGCCTTGCCTGACGTCCTGGCCTTCGACGAAATTCACCTTGATCAGCTTGCCGTCGACCTGGGCGCGCACCGTCACCGTGTTCAGCGCGCGGACCGAGCCCACGGCGTCGAGATAGACCGGGACATCCTGCGTCCGCGGCGTCGTCGCCAGCACCGGCACTGGAAGGTCGGGGCGCGCGCCGGGGCCGTTGCGCCCCGTCGGCTTCTGCTGAAAGGCGTTCCAGCCGAGATAGCCGAGCCCGCCAAGGATCAACAGCGTGATCGTCAGCGATACCATCCGACGGCCAATGCCCCGCGCCACTCGCTTGCCGGCCGTCTTCGCCTTGTCGTCCACTTCCGGCTTAAAGAGCATTGACCGGCCTTTCCATCCTAGGCTCCCAGCCGCCTCCCAGCGCCTGATAAAGACTGACGATCGCGAGCAGCCGGGCCAGTTGGGCCTGCGACAGCGCATCCTCAGCCTGGAACAATGTCAGCTGCGTATTTAGCACAGTTACGATATCGGCGGTTCCGGCCCGGAGCTGCTGCTCGGACAATTCGAACGCCCGGCGGGACGCCGCCACCACTTCCCTCTGCAGGCGCAGCTTCTCAGTGGTCTGGCGGATCGAATAAAGGGCGTTATCGACGTCGGCAAAGGACTGCACCACGGTCTTGCGATAGGTCTGCAGCAGTTCATCCTGCCGCGCCTTGGTGAACTCGAAATTGCCGAGGATCCGGCCGCCGTCGAAGATCGGCTGGGTCAGGCTGCCGACCATGCTGAAGAACGCGGCTTGCGGCTGAAACAGCGATGATAGCGCCGAGCTTTGATAGCCGCCCTGCCCGGTCAATTGGATGCTTGGAAAGAACTGCGCGCGGGCATTGCCGACATTGGCGGTCGCAGAAGCCAACTGGGCTTCCTGACGCCGGATGTCGGGACGCTGCGTCAACAGCTCCGACGGTAGCCCGGGCGTGACCCGCGGGATGGCGATCTGGTTGAGCGATCCGCCGGCAACGCGCACGGCTTCCGGCGGCCGTGACACCAGGGTTGCGAGCGCGTTGATATTCTGGTCGAGCGTCTGCCGCAGCGGCGGCACCAGCGCGCGCTGGTTGGCGAGCACGCTCTCCTGCTGCGCGACGTCGAGGTCGGTGCCGGTCCCGGCTCTGAAGCGCTCCTTGATGGCGTTGAGGATGCGCTCGGCGCTGGCGATGTTTCGCTGCGCGGTGCGAATCCGGTCCTGCGCCGTCAGCACCTGGAAATAGGCGTTGGCAACCGTCGTCAGCGTGGTCAGCGCAACGACGTCGCGGTCGAAGCGGTTGGCGATCGCGATCTCTTCCGCGGCCTGTGCGGCGTCGCGGTTCTTGCCCCAGAAGTCCAGCTCATAGCTGGCGCTGAGCGAGGCCGAATAGTTGACCACCTCGCGACCGCCAATACTCAAGCCGCTGGCGCTCGATCCGGAGGTGCGCGAATAGCTCTCCGAACCGCTGCCGCTGAGCGTAGGCAACAGCGCCGCGCCCGCGATCCGCGCCTGCGCATCAGCCTGCTGGAACCGCGCGGTGGCCGCTGCAATGTCCAGATTAACGGTCTGCGCCTCCTCCATCAGGCTCGTCAGCTCCCGCGAACGGAAGCCACGCCACCAGTCGAGCGTCGGCGGCGCATCCTTGGCCTTCGATAGCCGGGCCGCCTTGTAGCCATCGGGGATGTCGAGCGCGGGATCGGGAAGGTCCTTGGTCAGGATGCAGCCGGCGGAACTGGCGACCAGACCGAGCACCGCAAGCGATCGCGCCAGCCGTTTGCCGCCGGGGACGAGAGCAGACCAGCCTTCCATCGCCGCAGTTGCAGTTCGCTGGGTCACACCCGTTCTCCACCGGGCAAATCCCGGCCCGACGCACGGCGAGCGCTTCTCCTGGTGGCCTGCAACTTCACGGGGGTGATGCTTCCGTTAGAACTGCTTAATACTAGCCTTGCGGCCGGGATGCGGACAGTCCCGCGAGCCCTTCGCCAATGCTCTGCGCGGACGCGAAAAAACAGCCGGCAAAGCGCTCATCTCCCTTATTTTATAGGGTTTCGGACGATGTCGGGGCTCCACAGGACATCGAAATCTTACGAAGATTTCATGGGGTTTTTCCCCGCCTGTGGCCGATTTGAAACCCTGGAACAGCCCCCTGTATCTCGCCTCGCGTAACGGAGGGCAAAAAATGCGGGTCGCGGTGGTGGGTAAGGGAATCAGCGGCAACGCAGCGGCCCGCCCTCCTACTTCTGGATGCTCCGCGATATCTTCAACCAGCGGAGCATCGAGGATTACGCCGCAGACAGAATGGCCGGGCTCGGTCTATTTCTGCTAATCGCGCGAGCAGCGATCCGGTGCTTCTGATCTGCGAGGTGCGCGCAACACCTTCGGCGACATCGATCCCTACATCCATCCGGTGATGTCAGGCGATGTCAGATATGCCGGCGTGCGGCAGTGGCAGGACAAACTGTTCTACATCTCGTCCTCGATATGGCGATGCGCACATTTTCGCTCGCTGCAACCTGACGAGCGTGTGCAATTGCGAATTCTGGAAACCTGCCGCAAAGGACCCTGCTCGCTGCAACCTTCAATGGTCGTCGCCGCATGCTCAACACCAAAGAGTTGCTGCGTGCGTTGTTCGCTCTGCCGCTCGTCACATTCAAGGTCATGGCGGCGATACACTGGGAGGCGCTGCGGCTCTGGCTCAAGGGCGCGCGGCTGGTCCCGCGGCAGCATGCCGCCTTTCAAAACCAGCTTGGCGAGCGAGAACGGCAACGATTATACTTCGCCAGCGTTGTCCGCCCATGCCAAAGACTGAGCAGGACCGATCGGCCATGCGAAGTCGGGGCAAACCGACGTTCGATGGATCGCACATGTCCGAGTTGATTTCGGTCACATCGGAAACCGTAGATGCAACGTTTCCGGAATTGCCCCGCATGGTCCGGCTGGCGCTGGGCTTCGGTTCAAAGCTGCAACACGGCACGCTCGACGTGACGCTGGCCGACGGCCGCATGGTGCGGCTCGGCGGCAACGGGCCGGGTCCGGCCGCGGCGATGAAGATCTACGATTACGGCTTTGCCTCGCGGCTCTTGCGCGGCGGCGACATCGGCATTGCGGAAGCCTATCTGCGCGGCGAATGGGACACGCCCGACCTCACGCAATTCCTCTATCTGTTCTGCGTCAACCAGGACTGGATGCAGACGATGTTGGTCGCCAACCCGCTGGCGCGCACGCTGCAGTTCATTAGGCATTGGCTCAACCGCAATACGCGGCGACAGGCCCGACGCAACATCTATGCGCATTACGACATCGGCAACGCCTTCTACTCGGCGTGGCTCGATCCGAGCATGACCTATTCGTCGGCCTTGTTCGAGGACGACACGCCCGACCTGACGGCCGCGCAACACAACAAGTACCGGCGGCTCGCCGAGGCCATCGATCTGCGGCCGGGCCAGAAGCTGTTGGAGATCGGCTGCGGCTGGGGCGGCTTTGCCGAATACGCCGCCAGGACGTTCGGCGCCAAGGTCGTAGGCCTCACCATCAGCAAGGAGCAGCGCGATTTCGCACAAGCGCGGATTCACAATGCCGGGCTCAGCGACAAGGTCGAGATCAAGCTCAGGGATTATCGCGACGAACGCGACCGCTACGACCGGATCGCCTCGATCGAGATGATCGAGGCGGTCGGCGAACAATTCTGGCCGAACTATTTTTCACAGTTGCGCGACCGCCTGCTGCCCGGAGGACTCGCCGGCATCCAGGCCATCACCATCCAGGACAGCCTGTTCCAGACCTATCGCCGCGAAGTCGACTTCATCCAGCGTTACGTCTTCCCGGGTGGCATGCTGCCCTCGCCGCAGATCCTGAAAAACCTAGGCGAGCGTTTCGGCGTTCCCGTCATCCGCGAGCGCATCTTTGGGCAAGATTATGCCAAGACGCTTGCGATCTGGCGAAACAATTTCCGCGCGGCGTGGCCGAACCTGACGCCATCGGGTTTCGACGATCGCTTCCGGCGGCTCTGGGAATATTACCTCGCATATTGCGAGGCCGGTTTCCTGTCGGGAAATATCGACGTGCGCCAGGTGGTATTTGCGAAATCGGGCTGACCTGACCCGCCGCAACGCTGGCTTGTGCGGCTAGCGGCGGTCCTTTAGGGTCGCTCAACGATTAGGCAAACAAACCGGCGATTTCAACGACATGGCCTTCCACAAAGACGTTATCGAAGCGATCGGCAACACGCCCCTCATCAAGCTGAAGCACGCTTCCGAAGCCACCGGCTGCACTATTCTCGGCAAGGCCGAATTCATGAATCCCGGCCAGTCGGTCAAGGACCGCGCGGGCAAGTGGATGATCCTGGAGGCCGAGAAGCGCGGCGAGCTCAAGCCCGGCGGCCTGGTGGTGGAATCGACCGCCGGCAACACCGGCATCGGTCTCGCCGTGGTCGCCAGCGCGCGCGGTTACCGGACCTTGATCCTGATCCCGGAAACGCAGAGCCAGGAAAAGAAAGACATGCTGCGGCTGTGCGGCGCCGAGCTCGTCGAGGTGCCGGCGCTGCCTTACGCCAATCCGAACAACTATCAGCATGTCGGCCGGCGGCTGGCCGCGCAGCTTCGCAAGACCGAGCCGAACGGCGTGTTGTTCGCCGACCAGTGGAACAATCTCGACAACGCCAAGGCGCACTACGAGTCCACCGGACCGGAGATCTGGGAACAGACCGGCGGCAGGATCGACGGCTTTATCTGCTCGGTCGGCACCGGCGGCACGCTGGCCGGCGTCAGCCGATATCTGAAGGAAAAGCACCTAGGCATCGTCAACGCCTGCGCCGACCCGCATGGCTTTGCGATGTACGAGCTGTTCAAGCACGGCAAGGCCAAATCGACACCGGGCGACTCAATCACCGAAGGAATCGGGCTCGGCCGCGTCACGCCCGTCATCGAGACCGCGGTTGTCGACGACGCTTTCCTCATTTCGGACGAGGAAGCCGTGACGGTGATCTACGACCTGCTCGAGCACGAGGGCCTCTGCCTCGGCGGCTCGACCGGCATCAACATCGCCGGCGCAATCCGGCTCGCCAAGCAGCTCGGCCCCGGCAAGACCATCGTCACCATCCTCGCCGACTCCGGCAACCGTTATCAGTCAAAACTGTTCAATCCGGAGTTCATGCGCTCGAAGAACCTGCCGGTGCCGGCCTGGCTGGAGAAGCGCACTGAGATCGACGTGCCGTTCGAGAAGGCGTGATTGCAGAATTGTAGATGGGGTAACGGGCCCCGGTCCACCCTCCAGGCAAGCCGCGCTTGCTACGGCGGTGTTGGGTGGCGCGCTTCGCGCGACCTGCCTGGAAGGCGGGCGGTCGTCCCTCACATTGATGGTGTTACGGAGTCAGAGGGATGAGCCTCGCTCCAAGCATCAAGGAGAGACGACCATGGAGCATTATGCCGGAATCGACGTGTCATTGGAATGCTCGAGCGTGTGCGTTGTCGACGCCAATGGCAAGATCGTGCGCGAGGCCAAGGTGGCGAGCGAGCCGCAAGCCCTAATCGCCTGGTTCGGTTCGCTGGGCTTCGGCCTGGAGCGGATCGGGCTGGAGGCCGGACCATTGTCGCAATGGCTGTTTGCGGCCATGAAGATAGCCGGCCTTGCCGTGGAACTGCTGGAGACGCGGCACGTGCGGAAGGCGTTCGAGGCGATGCCGGTCAAGTCGGATCGCAACGATGCCCGCGGCATCGCGCAACTGATGCGGCTGGGCTGGTTCCGGCCAGTGCATTGCAAATCGATGAGTGCGCAAGAGACCCGATCGCTGCTGACGGCGCGCAAGCTGGTGCAATCGAAGCTTCACGACGTGGAGAACAGTCTGCGCGGGATCCTGCGCGGTTTTGGCCTGAAGGTTGGCAAGACGACCGGGCAGACGTTCGCGGGACGGATCGAGGAGCTCGTGGCGGGCCACCCGCACCTGCAAACGATCGCCAAGGCGCTGCTAGCGGTGCGAACAGTGCTGCGGGCCGAGTTCGCAGCCTTCGAGAAGCAGATCCGCAGGATGGTGCGATCCGACATGCAAGCACGGCTGCTGACGTCAGTCCCGGCGGTCGGCCCAATCGTGGCGCTAACCTATGCCAGCGCGATCGACGATCCAGCCCGGTTCAAATCGTCGAAGCAGGCAGGAGCCCATTTCGGGTTGACCCCGAAGAAGCATCAATCCGGCGAGACCGACTACACCGGCCGGATCAGCAAGATCGGTGATGCTTCGGTGCGCACGGTGCTTTACGAAGCCGCCAACGTCATGCTGACCAAGCCGGTCAAAGGCTGTTCGCAATTGAAGAGCTGGGCCATGCGGATCAAACGGCGCGCCGGCACGAACAAAGCCAAAGTGGCGCTGGCGCGCCGGCTCGCGGTGATCATGCATCGCATGCTCGCCGACGGAACACCCTTTAACGCCGCTGCTGCCGCAGCCTAACAGGAGAGACACAACAGTTTTCGGGCGGGTCACAACACCAGGCCTTCTCGAAGCGAAGTCCCTTCGCCGGGACGATGGATCAGGTCAGGCCGTTGCCCACCAGGTCGCCCTCGTGAGCACGCACAACGTAGATTGGTCGACCTATCCTCTTCCAACCCCATCAGGTGGCGGCCCTGCGCCGACCCCGTACAGAAGCGAGACCCCGGCGGGCGGACAACGCAAAGGGATTGACTAATCGAGGCCCGTTACAGAAGAAGGGTGGGCAAAGGCGCTCTTGCGCCGTGCCCACCATCTATCAACCGCGATATTGTTGGTGGGCACGCTGCGCTTTTGCCCACCCTACGCGACCGATCAATGCCGCAGGATCTGGCTCAGGAACAGCTTCGTCCGTGCGTGCTGCGGATTGGCGAAGAATTCCTGCGGCGTGTTTGACTCGATCACCTGCCCCGCATCCATGAACACGACGCGGTTGGCGACCTCGCGGGCAAATCCCATTTCGTGCGTGACGACCAGCATGGTCATGCCCTCCTTGGCGAGGTCGACCATGGTGTCGAGCACTTCCTTGACCATCTCAGGGTCGAGCGCCGAGGTCGGCTCGTCGAACAGCATGACCTTCGGATTCATGGTCAGGGCGCGGGCAATCGCCACGCGCTGCTGCTGACCGCCCGACATCTGGCCCGGATATTTGTTGGCTTGATGCGGAATCTTGACCCGCTCCAGGAATTTCATCGCGGTCGCTTCGGCATCTTTTTTCGGGATGTTGCGCACCCAGATCGGGGCCAGCGTGCAGTTCTCGAGCACGGTCAGGTGCGGAAACAGGTTAAAACTCTGGAACACCATGCCGACCTCGCGGCGGACCTCATCGACGCGCCGCAGGTTTGGCCCCAGTTCGATACCGTCGACGACGATGTTGCCTTCCTGGAACTCCTCCAGCGCATTGATGCAGCGGATCAGCGTCGACTTGCCCGAGCCCGAGGGGCCGCAGATCACGATGCGCTCGCCCTTGGCCACATCGAGATTGATGTCGCGCAGCACGTGAAAGTCCCCGTACCACTTGTTGAGTGTGTTGATGCCGACGATCGAATTTGCGGTCATGGTGATCTACTCAGTTGCGACGATGGGCATTCAGCCGGTTCTCGACGAACAGCGAGTAACGCGACATCCCGAAACAGAAGACGAAATAGATGATCCCGGTAAAGGCAAAGCCGGTGAACAGCGTCGTCGGCGTCGACCAGACCGGGTCGCTGAAGGAAGCCCGGAGCTGGCCGAGCAGATCGAACAGCGCAACGATCGAGACCAGCGAGGTATCCTTGAACAGCGCGATGAAACTGTTGACGAGGCCGGGGATGACATGGCGGAGCGCCTGCGGCATCACGATCAGCGCCATGGTCTTGGCCCAGGACAGGCCAAGTGCGCTCGCCGCCTCCGCCTGTCCGCGCGGTATAGCCGCGAGGCCGCCACGGATGACTTCGGCCTGGTAGGCGCCGGCGAAAAGCGCAATGCCGATCAAGGCGCGCATCAGTCCGTCGATGGTGAAGCCGGTCGGAACGAACAGCGGCAGCATATAGGTCGCGAAGAACAGCACAGTGATCAGCGGAACGCCGCGCCAGAACTCGATAAAGGCAATGGAGAAAATCCGGATTAGCGGAATGGTCGAACGCCGCCCGAGCGCCAGCGCGATGCCGACCGGCATCGAGGCGACGATGCCGACGACCGACACCACCAGCGTCACCAGCAGGCCACCCCAGAGCCTTGTGTCCACCTCCGGAAGCCCGCCGCTGTCGAGCCCCATCACAGCGATGACAACGGCAATGCCAACGAAAATCGCAAGGGTGGTGGCGACGGCGCGTATTGCCCCGGTCAGCCAGAACAGCAGCGCCGACACGATCACCGCCGTCGCGGCGAGGTCGGCCCAGACCGGGCGGCCAGTTGCCTGAATCTGATCACGCAACCAAGTCAGCGGCCAGATCAGGTATGAAAGGATGACGCCTAGCAGGAAACCAATCCATCCCAGCAGAGAAAGAAATGGTCCGAAGATCGGGTGACTCGCATTAATTCCGGCAACGCCGGCGTTCGTGATGCCGCTCGTCAGGCCCGACAGCAGGTCCGCCGTCCAGCTCACGCCGAAGCCCCCCAGTCCGCCGCCACGCAGCAGGAAGAAGGCGACGACAGGCAAAGCCACGAAGAACAGGATGGCATTCGGGCCCTTGCCCGGCAGCCGCGGAATCAGCAACGGTATCAAGAGGATCGCGGCAAGAGCGAAAGTCAGATTGACGCGCCAGCGCTCCGGCTCCGGATAGAATCCGTAGATGAACTGCGAGAACTTGGCCTGAATGAACGGCCAGCAGGCGCCGACCACGTCGCCGGGATTTTTTGGCAGGCAGGCGGTGCGGTCCTTGCCGATCCAGACCGCATCAATCAGCGCGAACTTTACCGCGGGAACGACAGTGACCCACAGCAGCAACAAGCTCACGATCGTGATCAGGATGTTGGTCGGCGAATTGAACAGCCGCGTGCGCAGGAAGCCGATGAAGCCGGTGGTCTTCACCGGCGCCGGCCGCTCCGGCACCAGATCCTGACGGACGAAATTGGATGTAGTCGTATCGCTCATCCGCCCATGCTCCGGCTGATCCGCCATCCATAGAAACTCATGATCGCGCTGGTGACCAGCGAGATCAGGAGATAGACGCCCATGGTGATGCCGATGATTTCAATCGCCTGCCCGGTCTGGCTCAGCGTGGTTCCGGCGAACACGGAGACCAGGTCGGGATAGCCTATCGCGACCGCCAGCGAGGAGTTCTTGGTCAAATTGAGATACTGGTTGGTCAGCGGTGGCAGGATCACGCGCAAGGCTTGCGGGATCACGATCAACCGCAGCACCGAGCCGCGCTGCAGTCCGAGCGAGGAGCCGGCTTCCATCTGGCCCTTGTGCACGGAGAGGATGCCCGCCCGCACGATCTCGGCGATGAAGGCCGCCGTGTAGGTCGATAGCGCCAGCGTCAGCGCAACGAATTCCGGAATGAGACGCGAGCCGCCGGCGAAATTGAAGCCCTTGAGCACCGGCACCTCCCACGTGACCGGGAGACCGAAGATCAGCATGCTGATGAGCGGCAGGCCGATGATCATGCCGAGCGCATAGGGCCAGACCTTGATCACTGTGCCGCTTTGGAAGAGCTGACGGCGCGCGTATCGCCACAGTGCGATCGTGGCCACGATCGCAACCAATAGGGCGACGACGAAGGGCTCGAACCCCGCCTGCCCGACAGGCTTCGGAATGACCAAGCCGCGATTGCTGAGAAAGATGCTGTCGAAGATCGAAATGCTCTGCCGTGGATTGGGCAAGGCGGCGAGCACCGCGAGATACCAGAACAGAATCTGGAACAGCAGCGGCAGGTTGCGGATCAGTTCGACATAGCCGCCCGCGATCCGCGACAGCAGCCAGTTCGGCGACAACCGGCCGAGTGCGACGAGGAATCCGATCACGGTGGCAAAGAAGATGCCGATCACCGAGACCAGCAGCGTGTTCAGCAAGCCAACCACAAAGACGCGCGTGTAGGGATCGGATCCCGAATACGGGATCAGGCTCTGGCTGACGTCAAAGCCGGCATTGTTGGCAAGGAAACCAAAGCCCGCGGTGATCCGCTGCGCCTGCAGATTGGCGCGGGCATTGGCGACGATCTCATAGGAAATCCAGGCGAGCGCGGCGACGAAGAGCAGTTGGAGCACGAAGCCGCTCCAGCCCGCCCGGCCGCCGAGCGCTCGCTGCAGCCTGGGAAGGAGCTGCGATGGTGGTTTTCGGGGTTCGATGGCCATCGCCGCAGCCCCTCTCGCTGGCGACTAGCGGATCGGCGGGGCGTACTGGATACCGCCCTTGCTCCATAGGTTGTTGAGGCCGCGGGCAATGCCGAGCTTGGAGCCTGCACCGACGTTGCGCTCGAAGGACTCGCCGTAATTGCCGGTTGCCTTCACAATCCGCACCATCCAGTCCTTGGTCAGGCCGAGTTGTTCGCCCAGATTGCCGTCGGTGCCGACCGCGCGCTTGACCTCGGGTTTGTCGGACTTGGCCATCTCGTCGATGTTCTTTTGGGTCATGCCGAGCTCTTCAGCACCGACCATCGCATACAGCGTCCATTTCACGACGTCGAACCACTGGTCGTCGCCATGGCGAACCATCGGTCCGAGCGGTTCCTTCGAGATCACTTCGGGCAGCACGACGTGATCGGCGGGATTGGCGACCTTCAGGCGCTCGGCGTAGAGCTGGGAGACGTCGGAGGTGAAGACGTCGCAGCGGCCGGACTCATAGGCCTTGATGGTTTCGTCGGCGGTCGCGAACGCGATCACCTCATACTTCATGTTGTTGCCCTTGAAGTAGTCGGCAAGGTTCTGCTCGGTCGTGGTGCCGGTCTGAACGCAGACGGAGGCGCTGTTGAGCTCGAGCGCCGAGTTCACCTTCAGCGACTTCTTCACCAGGAAGCCCTGGCCGTCATAATAGGTCACGCCGGTGAAGTTGGCGCCCAGCGAGGTGTCGCGCGACAGCGTCCAGGTGGTGTTGCGGGACAGCACGTCGATCTCGCCGGACTGCAACGCGGTGAAGCGGTCCTTGGCCGACAGCGGGACGAACTTGATCTTGGTGGCGTCGTTGAAAACGGCAGCCGCGATCGCCCGGCAGATATCGACGTCGAGGCCGGTCCAGTTACCCTTGTCGTCCGGCGTCGAGAAGCCCGGCAGCCCCTGGCTGACCCCGCAGGACAGCATGCCGCGGTCCTTGACCGTCTTCAGGGTTTGCGCCGAGGCGGCCTGGGCCGAGAGACCGGCGGCTAGGGCAAGGGTAACAACCAGAGATACGCGTTTCATGGGCAAGGCCTTTCAAGGGGGTCGTGCGGATGTCGTGTTTTAGACAACGCCTCACATTGTGGGGCCAACCCGCTGATCCCGCGCTGAAAAGCGTTGTCCTGACCGTGCATTTAGCGTGCCATTCCGGTCAGGCGGCGGATCCGATATCGCAGCAGGCCCCTCAACTTGCGGCGATGATTAGTTGAGATGCATCTCAGAACGACTAGCGTGCCGGGTCAAGGGGTTGACTGCCGTCTTCTGTGTCTTGTTATTAAGTCGCCGGCCCCTGACCCGCCGCCCGGTGCTATTTTCGCGATCAAGTTGCGGCTGCGGCATAACGTCTTGGATAATGCAAACGCATGAGCTTTTCGAACGACGGCCCGTCCAATCCGCAAAAACCCGAAACCAGGCTGGTCACTTCCGGCCGTGACACCAAGGGGCAAAGGGGCTTCGTCAACCCGGCGGTCTTCCGCGGCTCCACCGTGCTCTATCCGACCGCCGAGGACCTGCGCGCCCACCGCGCCGAATTCTCCTACGGGCGCCACGGCAGCCCGACCACGCGGGCACTGCAGGACGTGCTGATGTCGCTGGAGGGCCCGCAATGCGCCGGCGTCGGCCTGGTGCCATCGGGCCTTGCCGCCATCACCACCACCCTGCTCTCGGTCGTGAAGGCCGGCGACCATCTGCTGGTGACCGACAACGTCTACCGGCCCTCGCGCAATTTCTGTAACGGCATGCTGGTCCGCTACGGCGTCGAGGTCACCTATTTCGACCCGCTGATCGGCGCTGGAATCGAAAAACTGTTTAAGCCGAACACCAAGGCGGTGCTGGTCGAGGCGCCCGGCTCGCAGTCGTTCGAGATGAGCGACATCCCCGCCATCGCCGCCGTCGCGCATGCTCGGGACGCTCTCGTCATCGACGACAACACCTGGGCGACCGCGCTGTTTCACCGCTCGCTCGACCAGGGCGTCGACATCAGCATGCAGGCTGCCACTAAATATATCGGCGGTCATTCCGACATCATGTTCGGCACGATCTCGGCAAACGCAAAGGCCTGGCCGCTGATCGCCGAGGGCATCCGCCTGCTCGGCGTTTGCGCCGGGCCGGACGACGTATTCCTGGCGCTGCGCGGCACCCGCACGATCTCGGTGCGGCTCGCGCAGCATTATCGCTCGGGCCTGGAAATGGCGCGCTGGCTTGCCGGCCGCCCCGAAGTTCTGCAGGTCTTGCATCCGGCGCTCGAAAGCCATCCGGGCCACGCGATCTGGAAGCGCGACTTCACCGGCGCCTCCGGCCTGTTCAGCATTGTGCTGAAACCGGTGCCGCAGCAGGCGGTCGACGCCCTGCTCAATACGGTCAAGCTGTTCGGCATGGGCTTTTCGTGGGGCGGCTTCGAAAGCCTCATCATCCCGTTCGACTGCGATCCCTACCGCACCGCGACCAAATGGTCGCCCGGCGGGCCGACGCTGCGGCTGCACATCGGCCTGGAGAATGTCGACGACCTCAAGGCCGATCTCGATCGCGGATTTGCAGCGCTGAAGGCCGCCACTTAGGGGCCCTCACGCCGCCCGATTTTACGCGCTGGCCGCGCCGGCCATCTCAGCGGCGAGCAACAAGGCCGCCCGGCTGGCGCCGACCGAGGCGACGCCTTGGCCGGCGATGTCATAGGCCGTGCCGTGCGCCGGCGTGCAGATCGGAAACGGGAAGCCGCCCAGGATCGTCACCCCGCGATCGAAGCCCATCAGCTTCATCGCAATCTGGCCCTGGTCGTGATACATCGTCAGCACCGCATCGAAGGCGCCGTTCTTGGCGCGCAGGAAAACCGTATCCGCCGGAAACGGCCCTTCCGCCGCAATCCCTTCGGCCCGGCCGGCCATGACGGCGGGCTCGATCACATCGATCTCCTCGCGGCCGAAATTGCCGCCGTCCCCGGCATGCGGGTTGAGCCCCGCTACCGCGATACGGGGCTCGGCAAAGCCGGCCCGTCGCATGCAGGCATCGGTCAGTTTCAGCGCGCGATGAATTCGTTCGACCGTTAGCCGCGAGGCCACATCCTTGAGGGCGATGTGCGAGGTGACGCGGGCATTCCAGAGTCTGTCGAGCACGTTGAATTCGCTGGCTGGCGTCTTCAGGCCGGCGACCTCGGCGGAGAATGCAATCTCGTCGTCATACTCCGCGCGCGCGAGCCGCATCGCCTTCTTGTTGAACGGCGTGAAGCAAACCGCATCGGCCTGCCCGTCGCGCGCCAGCGTCAGCGCACGACGATAATTCTCCAGCGCAAACGCGCCGCCGGCCCGACTGGCGACGCCGCATTCGATGGTCTCGGGATCGAGATGGCCGAGATCCAAGAAGGCGGCGTCACTGATTGCTTTGGGGTCCGCGGACGGCGGCACATTCGGCAGGTCCGGCTTGACGCCGGCGACACGCGCGCCCTCGTCGAAAACGCGGCGGTCTCCGATCAGGATCAGGCGTGCACGCGAGCGGATTTCGTCGAGGCAGGCGAGTTTTGCGGTCAGCTCCGGGCTGATGCCGGCGGGGTCTCCCATCGCCAGCGCAATCAGCGGCTTGCCGGGACTTTGCACGTTCATATGATCCTCATCTTCTCCTGAGCGCCTTCGTCCGGTTTTCGCAACAGACGCACGATCTGCAGGGCGAGCGGAAGCAGCAACAGCACCGTCCCGGCCAGGACGAGCGTCGTTACCAGCCGGTTTGCAAAGAATATTCCGAGCGATCCCTTGGACATCAGCATGGCCTGCCGGAACGCGTCCTCGGCCTTGTCGCCGATCACGATCGCCAGCACCAACGGAGCCAACGGATAATGCAACTTCTTGAAGAGATAGCCGACGACGCCGAAGCCGAGCATCAGGACGACGTCGAGATAGGAGTTCGAGACCGAATAGGCGCCGACCACGCAGATGATGACGATCAGGGGCGCGATGACGGCGAACGGAATCCGCATCAGGGCGGCGAACACGGGAACGGTAAGCAACACCAGCGCAACCGCGACGATGTTGCCGACATACATCGAGGCGATCAGCCCCCAGACGAAATCCTTCTGGTCGACGAACAGCATTGGTCCGGGGTTCAATCCCCAGATCATCAGCCCGCCCATCATCACCGCGGCCGTGGCCGAGCCGGGAATGCCGAGCGAGAGCATCGGCAACAGCGCGCTGGTGCCGGCGGCATGGTCGGCGGTCTCCGGCGCGACGATGCCCTCGGCCTCGCCGGTGCCGAAACGCGCGCCGTTGCGCGAGAAGCGCTTGGCGATGCCATAGCTCATGAAGGAAGCAGCGGTCGGGCCGCCCGGCGTAATGCCCATCCAGCAACCGATGGCGGCGCTGCGCAGCAGCGCAATGCCATGATGCGGCAGACGGCTAAGCGCCCGGAAGACTTCCTTCCAGTCCACCCGCGACGATACCGCGCGGGCCTGAAACTCCTCCTCCACCGCAATCAGCAGTTCGCCGATGCCGAACAGCCCCATGACGGCAACGACGAAGCTGACGCCCTTGACCAGTTCGTCGATGCCCATGGTGAGCCGGACGCTACCCGAGACCGTATCGATGCCGATCGCGGCGATGGCAAAACCGATCGCGAGCGCCACCACCGTCTTGATCGGCGCCGCGCCGCCCATGCCGACGAAACTGGCGAAGGCGAGGAAATAGACCGCGAAATATTCCGGCGGTCCGAAGGCGAGCGCCACCTGCGCCACCCAGGACGCCAGAAACGTAATTAGGATCACGCCGACCAGCGCCCCGAACGCGGCCGAGCCGAAGGCGGTGGCCAGCGCCGTCGTTGGCCTCCCGTCGCGCGCCATCGGATAGCCGTCGAAGGTGGTGGCCACCGACGAAGGTTCACCCGGGATGTTGAACAGGATCGACGTCACCGAGCCGCCGAACAGCGCGCCCCAATACATGCTGGAAAGCAGGATGATCGCTGACACCGGCTGCATGCCGAAGGTCAGCGGCAGCAGCAGCGACACCCCGTTTGGCGCGCCGAGCCCCGGCAGCACCCCGACGAGAATGCCGAGCAGGACGCCGACAACCATCAGCGTCAGGTGCGGAACGGTGACCGCGATGGTGAAACCGTGCAGCAGCGATTGAAGGTTTTCCATCGCCCGTCCCTTCAGAAACCGAACGCAGCGGCGAGCGCGCCGTGCGGCAGCGACACCTGGAACATGCGCTCGAACACGACGTAGAGCGCAAGCGGCGTAACCGCGGCAATGACAAGGGCGCGCAAAACCGATTGCTGTCGCGGCAATGCCAGGACTGCAAAAACATAGCCCGCCGAGGCGAGATACATTCCGACCATTGGAATGGCGGCAACGAAGATCGCGGCTGGAACGAACAATCCCGCGAGGCGGCGCAACTCGAACGGCGTGACGGCCACCCTGACGATGGCGAGGGTGCCGCGTCCGAGCGCGCCCTGCCCCAGATTATAGAGGCTGCCGAGCACGATGATGATTCCGGTCAGGAACGGAAACGTGCCGGCGTCGACGCCGGCGCTCGACCAGCCGATGCCGTTGTCGAGGCTGGACACGACGACCACCACACCGAAGATTCCGGTCAGCAGCGCGGCGGCTATCTCGAGCGCACGTCGGGAGATCATCGCGGCCTGCCCTACTTCACCAGCCAGCCCTGCTCGCCCGCGACCTGCTTCACGTGTTCGAGGTCCTGCTTGATGAAATTGTCGAATGCTGTGCCGGTCAGGAAGGTGTCAACCTGCGAGGTCTTCTCGATGTATTCCTTCCATTCAGGCGTCGCCTGCACCTTCTTCATGAGATCGACGTAATACGCCGCTTGCTCCGGGCTGACCTTGCCGGGCAGCCACACCGTCCGCGGTTGCTCATATTGCGAGATCGCGAGCCCCTGCTCGACGCAGGTCGGCACGTCGCTCCAGCCTTCTGATGCCGTAACCTTCGGCCCCTGCGGCAGCCGCTTCGGGCTGAAGGCGCAGAGCGGGCGCTGGGTACTGCCGCGCCATTGCCCAAGGCTCTCGGAAGGATTGTTGACGTGCGCATCGATATGGCCGCCGGCCAGTTGCACGGCCGCCTCCGCGCCGCTCTTGAAGGGGATGTAGGTGAATTTGACGCGCGCCGCCTTCTCGATCATCCGCGTCAGCACCTCATCGGTATCCTTGGACTGCGCGCCGCCCATCTTGAACTCGGTCGCGGCCGCGGCTTTAAGGAAGTCGCCCGCGGTCTTGTAGGGCGCGTCATGTTTCACCCACAACAGAAACTCGTCCTGCGCCATCGCCGCGATCGGCGTGAGATCGGTGTAGTTGAAGGCGACCTTGGAGACGAGCGGCTGCTGCCACGCGTTCGAGGTGCCGAAGATTACCTTATAAGGATCGCCGGCGGACGCCTTGCCGTAGACATAGCCTTCCGCCCCGCTGCCGCCGCCCTTGTTGACGACCACAACGGGCTGGTCGGTCAGCTTGTATTTGGTGATGATGCTCTGGACGGCGCGGGCGAGATTGTCGGTGCCGCCGCCCGGCCCCGCCGTGGCAACGAACTCGATCGGCTTCTGCGGCTGCCAGGCAGCATTGGCCGGAAGCGCGCCCGCGAGCATGAACGCTGCCGTGGACAGCAGCAGTTTCGACGTGATCTTCATGGCTTCCTCCCGGTAGGCTTTTTTGTTGTCGTTCGTATTCTCGTTTTCTTGTCAGGCGACCTGCTCCTTGCGACCGACTGATGCGGCGACGATCGCGCCCTCCCGCTCGAACGCGTCGATCTCCGCCTGATCAAAACCGTGTTCGCGCAGCACCTCGCGCGTATGCTCGCCATAAACAGGCGCGCCCGAACGCACCTTGCCGGGCGTCGCCGAGAATTTGACCGGCAGTCCGATCGTCTTCACTGGTCCGAGTGTCGAATGCTCGACCTCGACCACCATGTCGCGCGCGAGCGTCTGCGGATCGTTCAGCGCTTCCAGCATGTCGTGCACGGGGCCGCACGGCACGCCCTTCTCGTCAAGCGCCGCCAGCCAATGCGCCCGCGTCTGCTTTTGGAAGCGCGCGCTCAATTCGGCTTCGAGCTCCTTCAAATTCGCCATGCGGTCGGAGCCGTTGACGAAGCGCGGGTCGGACGCCAGTTCCAGCGCGCCGAGCGCTTCCAGCATCAACAGCCAATGCTTCTTGTTGGCGCCGCCGACCACGAGCCAGCCATCGGATGCCTCGAACGCCTGATACGGCGCGTTGAGCGGATGAGCCGAGCCCATGGCGCGCGGCGCCACATTACTTGCGAGCGCAATGGTCGACTGCCAGTAGGTCTGAACCAGCGCCGCCTCATAAAGAGATGTCTCCACCCACTGCCCTTCACCGGACTTGAGGCGGTGCGCATAGGCGGCCAGAATGCCCATACTGGCCAGCAGTCCGGCGGTGATATCGGACAGCGGCGGACCGCATTTCACCGGCGGACCGTCCGGCCGCTCGCCCGTGAAACTCATGATGCCGCTCATCGCTTGCGCAACCAGATCGAAGCCACGGCGATGCTTGTACGGGCCGGTGCGGCCAAAACCTGACAGCGAGCAATAGATCAGCGCCGGAAAATCCCGGTGCAGCTCCGCATAGCCAAAGCCGAGCCGCTCCATCGCGCCCGGGGCGAAATTCTCGACCAGCACGTCGGCACCGGCGATCAGCCGCCGCAGCACTTCCTTGCCGCCTGCGGTCTTCAGGTCGAGCACGATGCCGCGCTTGTTGCGGTTCATCATCAGGAAGGAGGCCGCCTCGTCGCCGATCTTCGGCGGCACCGAATGCCGGGTGTCGTCGCCATTCGGCCATTTCTCGATCTTGATGACGTCGGCGCCCATGTCGGCGAGCATCAGCGTGCAGGTCGGGCCCGCCATCACATGGGTGAGATCGATGACCTTGAGGCCGGCGAGCGGCCCCGAGCGCGGCGTGGTGTCGTTTTGAAGGGACATGCGGGCTCCTACTGGCCGCGCCATTGCGGCGCGCGCTTGGTGAGAAACGCGTCGAGCCCTTCACGGAAATCCTGGCTGGTGTAGCACATCAGGATGAGGTCCTCCCCCTCGTCGCGCGTCAGCCGTTTCTGCAAGCGCGCGACCGCCTGCTTGGTCGCGTTCAGCGTCAGCGGCGCGTGGCCGGCAACGAGCCGTGCGATCTCGTCGGCGCGTTTGTCGAGCGCGGCCAGATCATCGACGATTTCGTTGAGCAGGCCCAACGAGGCCGCCTCCTCGGCTTCGACCAGCCGCGCCGTGAAGATCAGATCCTTGACGCGCGCCGGACCGATCAACGCGGTAATGCGGCTGACATTCGACATCGACAGGCAATTGCCGAGCGTGCGCGCAATCGGAAATCCCATCCGCGTGCTTCTTGTGCCGATGCGCAGATCGCAGCAGGCAGCAATGCCCGCGCCGCCGCCGGTGCAGGCGCCGTTGATGGCGGCAATGGTCGGCACCCGGCATGTTTCGAGAATGCCGAGCACGCGGTCGATGCGGTTCTCATAGTCGAGTGCGTCCTGCGGCGTCTTGAAGGCGCGGAATTGGTTGATATCGGTACCGGCCGCAAACGCCTTGTCGCCGGCGCCCCGCAGCAGCAGCACCTTGATCGCATGGTCGCGGTTGGCGCGTTCGCAGATCTCGGCCAGCCGTTCGTACATCTCGAAGGTAAAGGCGTTGCGCGCCTGCGGCCGGTTGAAGATTACCCGGCCGATGCCGTCATCGAGGGCAAACAGGAGGTCACCCTCCCGTACCGTTACGTCCTGATCCATCCCGACGGCCTTTCTTAATTGATTTTTACCATTCTGAATGCAAAATTAGGCTTTATCAAGCTGGAACTGACTAAAATCCGGTGCTATAGCCACTTTTGAATTCAAATTGGATTTTTCGGCAATGCTTCACGAGGAAGTCGTAGGCCGTGTCCGCGCCATGCTGCTCGATGGCGATATCCCGCCGGGCGCGCGGATTCCCGAGCGCGACCTCTGTGAAAAGCTGCAGATCTCGCGCACGCCGCTGCGCGAAGCCCTCAAGGTGCTTGCCGCAGAAGGCTTGGTCCAATTGCTGCCGAACCGCGGCTCGCGCGCGGCGAGACTGACCGACAAGGACATGCGCGACCTGTTCGAGGTGTGCCAGGGACTCGAAGCCCTGGCCGGCGAACTCGCCTGCGAGCGCATCACGGATGCCGAGATCGCCGGCGTCGCCGATGCCCATGCCGCGATGGTGCGGCATTACGGTGATCGCGACCTGCTGCAGTACTACCGCTGCAACCGCTTCATCCACGAGGCGATCATCACTGCTGCCGGCAACCCGGTGCTGTCAGGCCTGTATGAATCCGTCACGGCCCGCATTCGCCGTGCGCGCTACGTCACGCCGATGACGCCGCGGCGCTGGGCACTGGCGGTGCAGGAGCACGAAGCGATCCTCAACGCCCTGCAACGTCGCGATGGCGTGGGGCTGTCGCATATCCTGCGCGCGCATCTGCGCCACAAGCGCGAAGAGGTCTTGCAGGCCGGCTTCGCGGAGACCGCGCCGCTCGAACAAGCTCGCGCATCATAGCTGCGTCAGGCCTGACGCCCGATCGGCAACGTCCATCCATATTGACGAGTTGGCCCGGTAGCGCGCCCGCACTGAGCGGCTTTCCGGGTTTTTGCGGAAGCGGCCTTTTCCCGAACGATAACCAGTCGTTCACCATGACCGTGAATCCCGCTCCTGCGATCGGTCAAATCGTTCACCCCTCAAGTTCCCTTATACCTTTGATGCCTAGTCATGGCCTTCGGGGACCGTCACTGCCGTGCCGTTGGGGCGTCCCGGCGTAAGAGTAGATCGTAAGCGTATGAACATCGCACGTCTCGTCGTTCTGGCCATCGCACTGAGTGCAGGCGGTGTCGCCGCCTATCTCGCCCGTGGCACCGAAGACAAATCATCGCAACCGTCAGCCGAACTTGTCGCCAATTTGCCGACAGTGGAAATTCTGGTCGCGAAGTCCGACATCGGGCTCGGCCAGGCTGTCAAGCCCGAGGACATGCAATGGCAGGCCTGGCCGGCTGCGACCGCCAACAGCAACCTGATCGACCGCGCGAGCAAGGCCGAAGCCATCAATGAACTCGCCGGCTCGATCGCGCGCAACCCGTTCTTCGCGGGCGAACCGATCCGCGAACAGAAACTGGTCAAGGCCAACGGCTCCGGCTTCATGGCAGCCATCCTGCCGACCGGCATGCGGGCGCTCTCGACCGAGATCTCGCCGGAAACCGGCGCCGGCGGCTTCATCCTGCCCAACGACCGCGTCGACGTGATCCTTTCCAAGCGCGAGAAGAATCCGGATGGCAGGGGAGCGGACGTCATCCAGTCGGAAATCATTCTCTCCAACATCCGCGTGCTCGCGATCGATCAGGCGCCGAAGGAAAAAGAGGGCATGAACTCCCTCGTCGGCCGCACCGTCACGCTGGAACTGAAGCCCGAGCAGGCCGAGACGATGGCGCGTGCGCGCCAGAGCGGCACGCTGTCGCTCGCGCTGCGCAGCATCACCGATGCCAATGCGGCCGAAGGCCGTTCCGATGAACAGACTCAAAAACGAAAAGAGAGTGTCTCCGTGGTTCGCTACGGAGTCTCTAGTCAAACGACGGCACAGAAGTGACCGAAAGGACGGCTGAGATGAAGTTTGGGGTAAATCAGTCAGCGATGCGAATCGTGGCGGCGCGCGCACTGTTATTGTCGGCCGTCGCCGCGCTGACGCTCGGACCGCTGCTGCCCGTGATCGCAGCCGAAACCGAGAAGGATCCGGTAACGACCTCCGCTATCGGCCCGGTCAAGATGCGCTTCCTGGCGCTCGGCATCGGCAAGTCGGTGGTCGTCGACCTGCCGCGCGACGTCAAGGATGTGCTGGTCGCCGATCCGAAGATCGCCAACGCCGTCATTCGCTCCCCGCAACGCGCCTATATCATCGGCGGCGCCGTCGGCCAGACCAACGTGGTGTTTTTCGACGGCGACGGCCAGCAGATCGCTTCCTACGACATCGCGGTCAAGCGCGATCTCAACGGCGTGCGCGCCGCGCTGAAGCAGTCGCTGCCGGGGATTCAGATCGAGGGCGTCGGCGACAGCGTGCTGCTGACCGGCTCGGTATCGAGCCCGGTCGAAGCCCAGCAGGCCGGCGAGATCGCCGCGCGACTGGTCGGCGGATCCGAGAAGGTCGTCAACTCGATCGTCGTTCGCGGCCGCGATCAGGTGATGCTCAAGGTCACCGTCGCGGAAGTGCGACGAGACATCATCAAGCAATTGGGTATCGATCTCAGTGCCAGCATGAACTACGGCACCGCGGCGGTCGTATTCAAAAATAACAATCCGTTCACCGCCAACAGCGCACCGCTCGTCCCCGAAAACGGCTTGGTCGGAGCGGCTTTGAACAAAGCTGGTTTGCCGACTGTCACGGCTACCCTGCGCGCGATGGAAAGCGCCGGTGTCGTGAAGACGCTCGCCGAGCCCAATCTGACGGCGATCTCCGGCGAATCCGCAACGTTTATCTCAGGCGGCGAATTTCCGATTCCGACCGGCGTGACCTGCCAGACAACAACGCCCGGCGGCATTCAAAATTGCGTCCAGACCGTCAGCTTCAAGAAATTCGGCATCTCGCTCAACTTCACGCCGGTCGTACTGTCCGAGGGACGGATCAGCCTGCGGGTGATGACGGAAGTGTCGGAAATCTCGACCGAAAACGCTTTGACGGGCGGCCAGAACGGAACAACCATTCCCTCGATCAAGACGCGTCGCGCGGAAACCACGCTGGAAATTCCGTCCGGAGGCTCAATCGCGATGGCGGGACTGATCCAGGAACAAACCAAGCAGGCCATCAACGGTTTGCCCGGCGTGGACCAGATACCGATTTTTGGACAGCTTTTTAGGAGCCAGGACTTCATCAACCACCAGACCGAGATGATGGTCATCGTGACGCCCTATGTCGTCCGGGCTGTCGCACAGAAAGAACTGTCGCGGCCCGATGACGGCTTCGCGTCGGCGTCCGACTCCCAGTCCGCGTTGCTCGGGCGCATCAACCGCATCTACGGCGTCGCCGCACGTGTCGATCCCTTCGCCGGTGTCCAGGGCAATTTCGGCTACATCATCGATTGAGACGCAGAACTGTTCACCGAGTGGGGACGAGGGCAGAACGATGACCACGAAAATTCAACTCCGTCAGGTCAGGGCCTTGGGCGTTTTTGGCGCCCTGCTCGGCCTTTCGGCCGCGCTCGGCGCCTGCACACCGCTGGCCACGGAAACCGTGACCGCCAGCGTGCCGGATGACTACCGACAGCGTCATCCGATTGCCGTGACCGAAGCCAACCACTCGATCGTCGTGTTTGTCGGCCATGCCCGCGGCGGTCTCTCCGGTCCGCAACGCGCCGACGTCCTGGGTTTGGCGCAGAGCTGGGTCCGCGAAGGCACCGGCGCAATCATCGTCGACGTCCCGATCGATACCCCGAATGCCCGCGCGGCTGCGGCGTCGTTCGGGGAAATCCGGTCGGTGCTGATGGCTGGCGGCGTGCCCTCGCGCGCCATCACGCGACATCACTACCGTCCCGAAGATCCCCGCACCTTGCCCACGATCCGGCTGAGCTATCCGAAGATCAGGGCGGTAGCCGGCCCGTGCGGCCTGTGGCCGCAAGACCTCGGCCCGAACATCGACAACGTCGCCTACAACGAAAACCGCTCCTACCACAATTTCGGCTGCGCCTCCCAGCGCAACCTCGCGGCGATGATCGACAATCCCGCCGATCTCGAACAGCCGCGTCCCGAGAGCCCCGCCTATACGTCGCGGCGCAACATCGCCTTTGACAAATACCGCAAGGGTCTTCCGACCACGACGACCTATCCCGAAGCCGAAAAAGCCAAACTCAGCGATACAGGCAAATGATCAGCCGCGTCTTTCAAAAATCCGACGATCAACTGGACGAAACGCCGGCGCAGCCCGAGGAATACATCTCGCCGGCGCCACGCGTATCGGTGCAGGCCTTTTGCGCCAGCGTCGCCATCGCAACCGCGGTGCGCGCGGCGAGCGAAGACCGCCGTCTCGGCAAGGCCCACCTTTCGGTTCACATGGGCGGCATTGCGGCCGCCATCGAGGCCTACCACACGGCGCCGACGCCGAACGTGATCCTGCTGGAGAGTGATCCCGGCACCGACATTCTCGAAGGGCTCGATGAACTCGCCGCCGTCTGCGACGCAGGCACGCGCGTCGTCGTGATAGGCAGCGCCAAAGACATGACGCCCTATCGCGAGCTGGTGCGGCGCGGTGTCAGCGACTACGTGACCGGACCGATCGAGCCGATCGACGTCGTGCGCGCGATATGCGGCCTTTACGCGGCCTCCGAGGCCGTGGCAGTCGGCCGTATCGTTGCGGTCGTCGGCGCCAAGGGCGGCGTCGGCGCATCCACTGTTGCGCACAACGTCGCCTGGGCGATCGCGCGCGATCTGGCGCTCGATTCTGTCGTGATCGATCTCGACCTCGCCTTCGGCACCGCCGGCCTCGATTACAACCAGGATCCGGTTCAGGGCATCGCCAACGCCGTCTTCCAGCAGGAACGGCCGGACTCCGCGTTCATGGAGCGTCTCTTGGCGAAATGCACCGATCGCCTCAATCTGCTGGCAGCGCCGGCAACGCTGGACCAGGTCTACGATTTCGGTGCCGATGCGTTCGACGCGATCTTCGATACGATGCGCATGACGACCCCCTGCATCGTGCTCGACGTGCCGCATCAATGGTCGGCGTGGACCAAGCGCACGCTGGTCGGCGCGGACGACATCCTGATCGTCGCCGAGCCCGATCTCGCCAACATGCGCAACGCCAAGAACATGCTGAACGTGCTGAAGGCGGCGCGACCCAACGACCGGCCGCCGCTCTATTGCCTCAACCAGGTCGGCATGCCCAAGCGTCCGGAGATCACCACGCGCGAATTTGCCAAGGCGATCGAGAGCCAGCCGATCGCCGCCATTCCGTTCGATTCGAAGATGTTCGGCACCGCCGCCAATAATGGCCAGATGATCGCGCAGATATCAGCCAAGCATCGCACCACCCAGATGTTCCTGCAGATTGCGCAGCGCATGACCGGTCATGCCGTGACCAAGCGGACGTCATTCCTGGCGCCGCTCATCAAGAAGCTGCAGGGCGCGACGGCCCGCAGGGCTTGAGCACAAAGCAACGGCGTCAGCGGCCTTGCCATTGACGCTCATGGTGTTCGCGAGCGTTGTCGATTTCCGGTTCGCGTAAAACGCGTCCAGCCTTAGTCGACGCGTCGGGCCGCAGCGATCGGCATCTTGTCGGCCTCGGCCCGCGCGTTCTCCCTGTCCTTCCGTGCCAGCAATCGCTTCAATTGCGTGACGTTGGCGGCGGCCTCGGCCGGTGGCAGATCGGCTTTCACGATCTTTTCCGCCTCGGCAAAATTGCCCTGCAGGCCGACCGCCAGCGCCAGATTGGCGCGCACGCGCGGATCGTTTTTCGCAAGGCTGTAGGCGCGGCGCAGCGTCTCCTCGGCCTTGGCCAGATCTTTCGAGAGCACATAGGAGAGCCCGAGATTGGACAGCACCGACGGCTGGTCGGGCACGATTTTCAGCGCATTCGCATAATATTGGCGCGCCTCGTCAAATCGCCCGAGTTGGTCCAGCGTTGCTCCCTGCGCAGAGAGCAGCCGCCAATCGGGATCGTTAGGGCTGTGGGCGCTGCCGAGCACGTCGAAGGCTTGCTGGAAATTGCCGTTATCCGCCAGCGCGCGGCCGTAAGCGGCGAGCAGCGGCTTGTTGCCGGGATGGGCGATGGAGGCCTGTTCGAGCACCGCAACCGCCTGCGACCGCTGTCCCGTCACGCGGAGCGCCTTGCCGTATTTCAGCGCAGCATCGGCATCCCTGGGATTGGCGCGGTAACGCTCCTGATAGAGTTCAACGTCGCGGCGCGGATCGGTGGCGGGGCCGGTGTCGGCCTTTTCGTCGATCGAGCCGGTAATGTCCGACAGTCCCGAGGTCTGGCAGCCGCCGAGCCCCAGCGCCAGAACCAGGATGGATGCGCAGGCAAGATGCCGCGCAACGCGGGGCGGATGGGATGACTTCTGGACCATGTAGCGGGACTCACGGCGGGAACTGTCCAGCAGTGTTCCCAGCTTAACCCTAAATTCGGGTTAAATCCGCGCGCCTTGGCGGTAATCAATGACCATTGCGGGCCCCTCGTGGCCCGCCGCCCCGAACCGGCGCTGCCGGGCAGTCTAGTCGAGGAATTGCGCGCCGAGCTCGCAGCCGATCCGCCAGGCCAGCCGGCATGCACGCGGCCGGCCTTCCGAGAAAATCACCGTGAATTCGGACGGGATTTCGGGGTATTCGGCGATGATCTTCACGCCGCCATCTGACATGTCCGTAATCATGCAGTCGCGCGGCAATCCGCCGGTCGCGAACTGTATTTTTGCAAAATTTCTGCACGCACGACGTACGCTTGCGCGGCGATTCGCTGCCAACATGTCCACCCCTGGCCCTTGCTCGATGTGATTCACTCGAAGGTGGATCAGCTTTACCGAAGAATTGTTGGAATTGGCCTAGCGCGGCGGCGCGCAATGTAACTGATATATTCGAACTCCGTTTACCGAACCTGGACCGCAATTTTCGGCGAATTAAAGGATTGATCCCCGCTAGAGCATGGTCCGGAAAAGTGTGCAGCGGTTTTCCGAAGAGATCATGCTCAAAACAAAAGATAAAGCGGGATGACGATTCGAAGAAACGTCATCATGCTTTAGTGCCAGGCTCGCCGCCCATCGCAGCGGCGAAAGCGAATTGGCCGAGCCGCTGACCGTCAGCGGTCCAGCGTCTTCGACGCCTTGCCGCGATGCTTGACGATCAGCATGATGTTTCTGATGTAGATGATGGTAGCCGCCGCCTGGCCGATAATGATCACCGGCTCACGCTTGGCGATGCCGTAGACCAGCGTCATCAGCCCGCCTCCCATCGAGAAGAACCAGAACGCGATCGGTATCACGCTTCGTCCGGCGCGCTCGCTCGATATCCACTGCACCAGGAAGCGCGCCGTGAACAGCAATTGCGCGACCAACCCGAAGGCCAGCCAGAAATCGAACTTGGCGACGAAGACGTCATAGAGATAGTCGCCGAGCGCAGCGCCGTATTGAATCAGCATCAGAGAACCTCGGTCGCAACGGGCGTCGTCTTCTTGCGGCGGATCAGCCACCACACGCCGGCGAGATCCATGATCCCGATCCATAACCGGTCAAAGAAACCGTAATTGGATACGCCTGAATGGCGCGGGCGGTCGATCACGTCGACGTAAGCAATGTCGAAGCCTTCGCGGCGCACCAGCGCCGGCAGGAACCGGTGCAGCCCGTCGAAATAGGGCATCGAGAGGAACACCTCGCGCGGGAATGCCTTCAATCCGCAGCCGGTGTCGCGGGTGCCGTCGCGCAGGATCGAGTTGCGCACGCCATTGGCGATCCGCGACTGCAGTTTCTTGAAACCGGTGTCCTTGCGCCCGACCCGCTGACCGGCCGCAAGACCGACGCGGCCGCCGCCCTTTTCGACCGCCACAATCAGGTCCGGCAGGAACGCCGGATTGTTCTGCCCGTCGCCATCCAGCGTCGCCACGATGGCGCCGCGCGCCGCCCGTACCCCGCTGCGCACCGCCGCCGATTGCCCTGACGAAGCGGCGTGCTTCAGTTGCCGGAGCTGCGGGTGCTGCTTCATCATCGCCGCCAGTCGGTCGGCGGTTGCATCCGTCGAACCGTCGTTGACGTAAATGATCTCGTAGGTCCAGCGGCCGCCGAGTGCGCCGACGATTTCCGCAATCAGCGGCGCGACGTTGTCCGCCTCGTTGCGCACCGGCACAACGATTGAAACGGCAACCGCATCTCTGTCGGCAGGTGTCAAATCGGTACTCGTCTGGTTGGTTTGGAAGACCCCGGAACCGGGCGTATCGGGCCGTCAGGCGGCGTCCGCTTTTATGGGGCCAAAGCGCCCCGGGCAACCCTTTTGAGGCGCCCCGACGAGGGCCCGACAAGGGACACGATGCTGCCGTCGCGCTGGATCGCAAATCCGAGCCGGCGGGCCGCAAACCAGTATCGCACGAACATCGCGCCGATGATGCCGACCATGGCGCCGGCCACGACGTCGCTCGGATGATGGGCCAGCAGCACCAGACGGCTCGCCGCAATGATCAGGGCGTAGACGGCCATCGCATGGCGCGCCTGGGGCCAGACCACCGACACGGCGAAAGCGAGTGCAAAGGCGGTCGTGGCATGGCCGGAAGGGAAGCTGTAATAGGCCGGGTTGCCCGCGAAGTGCGAAAAGTGGAACGCGTTGGCTTCGCCGCCAACAAACGGCCGGCCGCGGCCGACGCAATATTTCAGCACTTCGGTGACCAGATTGGAGACGGCTACCGCGCAGAATATGAACTGCAGCCGCGTTCCGAGGCCAAGCAGCAGCGAGCGCCGGATACCATGCAAGGCAGGAGCTGCGATCGCGACCGCGATCAGCAATATTCCAAGCACCGCCAGCACGTATTCATCCTTGCCGAAGTCGGTAAGAATGCGGACCCACCACAGCGAGGGGGTGCCGCGCTTCGGCATCTGGCTGATTTCCCACGCGTCGATCGCGTACATCAGCACGATGATCGCGGCACCCAGACCGGCTGACAGCCACAGCACGTGCCGTGCCGCGCGGCGAGCGGCTTCGGCGCGTCGCGAATGCGACGGCGTGCGCACCAATTGCGCCAGTGACAGCCACGCCAGGATAGCGAAGCGCGAAAGATAGTTTTTGGAATCGGCGACAGCAGGGCTCGCGGGCATTTATTCCGTACCTTCCGAGCGGAAGATGGCGATCGAGATCGCCTTGCCCTGCGAGATGTTATAGCCCTCGATCCGCTTCGCCACATTGTAGCGCAGCCCGATCGCTTCGGCGCGCTGGACGAAGGCGCGTTCGGTACGCGATTCCACCAGCGCGAAGCGGCAACTGCCCTGCCCCAGGAAATCGGCCGCGCCCGATCCGTCGGTGAGCAGCGTGCTGGTGCCGGTCATGAAGACGAGGCTCGGCTCATGAAAGCCCGCCGCCGCGGCCTTCGGCCCGACGCAGACCACGTTGCGAAGCGCGCGCGCAACCTCGGGGCTCGGAAACATCGCGGTCAACGACGGCATCACGATGCCGTAGATAGCGACCGCCAGAAACATCGCCGCCACCACGGCATTCAACAATGAACGTTCGGCGCGGCTGTCCTCGAACATCCACCACGCGATCAGGCCGAATATCATCGCCGCCGCCAGGAACGGCCAGGCCGGAAACGCCGGGTAGTGCGTCAGCTTGATGGCGCCGATGACGGCGATCACGGCTGCCCCCGCCGGAACGACGAACCACCAGGCGGCACCGCGTCTCAGCCAGGACCGCGACAGCACGCGGCGCTCCAGCGCGCCGGCGGTGAGGATCGCAATCGCCGGATAGAGCGGCAGCACGTAATGCGGCAGCTTGGTCAGCACCAGCTCGAACACGATCCATGACGGCACCAGCCACGCCAGCAGATATTGCGCGCCGGGTTCGCGCCGCGCGCGCCATACCGCAGGCGCCGCCATTCCCGCCAGCGCCGCGCCCGGCCAGAACGTAACCCAGAACAGCAGCAGATAGAGGCCGGGCGGCGCGCCGTGCGATTCCTGCGCGCCGAGCTTACTCAGCATGTCGCCGCCGAGCGAATTGGAGAAGAATGCCTCGCCGGCCCGCCAGAAGATCGCAACGAACCAGGGCAGCACCAGCACCAGCGTCCACATCAGGCCCCAGACCGGCCGCAGCCGCCACAGCCATGCCGCCGAGCGGTCCAGGATCGCGAGCGCTGCGATGGTCAGCCCGACGAACATCAGGATCAGCGGCCCCTTGAGCAGGATGCCGCCAGCCAGCGCCGTCCAGAACACCGCGGGCGCGGTCCACGGCGGACGCGCCGGGTCCTCGCCGCGCTGCCATGACAGATAGACCCGCGCCATTGCCCCCATCGCGGCGACAACGGTCAATAGAAGCATCGCGTCGGTCTTGGCCAGCCTTGCTTCGGCGCCAAGCAGGACGGAACTGCACATCATCAGTGCCGCCAGCGCCGCCCCGCGCCGCGTGACGAAGGCGAGCGCCGCCCAATAGGTCAGGAGCACCGCGCCGATGGCGCCGATCAGCGAGGGAATCCGGTAGAGCCAGATGCGCAACTGCGCGCGCGGCAGCCCGAGCGAGGAAGCGGTTTCGACCACGGCAGCCTGCAGCCAATAAATGCCGACCGGCTTTTTGTAGCGGACGTCATCCTGGAAGCGGATATCGACAAAATCCCCGCTTTCGACCATTTGCTTGGTCGCCTGCGCAAAGCGCGCCTCATCGCGGTCAATCGCCGGAATGGTGAAGAAACCGGGCAGGAAAAGCACGAAGCCGCAAAGCACCAGGAACACGATGGCGCGAAGATGGCTCGCCGTGGCGAAGTCGAACGCAGCCGCGATCCTACGGTTGGAATGCGTAGGTTTTACAGGCTGTTGGCCGGATCCAAAGCGTGGGGGTTGGAAGGTTTCCACCATGCTGTTCGCATACGATGAAACCGCACTGCAAACAACACCACAGACCCCCTAAGTCGTGGTCAGCAGAGCGTTTTTCCTCACTGTACCCGGATCACCACGGTATCGGCCGAACCGGTCGCATCGATCACGGTCAACCGGGCAAAGCCCGGTCCGGGCGGATCCACCAGCCGCTGGCGCCGGCTGTCGATCTCGCCGACCAAGGCGCCGTTCAGCATGACGGTCAGCGGCAGCACGCCGCCGGCGACCTTGACCGGCATCGCGGCGGCCTGCCCGTCGCCGGAACGATCGACGTCGATCCGCGAGCCGTTCAGGGGGAACTGGATGCGCGGCGCGGCATCGTTGCCGGTCCGGATCAGTTCGCCGACGGGACGGAAGCGCTTGAGCGGCAGCGGCAGCTTGGCATTGCCAGCAATCAGGACACCTTTAGGGGCCTTCGGCAGCGCCGCGGGAATCTTTCCGGTGCGCGCAAAGGCATCGAACAGGATCGGCGCGGCAGCGGTGCGGCCGACCAGGCCCGGCACGGGCGCGCCGTCGGGACGCCCGACCCACACGCCGATGGTGATACGGCCGTCGAAGCCGACCGACCACGCGTCGCGATAGCCGTAGCTGGTGCCGGTCTTGAACGCGATTTTGTTGTGCACGCCGTTTTCCGGCGGCGGCGTGCCGAGCAGCACGTTACCGACCTGCCAGGCCGCGGCCTGGTCCATCAGCCGCAGCGGCTCGCGGTCGTCGTTGGCCAGCATGATCTCGCGCAGCGGCCGCGCCGCGCCAAGCCGCGCCAGCCCGGCATAGAGCTGCGCCAGATCCTGCAGGGTGACGCCGACGCCGCCGAGGCCCATGGCAAGGCCCGGCGCCTCGTCCCTGGGCAGTACGAGGTTGCCGCCGGCCTGCTTCAGCCGCGACGACAGCCGGCTGGAGCCGACGCGATCGAGCAGCGCTATCGCCGGCACGTTCAGCGAGAGCTGCAGCGCCTTGCGCACCGGCACCGTGCCCTGGAACGTCATGTCGAAATTTTCCGGCGCATAGGAGCCGAAGCGAATCGGACGGTCGTCGATCAGGCTTTCGGGATGCACAAAGCCGTCCTCGAAGGCGAGCCCATAGATGAACGGTTTCAGCGTCGATCCCGGTGAGCGCACCGCGCGGGTCATGTCGACCTGCCCGGCGCGGCGCTCGTCGAAATAATCCGACGAGCCGACGCGCGCCAGCACATCGCCGCTTTCATTGTCGACCGCGATGATGGCGACCGAGATATTCGGCCCCTGCGCCATCGCGCGGTCGCGCGCCAAGGTCTCCAGCGTCTTCTGCAGGCCTGCATCCAGCGTCAGCTTCACCAGCGACGTATCCTTTGCCGTCGCCATCGCGGCATCGGAGGAATGCGGCGCGAGGATCGGCATCGGCTTGCGCAGCCGCGGCACGACGACCGCCTTGGCCTGCGCCCCGTCCTCTTTCGACACCACGCCGTCCTCGACCATCCGCGCCAGCACGCGGTCGCGCGCGGCATGGGCTGCTTCCGGATAACGGTCGAGCCGGCGGCGTTCCGGCGATTGCGGCAGCGCGACCAGAAGTGCGGCCTCAGCGAGCGAAAGCCGCTTCGGCTCCTTGCCGAAATAGGCGATGGAAGCGGCGCGGATGCCTTCGAGATTGCCACCGAACGGCGCCAGCGCGAGATAGAGATCGAGGATTTCGTCCTTGCTCAGTTGCCGCTCGAGCTGAACCGCACGCACCATCTGGCGCAGCTTTGCTGAGAGCGAGCGCTCGCGCCGCGGCTCCATCAGCCGCGCCAATTGCATCGTGATGGTCGAGCCGCCGGAGACGATGTGGCCGCTGGTGCCGAACTGCAGCGCCGCGCGCCCCAGCGCCAGCGGATCGACGCCGCCGTGCGACCAGAACCGGCGGTCTTCATAGGCCAGCAGCAATTTCAGATAGCCGGGATCGACTGATGTCTTGGCATCCACCGGCAGCCGCCAGCGGCCGTCGGCCATCGCAAAAGCGCGCAGCAGCTTGCCGTTGCGATCGACGATCGTGGTCGAGACTTTTCGCGACTGCTCCAGCGGCAGCGGTCCGAGCGAGACGACCCAGCCTGTGAAGGCGGTGGTGCTTACGATGAGCACGAAGGCAAGCGCCACCGCAATCCGGAAAAAGCGGCGGCGTCCACCTTCACCGGTGTCATGCCCGGGCTTGTCCCGGGCATCCACGTCTTCCCGTTGTTGGCGCAGCTCTTCGCTCATTTCGCCGGACGCACCTCGACTGAGCCGGTGCCGGTGCGGCCGTAGCGCGAGGGGTTGTACATGTCCTCGACATAGGCCTGCGGCAGCACGTATTTGCCGGGCGAGACGGCACGCACGATATAGGCCACCGTGAACACCGACTGATCGTCGCTGGCGCGGTCGATGGCCGCCGTGAAGCGGTCGTCGCGGAATTCGGTATGCTCCGGCTCCTCGCCGTCCTCGATCCAGTCCAGCGTGCCGGAGTCACCCGACGACACCAGCCGCGGATTGTCGATCTCGAGACCCGCCGGCAGATAATCGGCCACCATGATGTGCCCGTATTCCGGCTTGGCCTCGGTGATCTTCAGCACCACGGCGAAGCGATCGTTCTGCTTGGCCTTGGTGACATCTGCGGGCTTGCCGTCGAGCGTGAAATAGCTGCGCTCGATCTTGAAGCCGTTCGATGCAGCCGGCTCGGGAGTGACCGGCGAGCCCGAGACCGAAACCACCGCCTGCACCGGCGCATCGCCGGTATTGGTGATCTTCACAGGCTTGCCGGCCAGCGCCTCGGCCTTGTAGCTGCGGTAGACCGCGGCCTTCACCGGCGATCCATCGATATCGAGCGTCAGCGTTTCCTTCGACAGCGCACGCGCGGCCAGTACCATCCACGCGTTCTCCTGCGTCGAGGTGTAGGGCGTCAGCCCCCGCGCCGCTTCCACCCGCTGGACGGCCTGCGTCAGCGTCGCCCGCGGCGCGTTGCCTTCGCTGGCGAGCGAGACCAGCGCCGCGGCATCGCGCAGCGCCGAACCGTAATCGACGCGACCGAACTCGATCACCGGTTTTGGCGCCAGCGCATCCAGCGCCGCGCCATAGACCCGCTCCGCCCGCGTCTTGTCGCCGACCAAAGCCAGCGCCGCTGCGAGCTGCGATTTCGCGATTGGAGTCGCGAGGTTCGACAGCTTGGTATCGGCGAGATAGCGGAGGTCACCGATGGGGGCAGCGCCATTGCGGGCGAGCACGTAGAGGCCGTAGGCCAGATCGCGGCCGCCGTCCTTTTCCGGCTCGTTGGCGTTGACCACGGAGTTCCTGATGCGATCGAGCGCGTTCTTGAACAGCACGTCCGGCACTGCAAAGCCCTTTTCGCGGGCCCGGGTCAGGAAGTCCGTCACATAGGCGTCGAGCCAGGAATCGTCGCCACCGGCCGACCACAGGCCGAACGAACCGTTCGAGCCCTGTCGCGCCAGCAGCCGTTCGATGGCGTCCTTGATACGCTGGTCGACGGCGGTATCCATCGCCAGATGCGCGCCGGCCGCGAGGTCATTGACATAGAGCAACGGCATCGCGCGGCTGGTGATCTGCTCGGAGCAACCGTGCGGATAGCGATCCAGCGCCTTCAAGATGGTCGCCGCATCGAGGGCCGTCGACAAGCTTACCGACAGCGAGACACCACCGGTGCCCGGCACGAGGTCGGAGAACATGTCCGGCGTCAGCGTCAGGCTCTCGCCTTTCGCCAATGTCCGGATCGAGCGCCGCGCCAGCACCTGCGTCGCCGCCTTGACGTCGAGCGCATAGTGCCGCGCCAGCGTCAGCCCGTTCGGGCCCTTGATGTCGACATCGAGATTGGCGGTACCGGCGCCGCCGGCGTCGAGCGCCAGCAACATCGAGGTCCGCTGCTTCGCCGCCAGCTTGACGGTGGTGGTCGGATTACCCGTCACCTTCACCGGGCCCGAGGTCTTGACGCTGATACTGTAGTCGCCGGCCGCACCCTCGACATTGTCGAGGTCAAAACTCATCGTGCCCTTGTCGCCGTTAAGCAGGAAGCGCGGCAGCGTCGCCGTCAGCACCACGGGATCGCGCACGGTGACATCGATCGTGGCGCGGCCGAGCTTGGTCGCATTCCACGCCACCGCCATCACCCGCGCGGTGCCGGCAAATTCCGGAATATCGAAACTGATCTCGGCGGTGCCGTCGGCGCCGACCGTGACAATGCCGGAGTAGAGCGCCAGCGGCTTCTGCGTGGGCGGTGAGCCCTGCAACTCGGCGCCCGCGCCGTCGCCGCCGGTCCTGATCTGGCCGCGCGTGCCCTGCATGCCGTCGATCAGTTGCCCGTAGAGATCGCGGATCTCGGCCGTCAGGCGGCGCTGGCCGAGATAGTAATCGTCCGGCGCCGGCGGCTTGTAATTGGTCAGGTTGAGAATGCCGACATCGACCGCGGCGACGACGATCTTGGCGTCCTCACCCGCATTGAGCCCGCCGAGCTTGACCGGGATCTTCAGCGCGGTGCCGGGCCGCACCAGCGGCGGCGGCGACAGCGCGACGGCGAGTGTGCGCGTCTTTTTGTCGATGCCGAACCATTTCAGGCCAATCGCCCGTCCGGGCATCCGCAGCGCCGCAGCATCGAGCGGACGGCGCAATGTCGCCAGCACATAGGCGCCGGTGCCCCAATCCTTGCCGACGGTCAGCTTGACCTGCTGGGTACCTTCCCTGACGTCGACCGTCTGCGTCGTCAGCAGCCGGTCGCCGAGCACGTTCACCGTCAGCTTGCCGGCTGTGCGGGCGTTGACCGATACCACCATGGTGTCGCCGGAGGCGTATTCCGGCTTGTCGATCGAGGTCTCCAACAGGTCGGGCGTGTCGGCGCTGCCGTCGGAGTACCAGCCGACATCGAACTGCACCGAGGTGACCGGGCCATCCGCTTCCGTCGACTTGACGTCGAGGCGATAGCGGCCGGGCTCCGGCGAGACCGACACCCGCGCCGCCTTGTCGGCCGCAAGCGTCAGGTCGCCATCGGCAACGCGCTTGGTCGATTTGACCGGCTCATATTCCCAGGACGAGTTCTGGCGATACCACTGGTAGCGCGACTCCATCTTGAGCAGTTCATAGCGCAGGCCGTCGCGCGGCAGCTGCTTGCCGTCGGGGCCGACGAACACGACGTCGAACTCGGCCTTGTCACCCTCGGCGACGCTCTTGTCGCCGAACAGCGGCTTGATGCCGATCAGCGCCGCCGTTGGCGCCACGGGCAGCACCAGCTTGCGCTCGACGGCCCGGCCGCCGGTCTCCACCATGCGGATGAAGATCTGCGCCTCCTGCGGGCGGGTGGACGTTGGTGCCTTGGCCAGCGACACCGGGAAGGTCGCGAGGCCATTGGCATCGGCTTCGGGCAGGTTCTCGATCGGGGTCCGCTCGTTGCTCGCGGTCTCTTCATCGGCCACGCCGAACTGATAGCCGGGATAGCCCGGCCGCCCGGCAGCAGCGGGGGCGACCAGCATGTCGCCTTCGAGCTGGAGCCCTGAGGCCGGCGCGCCGTAGAGGAATTTGCCGGCCACCTTCAATTCAACCGGAGCTTCAGCCTTGATCATCTTCTCCTTGGCCGAGATGTCGAACTCGATCCGCTCCGGGATGTAATCCTCGACCATGAAGGTGGTCTCGCCGACGGACGAGCCCTTGGGGTCGGTAAAGGCGCGTACCCGCCAGGTCCCGGTCGGAACCGCGGAATTGAGCGCTACGGCCATGGAGCGTCCGCCAGCACCCTGATCGGGAAGCTGGGCGCGGCGGAATTCGACGCCGTCCGGCCGCTCGATCACCAGCGTCAGCGGCCCGCCGGCCATGGCGTTGCCCTGCCCGTCGCGGAGCAGCGCGGTCAGGTAGACAGTTTCATTCGACCGGTAGACGCCGCGCTCGGCATAGACGAAGGCGTCGGCGCCAGCAGGCACCACCCGCCCCGAGACGCCGCGGTCGGTGAGATCGAAGGCGTTGGTCTTCAGGCTGAGAAAGGCGTAGTCCGACTTGTCGCTCATGACCGTGAGCAAGGCCGGCGACAGGCCGCCCTCGCCGCGCGCCAATCCAGCCTCGAACAGGACATGGCCGGCATCGTCGGTCTTGCGGGTCGCTAAAATCTCGTTGTTGCGGGCGACGAGCCGCACCTCGGCCTTGGCGACCGCTTCGGTCGAAGCCAGCGAATTGACGAAGACGTGGATGCCGTCATTGCCGGAAAACGCTGTCAGACCCATGTCGGAGACGATGAACCATTGCGTCGCCAGCGAGCCGTCATCATCGCCGGCACTGCCGGGCCCCTTGGCCGCCGCCGTCATCACATAGACGCCTGGCTGCAGGTCGCCGAGCGCCTGATCGACCGGGAATGCCGTCACGACGTCCTGGTTCAGCGTGGTCGCGGTGGCGAGATCGCCGGACCAGACTTTTACGCCGCGCTCATCGCCGAGAGCGGAGAGCTGGTAGCTGGAGAGCGTCTTCTGGAAATCGCTGTCGACCACCGTGTTGATCAGGTTGCGGTCGCCGATCCGGAACACGTTGACGTTCACCGATGGCGTATTGACGCTGACCAGCGGAATGCCGCGCTGGCCGGTGCGCGGCAGCACATAGGCGCGGCCGGTGAAGCGCACGAACGGCTTGCGGTCGCGCACATAGATGTTGAACTCGGCCGATTTGGGCAGGCTTTCCTTCACCGTGGACGGTAGGCCGGCGCGCAGATTGATGTTGTAGCGCTCACCATGCTTCAGCCCGTCGACACAGAGCTGCTTGCCCTCGCTGGTCAGCGCCGGCTTATCGGTGCCGGCCAGCGCCACGAACGGCGCGAAATCGACCCGCTTGGCGAGGTCCTCGGAGAACTGAAAACAGGCTCGCGGCGAGGCCCCGTCGGAATCGACGGTGTAGTCCAGCAGCCGGAAACCGTGCTGGTCGCGCATCTTCTCGTACTGGCCGCGGACCTCGGCGACCTCGCGCATGTCGAGCGACAGCCGCAAGCTATCCAGCGCCGGACGCCACAGCTTGCGCTCGGACATCGCCCGTCCCAGCACCGCCAGCGCATCAGCCTCCTCGGCCTGGTTGCCGGCGCGCTGGTAGGCGATATAGGCCGCGGTCGAGGCGCGCTCGTACAGGAAGGTCTGCTCGCTGGAACTGGCGGCGCGGATCTGGAAGATGGTCTTGGCGAGTTTTAGCCAATTTGCACTATCTTCCGGCGTGGTGGCGGCGATCTGGCCGAGGATCTGCAATCCGACCCGGAAGTCGGAGCGCTTGAAGGCGGCATCGGCGTCGTTGCGCAGCGTGGCGGAGGATTTGGCGACCGGCCCCGCCTCGCTCTTGATCTGGGCCTCCAGCTTCACGGCCGAATCAGCGAGGTCTTCGCGCTTGAACGCCTTGTCCGCGGCCCCAGCCGCCGTCAGGCCAAGCGCCAGCGTGGCGCAAATCACTGTGGCGCGAACCAAACCGATCATGATGGGCTCCTTGCCGCGGACAAATGCCGCGTAACGATCAAAAAAGGCGCGAAAAGGTGACGGACTGATGGCAGTTATGTCGGCTTGCGAAAGGGTCGCATGCATGGCGCAAGACAGTCCAAACGGTCCCGGCCGCCCCCCGGCGGCGGGTAGCCGGCGGGCAGGCCTGTGTCAGGGCGAGCCACAGGAGATAGCCCACCGTCTGCCTTAGTCGCCAACCTGAGGAAATCGGTTCGACCGTCTTGGCGGGAAAGCGGATTTTTCATATTGGCAGTGCTAGAGAGGCCAAAGAGAACATAAGGCGATGGCCAGCCGGCTATCGCCCGGACGGTCCCGTAGCTCAACTGGATAGAGTAGCGGATTTCTACTCCGCGGGTTGCAGGTTCGAATCCTGCCGGGATCGCCAACGCTTCTCATGATCAATCAACAACTTGGCATGATCCTCATTTCGTTCTCTCGCGCGTGTTGCGCGGCGTTACATGCGAGTGTCAGTAATTCCAAGGTCTTACCGTCAGCTACAAATGGTTTCACGCAACACGGCTTTTCCCGCTTCGTTCCAATCGTTCTTTGATGATTCAGATATCCTTTTTGCCGTCGGCCTTGCCGTCGTCGCAATCATCGTCGCCGTCGGCAAGCTAATTGAGCGGGTATGTCGCCCTCCGAGCACGGAGGCAGACAAATGAACATAGCCCTCGTCGTGCTCGTGATCTGCGTCGCGCTGTACGTCGCTGTTCGGTTGACGCTGCGATACTACTTTCCGTCTAATACCTGATCGCTCGCAGGCTTGGTAACGCGAGGGGCTCGGTGTGATTCTTGGCAGAAAATCTGCGTCGATTCATTTCGACGAACCAACGGGGGGAGCAGGCTGCCCCCTCCGCTGATGACGGAGTCGTCGTTACGGTCCGGGTGACGATGCTCGCAGGGAAACTATGCGGCGCGGGATTTGCTTTTTCCCGATCGGGCTGTCTTTGCCTTAGCGGATTTCATCGCAACAAATCCCGTGTCGGGGGGTGCTGCGGCGGGAGCGTTGCTGCCTGAGCTTTCAAGCGATGTCGTGAGAATTTCGCGTTGAGCATTGAGCCAATAGATGTCTGCCTGCCCCTCGGGTTGACCGTCGGCCATCCACAGGTGGTAGGCACGTTCGCGGATGGCCTCTTCCAGATTTGGCATGGGGTTTTCCTTTCATGATGCGCCCAGCCCCGGCAGGCAAAGTCTTGCCCCCGTAAGGTTAACGAAATCTTACCAGTTGCTGGTGCTCGGATTGTAAGGCCCGCCGGGATAAGGCCGCCTTCGACGGCGCGCTAGCCGACGCCGTAGAGCTTGTTGAGAAAGTAATCGCGGTTACCCAGCGCCTTCTCTGCGTATTGGTCGATCGCGACGGTGATTGCCTGAACGTGCTGATAACAATGCCCTTCAAGCGTTGCCCGCTGCCGCAGTTCGGCAAGCGCGTCGATCCAGGGCGAGTTGTCCGCCTTGTCGTCGTACCAATTCAATTGTTCGCGCATCACCAACTCCGGCCGTCAAGCACGCGCCCTTTCGTGGGACCGCCCTGCTCTTTCTTGAGCCGGTCCCGCTCGGCGCAAAGGTCTTCGATCCTTCGCCAGCATCCGCTGCAGCAACAGCTCAGCCGACGCCGTCGATATGCCGGCGCGTTGAAGCTGGAGAATCTCCTTACGCTGCCTCCCGACTTGGACGCGCATGCGCTCGATTTCGGAACGGACGTGATCTAGACCCATAGCGCTCCCCCAATGCCTTCTGGATCGTTCGAATGAGCCCATCGGCGCGTCGCTCAAGCTGGTCGTAGAGCCGGAGCCGCCTGAACAGGATCTCGATTTCACGGGCGCTTTTCATATTCCGGGAGATAGTACAAACCATGAACGAGACGACAAGCCGCTAGGAATGGGGCGTGCTGGCTCGGAACACCCAAGAATTATTGCCCCGAGACCAGAAAAGCGCCGGGACGAAACTGTTTTCATGAACCCGACGAAGCTAAACCGAAACAAATGGCCAAGTATCCTCTTCCAACACAAGGAAGTGTTATGGACGACGCCGCATCGATCCTATTTCTGATCTTTATAGCTGGGATTGGCGCCGCCGCCTTATGGCCGGGCCGAGCAAGATAAACTTTGTTTCCGCGGTTATGATGCCGTCCTAGGTTGACGGTCCAAATGCAAGGTACAGCAAAAGGACGATCGCCGATGCCGTCGCGATGGTATCCAATATGACGCTATGCAGAGAGCGTTGCATATCGGAACGGTAACATCTCAGGTAGGGCCGTCTGCCCTTTACATGGCACAAGTCCGGCCACCGCAAAATCCAATCAAGTCTGACAAGATCGTGTTTCCGGAGCCGTCGAAGAGAGACCAATGACCGTCTTTGTCTACGTCAACACAAGCAAGCAGGTTGGCGACCCCGAGCACATCAAGGTCTTTGCCACCACAGACGCCGCGGAAAAATGGTTTGAAGAGAACGATCCTGAAGGCGTTGCCTTTGAGGTCTTGGAGTGAGTGCTGAAGGAGGCTCTGATGCGCATTCTGGTCTTGGCGATTTTGGCGATCGGGATAATCTCAATGGGGCCGGCGGCCGCCCAGATATACGATCCGGCTTATCCGGTTTGCCTGCGGGTATACGGCCCGGCCACCTATTACGAATGCGGATACACGTCGCTGCCTCAATGCAACGCGTCGGCATCGGGCCGCTCGGCACAGTGCGTCATCAATCCATATTTCGGGGGCGCGCAAGCGGGTTATCGGCGGCATGGCCGGGTCTACTAAAGTGAACCAGATTGGCCGCAGGACCGCCTATGCCCATGCTGGCGATCTTGGTCCTCGCCATTTGGCAGGTGCTCGGTTCGCTATAAAAGTCCGCGCAAGCTTTGAGCGAACCTAGAGTCCATGCGCGAGAAAGATGATTGCCGTGATGCCTAAAAGAAACAGCGTGGAAATCCACCACGAACGAACGCTGAATTTGATCCACCCCCAGATTGCCCCCAAGATAACGGCCGGCAGGCAATAGCCTGCTGCAAAAGCTAATTTTAGCCCGATCGCCGTGCGCTCCGCGTCCGTCATCGCAGAAACTAGCACAACCGCAGTGATAAGCAGAATAACCTAGCAAAATTGCAACGCGCAGCGCGGCGCTTTGAGCTATTGATGACCGAATTTCAATCGCCCGCCCCCTGTGTAGCCAGCATCCTACATTGAGAGGCTGCCTTACATTCTTAGCCTATCCAGCGCGCGCAATCGCGCGCTGGAGCAGCTTGTCCCTCTACTTCTTCTTCATGCCGGACTCGCGTTGATTTTTCTCATATAGCGCGCGGTCAGCGGCACTAACCTGGCCCAACATGAGCGGAGCTGCGCCACCCGTGTTCGTGGTCGTGGCGGCGGCGGCGGCAGGTGCCTTCGGCTTCGTCGTTTTCTTGGCTGCCAAAGCGCCAGAAGTGGAGACAGCGAAGATCGCAAGACCGACAAGAATTATTTTCTTCATGCTCAGCTCTCCCTTAACTTGGAAAAAGGACGCGCCGGCAGTCGAACATAAAGCTCGCATCACGGCAAGCTGAAGTGCCACGCTCTAGGCATGACACGTTCCCATTGCGAAAGGCCCGCCAGCGTGAACCGGCGGACTTTGATATTTTGCGGGCAATCAAACGGCCACAGCGGGGCATGCTGTGGCCGTAAGACGCTCGGCGCCGATCGACACCCACTGAAATCCCTCCCCAAGCGCTTCGAGCTTGATCTACATCAATGGCTCACGATGACGCTGGCTCACGTTCGGTTCAATGCGCGGAATACGGTTTTCTTTGTGATTTCGCTCGTCTGGCTGGTCTTCCTGATCGCGGCCGCGCTGTACCTGATCATCCGTTAAACGAATGGACCGCCAGGGTGAACCGGCGGACCTTTCCTTTTGGGAACGGCAAGGCAACTAGGCGCGTTGATACTGGCGCCGGTCATCGTCGCCCCCTGATTGGCGCATTGGAATGACGGCCCCAGTTTTTGAGAGGGCTGGGGCCGTTTCTCATTCAGAGGACCTCGTCCAATAAAAATGGCCCCAGCGCTCACCTTTGCGCCGAGGCCATCCAAAGTATTCCCATTCAATTGCCAGACAGGTAGTGGGTACGCCGATAGAAGCGGGAAAAATCTGGCAAACGTCTGTCCGCTATTGAACGGAACGCAGCAGATCGTTGAGCCGCCGGCCCTGCGTTGGGAGGCCTAGGAACCTGCAGCGTTGCTGAGAGTCGAATCCATCGCTCCCGGGGGATCGTGGAGACAAACCGGGAGAAAGTGGCGGCCCCAGCTATCTCCTCCCAGAGTACTGGGGCCGTTTTCAGGTGCGGCCCGCCAGCGCGATCGGCGGTCGTATTTGGATGACTACGACGATCAACCTACCCTGAGGTTTTCGGCGGATTCTTTTCCGCGGTTGGCCACGACTTCGTAGCTTACCCTCGCGCCCTCATTCAGACTGCTCAGACCTGCTCTCTCGACGGCCGAGATATGGACGAACACGTCCTTGCCGCCCGTCTCGGGCTGAATAAATCCGTAGCCCTTTGTCGCGTTGAACCACTTCACTGTACCTATTGCCACGTCCACTCTCCCCATAGATTCGAATACACGAAAGATGGTGACGGAAATCCGGCGAAAGAAAGAGCCGTGGCACGAAAAAGACGCCGCTGGGTTGAGGCAGCGGCGGAGATTGCGCATTACCTCACGGGTATGTCGCACCGCGATTACCAGCACGGCGTTAACGAGTGGTTGGCTACTTTTGCGGGAGCGGCCACCGTTTCTTACGAGGGCTGGAAATGCCAGGAGCTGAAGGGTTTTGCCACTGAAGACCCCCGCCCCCAAGACAAAGGCCAAGCGGGCGTTACCCAGCTACGGATCAGCCCCTGTAAACTTGATACAATTGAGTCGTCGTGAGTTGATTCGCCCTTGATCTAGAAGAGGACGGACGATGCGATTTGCTGTTGGACAGGCTTTCGAAAGCGCCGTGAGTGGTCGGCAGGCAGTCGTGACAGAAACCCGCGATGATGGCCATGCTGGGCACCTACGCTTCCTCGATAACGGCCAAAAACAATGGGTTCTTTGGGCGCAGTTTCTTCATGCAGGAGAGTGGCTTCCGATTGGTATGAAAGACGCCGTCACCTGAGGCGGCCATTCACATTGCAGACCCTGGTGGCGCCTATGCCGTTTTCCGTAAGAGGCTATTATGCCGATCGCCCGCAGATGGTGACTAAAGAAACCGCAAGGCGCGCCTTTGCAAAAGCGGTCGAGTGGCATGTCGTCGAAAGGTTCACCGACGTGACTGTAAGCGACGGCAAAAAAAGCTATTCGATTGACGAATTTTCATTGGCAATGGCGCACCAAGAGATTGCCAACACGGTCGAGGCCGCGGCCGAACTCGGGCCTAAAGGCGAAGGCGAAATGAAGTTCAACAGCACAACGAGGGCGACATGATTTCAGTTTTGATAGGGGTTTTAATTATCGTCGTCGTCGGCGCAATCTGCTTTTGGGCCATCGACAAGTTCGCCACCGACAGCCGACTGGCAAATCTGCTCAAGTTGCTCGTGGTGCTCGTTTGCCTCGGCGCAATTGTGCAACGAGTGCTGCCGCTGACATATTAGGAAGGCCGAGCCACCCCGACGCCAATCGGGAGCACGCTGACCAAGCATGATGCGGCTATATCTCGGTCCGGGTTTCTACGCCCAGGGACATCATCGGCTGATTTGCGTTAAAAATCCATCCCCTTTAGAGGGGCGCTTTCGCGCGCCGGCTACTCGCCCTTGGAGCGAACTTATGGCAAGCTTATTCCGGAGGGGGAATATTTCCAAGGCGTAGCAAGTATATCATTCGCGACCCCAAGCCATGGATGGGACCATCAGAACGGTAGCAAAGGCGCTCCACTCAACAGCTCCCAGATATTCTCGCTGCTGTACGAAATTCCCGCCGGAGCCACTGCCTACCAGATCGGTTGGGACGGCCCCGGCATTTACACCCCCGCCGTGCCCGAGCCCTCAACATGGGCAATGCTGTTGATCGGCTTTGCAGGATTAGGCGCAGCGACCCAAGCCCGCAGGTTGCGAAAGCGCCTCTCGTCCTAGCTCTACGGGCCAGGCTTGGGATAGCTGATCCGCGCAGGCAGTCGGTGCGATACCACGAGGAGTCCTGCGCCGGTTAGGACGGCGCCGGGAGGTTCGAATCCTCTCACCCACACCACGGCAACGCCAGAGCAACACCTGAGGGCTAAGCCATTGATCGGATTCAGCATCCAAAAGTTTTCTACTCGGCGGGTTGCAGGTTCGAATCCTGCCGGGATCGCCACTCTGCGCTTCTCCGCAATTTCGACTTCATTCTCGTCTCGGTTTGGATTCTCGGCGTATGATGCCGGCCGGCAATGCTTCCCTTGCCCTGACAAAGGATGCGCTCGTCATGCCAAAGAAGGGAATCACGGGCCACGACGAATGGGTCATCACGGAAGCGCTGGCGACGGCGCTGGTCGCGCTTGAGCAGCTCGAACCGACCCAGCAGTCGCGCCAGCAGATGGACGATATCCGCAAACTCCTGGCGGCGAACTGTCAGCCGGGGACCCTGAACCTGCATCTCGCCCAGGCCAAGTGCCGGCTGAACCCCCACGGTGACCGAGCCGCCATCTATCGCGAATATGGGTTTGAGGACTGGGAAGTCTGAAAGCGGCTACCGGTGCCTGCTGGAACAAGCGCCCGGCGCTGGTGTTTTGTCGTTGGGAGAGGACCGCGACAAATTCCGCGGGGAGTCTGGGAGGACATCAGGATGAAGCTGCCGCACGCGTCTGCCACAGCAACAGCGCTGACGATTTTGGCCGCGACGATCGCCCTGCCCGCACCTGCAAATGCGCAGACCTACGATCCGAGCTACCCGGTTTGCCTGCAGGTCTACCAGGGCTTTGTGGACTACTATTTCGAGTGCCATTATCGAACGATGGCGCAGTGTCAGATGTCGGCATCGGGACGCTCCGCGCAATGCGTAGTCAATCCCTATTACGCCGGGCCGAATGCCGTGCGCAGCAAGCGCCAGAAGCGATATCAGCAGTATTGATGGCCAGTGCAACGCGGCGCCCACCGGCGCCGCTGCCCCGACTGTTCACCAGCCGTAGGTGCCGAGCGCGAGCGGCCGTTGAGCCTTGGGGGCTTGCGCCTTGGCCGTACGCATATCGTCTTGCCTTAGGCAGCGCCGGGCTGCTTCGATCTCGGCATCGCTCGCGCCCTTGCTGCGTGCCCACTGCTCCGCGGCCGGCGCACTGTATTTCGCCACGTAGTAGCGCACGACCGGGCATGAAATTCGACGTAGAACACCGGACTGTTCACCTGCAAATCCGGCGCTTGAAGTCCCCAGACACAGCGCCAACGCACACATCCAACGTAAAGCCATGCGATTCCCCTCTCTGTGTTAGAGAGGCTGGCTTTCACTGATGCATCAAGCCTGTTTGTGAGTTCCCCGCACGGAACGGCCGGAGCTGTGTTGAACCCGCAACTGTACGGGTCCTGACGGGCGGACTTTCTGCGATCATTAAAATTGATTGTTTACGAATAAGACCGAACCTGATTGCCGCCTGGAGGCAATTCGCTAAGCCGCCCGCTTGCCCAGCCCAGGCGTGAACCATTGGTAGCCGAGATGGAATTCGAACGCCGATCCGTCACGAGGACGATGATTTCGAAAAACGCGCTGCTGTTCTTCGATGCGCAGCGCGGTGTCCTCACCTGCCGCGTTCAGGACGTCACCAATTCCGGGGCCGGGATTGAACTCCACGACCTCAATTTGCTGCCGCTGAATTTCGAACTGACCTTCGACAATTTTCACACCGTCCGCGAATGCCGCGTGATCTGGCGGCAAGGCGATTTCGTCGGTGTTGCGTTTCAGAACTGACCTACCTGTTCCATCTGCCGATCGGTGTGGAACAAACAACCACCGGAAATGGAACCAACATCACAGTTCCGCGTCGACTCCCTGCTTTCAATGCCGTTCGGATTCCACCGGCCGGCAACCCAACGCCGGGTTACCGGCCTGGTGCGTCCACCCGCGCCAGCACCATTTATAATCTGTGACGGGAGTTCAGCATGTCCTGGGATCGTCCGTTCGCTCAGCCCGTACCGCTCCCGGCGGGAGCACCTGCGCGGACGCTGCGAAACGCCGCCGACTACATCAGAAACCTGCCACAGTCGGAACGTGATCGTCAGGAATGGCGGCTTGCGGTCCAGATGCTGATTGATGCCGCCGAAGACCGCGGTCCCATGCTATTCGCGCGCATGGGAATAATCAGAGCGTTGGAAGCGGGCGTCGAAAGCACATCCAATCCCGAAAATCAGGATCTACCCGCTGGACGAGTTGAAGAGAGACCGTGACGCCGGCCTCTGACTCCAGATGACGCGGCCGAAGATGACATGGCCAAGCGTGTCGCCGAGCCGCCGTACACGTCCCCGCTCGAACAACTGTTCGCGCGCATGAGCGATGCAGGACATCGGAACGGTATCCGCAGACGGCCAGCCAATCTGCGGACACCAGAGTGCACGCGCGTCGCAACCGACGGCTGCAAATCTTCCCAGGCCAGACTAGGCTACGTGCCTGATGCGGAAGTCATCGATTCGCTTGCCGGACTTCAACTTTGCAGCGAGCCAGCGAGGCGTCTTTCCCCGTCCCGCCCAGGTCTCGGACGGCCGATCGGGATTCCGAAACTTCGGAACGACTGTCGGATATGGCCGCTTCCCTGTCGATGAGCTTGCGCGCTCAGCTTCGCCGCCGGCCTTGAGTTGCTTCAAGCGATCTTCAAGCACGCGCTTTTCCGCAAGCAGCGTCGCTGCAAGCCTGGAAGATACTTCTTCGTGTAATGCCCACAATTCATCGGTGGACATCGATTTGAAGTTAGTTCGGTTCACGACCGTCCCCAATCATGATTCGATTTTCGGTTCTCATCGTTCGCAGGAAAGATGAGCAGAATAAGACCAATTCAGAACCTCTTTCAGGCGGAAAGTTCCAGGTTGGCATCATCACATACCGCAACCATAACGGAGTCTGTTTGTCGACGCACCAATTTTCCTTTTCGCAACTGTTGATTGATCGAACTGATCGCGCGCAATGCTCGCGAAGATAGAAACCTAACGGCCTCTCGTTTACGGTTCCCTAATCGCAACCGCAATCGCGTTCGATCATTACTGCGAATGCTTGCTCTGCGCATGCAAGTTCCGCTGCGAAGTTGGCAGCAGGTTAGCACTTGCCGTTCTCGCCGTCGGGATATCATCCGGATTACCCAACTCGGCGCAATGCCGCCCCACCTCCGCCACGCCGACGCCAAAGTCGAACACGAACCTGCGGCTGGAACCTCCGGCGGGGCGCGAGCCCGCCTGCAACAGAATGGAGTTCGCGGCGTTCGCGTTGGCGCTGACCTCCTCGCATGCCAGCGCCGATACGTTTCAGGAAATGTGGATAGGACGGATCGCTCGCGTACCGGCGGACGATCAGGAAGCCTCCGTCTACTGGCAAGACAAATGGAACGTGCGCGGCAAGCGCTTCAAGGCCAACCGCACGCCAGATCGGCGGGCGGCGGTTCGTGCCGCGTCACCGTGTGCCGCCCCGGCGACGAGTATCACTTCTAGACACCTTTCAGCTGCGGCCGAAACCGGCCCGCTGTTGCCGGCGGGTGGCATCGCTCGCGCTTGAATCCGGTAGTCTGGTTCCGTTTTGCTTGATGGCATTTTCCATGAAAAGGTCAGCGGCCGGCGATTGCCATTCTTGCCGTGAGCGCAACCCGCGCCCTCGCCAATGGCACGGGTCCGAGCAGCGGCGCTCTGACCAGCAATTACAGGTCAGATATCACCGACAACATCTGCGCGTCGGCCTGAACTAGCGCTGGGCGGGCCACTAGTCCCCCCGCGATGGGTTGCCCTTAATAGCCGAGCGCACGTCTCCCTGGGGTAGGTGATAGGAGCGGCGCCCGGCTATCGGGCCGCGCGGCGGTGCGGCCCCAACAGGAACTCATTTATGACTTAAGGGAACTTTAAAAAATTGTTGAATCGTAACGATTTTATTACCGATTCAGAGTCCTGACACGGCGTTCGGGAAACCAAAACGGTTCAAATCGAGGGCTGAATGCCTCGGCGCAAGGAACCGAGTATCGGCTGCTGGGCGAGGGCCTGGGCGGACGGCGCGGGCCGCCGATCCCTCGGCTATTCCTCGGAGACCGCCCGAAACGGCAAGTCCACGTCAAGAACCAAGCCCAGGAATACGGCTACGCCGCCGATGACCGCCATCAACTCCAGGAGGATGAAGGCGAACAGCGCGCTCATTCCGATTGCCGCTTTTCTCCAGCCGTTCCACATGGAAATCCCCTTAACACCGAAAATCCTCCGGCGGAGCAAAACGCGAACTTATGGCTAATGTGGAACCCGCCATCCACCGCGTCTTCATCACAATCGGCGCCCGGTCGCCAGCATTGAAGCCGAAGAGGCACCCCGCCAGCATCGCCGCGAGACATCGAAAGGAAAGCGCTATTTCGCGGATCGCTGTGATCGTCCCGCGCAGCATCGGCGAGCGCGTGCGTCTTTGCGGTGTGATGGAATGCCGATCGAGCCGGTATTGCGATCAAGGAGTAGACGAGGCCCGGAGTGCCTAGGAGTCCGGGCCTCGTGGCCTCCAGTGGTAGCGCTCGTCGTGATGAACGAACGCCCTGCCCCCCGCTGCAAGCGACGGCGTTATAGATCGTCATTATCGGTGCGGCCAATCCGTACGAGTACGGTGCGCGGCCGTTGCGCAGTTCTGTGTGACAAATTGATCAGCAGACCGGATTGCAAAGCGACATCCGGGCTGGCGCCATCCGTCATTGCAATGACGCCGGCGCCAAAGTCCGAGATCTGCGGCGAAAGATTACGAGAGCGGTTATGTGCCGTCTCTATCGCTTATCGAACGGAATATACTGATGATACTCCTTCGGCACCGAGCTCCGGTATCGCGCGGGCACCGTGCCCCGATCGATCGAACGGTCGATCTCCTGCTGTCGGGTCATTTTGGCCGGCTTCTTTTTCTTCGGCGCCGCCTTTTTCTCAGCCGCCGCGGTTTCCGGGGCGGCGGTCGACGATGATGCCGCCGGCGCAGTCCCGCCACCCGGCGCATCCTGCGCCAGCGTCGCGCCGACCGGCACAAGTATGAGAGCCGCCGCCGACGCGGCCGCCACGAAATAGGACAGTTTTCGCATGGGAAACTCCAGCTCCGGCCCGTTCCAGCGCGATCCTATTATGTCCGTAGCCGTCCGCACACCGGGATTTTGGCGACGCGGACGACCGCCGCCTGGCTGTGCTTGGTCCGGCTGCAGGTCGTGAAGACGAAGGCGAGCCGGCTGCACTGCCAGTCCGGACCGAGGGCGGCGCTGGCGGCCGGCTCGGGATAAGACACACCGGTCACGATGAAGCCTATGAAGGCCAGCGCGACGACGGCGGCGGTGACGACGAGGTTCTTGCGGGTCCACCAATTGTGGGGCATGGCGGTCGCTCCTGTTTCGGAAGTGCCGGAGAATAGGAACAACCTGCCGCGGTTCCTGTGAACCGGTTCACACTACACGGGTTTGTGCGCAGGCCCGCTGGACGCGGAAATTTGTATAACTCACGTAAACCCGTTGCGGGCGTGCAACCCTTGGTCGACACTGACTATTCGGGTGAAGCGCGTGTGCGGGGCGTGTGATGGACAAGCAGGAAGCGGTTTACGACCATAACAGATATAAGCAATTGCTGGCGGAAGCGGTCGACGAGACCAAGCGGCTCGAACTGATCGAGATCATGATCCGCGAGAAAGCCCGCGACAGGCTGGAGGCGCAGCGGGTCGCAGATCGGGCAGCGATGACGGCCATGACGGTCGCGCGCGTTCTCGGGCAGGCCGGACGTCGCGGCAGCTTCTAGGACGGTGCCGGTCAGTTTTCCGACGCGAACATCACCAGCGAGCCGACCAGACCGATCAGCGCGCAGGCGAGCAGGCTATATTGCACGAACGCCAACTCCACCGGCGGGGATTCGCTCGCCGTGGCCATCTCGTAGAGCAGCCAACCTGATGTAATCCCGCTCATCAGCATCAATTTGGCCCATTTGCTGTTCACGCAAGTCTCCCCTGCTCTACCGGCCCCCTTTCGACGCTGGCATTTTGCCCCGGGTTCACTTACCTAGTCGCCATTCCGCGCCCGTGGCGCGTCCAACCCCAAGAGTGAAAGCGACAAGGCCTTTTTATGAGTGGATTCAAGGAACCGAACTTCGCGGACCGCCAGAAGGCCGCGATGCAGGCGCGGCAGAACATTTTGAACAAGTTTCGCGCCCAGCCGGGACCCGACGATCCCGAGGTGAAGCGCCGTCAGGCCGAGCGCGAGGCCGTCGCCGCCGCCCGCGCCAAGGCGCGAGAGGCAAAGGAAGCCGAAAAGGCCGAGCAGAAGCGTCGCGAGGCCGAGGCCGCCGCGGCGGAGGCCGCCAGGATCGCGCGCGAGAAGGAAGAAGAAGCCGCCAGACAGGCAGCGCTGGAGGCTGAGCAGAAGGCCAAGCGCGACGCCCGTTACGCTGCGCGCAAGAGCAAGGGCAAGAAGCGGTAGGCACGACGCGCATCGCGCCTCTTGCCGGCGACCGATGCAGGCTCTGCTCGTCATTGAGGTCTGGTGCGTAAGCACCAGACCTCAGACGCGCAACTGCGTATCGGAGACTCCTGACATGCTACGCATCGCCCTGGAATGACGGCGGCTCAGTTCTTCTTCATAGCGTCATCTTTTTTCATGCCGCCTTTCATGAGGCCGTCGTGCTTCATGCCGCCGTTCTTCATCATCCCGTCCTCTTTCTTCATCGCGTCCTTGGACATGGACTCCTGCTTCATCCCGTCACCCTTGCCCATCTTGTCCTGAGCGAGGGTCGCGGGCGCGAACGCAAGGCCGAGCGAAACGAGCGCGGCCGAGAGAATGAGGCCGAAGCGGGTCGGGATTGTCATGGGGCGGTCGTCCTTTGCGGTTGAATAGATTCCTCGAAAGCGACATCTGTCGCTTCCCCAACGACGATTCCGCGGCCGGCTTTGTTACCAGCCACATCCCGAGTTCTTCCGAAGTCACGGTTAGTTGAAGCAGCAAATCAATTGGCGCTAACGCTCCGCGGGCGCCCAGGGTTGAACGCGTTATTGGCGGAGTCTTCTGCGAACGGCTGGTCCCGAGCGTACGCTGCAGCCCGTCAGGCTTGCTAAAATCAGGGCTTGCCGCCGCGCGCCGCCTCGACCTCACACGAAAACTACGTCGGATGACGACCGGCTAACATGGGCTCAAACCGGTCGCTGTCATCGACCAAGAACGAATTTGCAGGGGGAAACCATGCTCACACGCCGCCATGTCATTGTAACGGCCCTTGCCGCTCCCGCCGCCCTTCGTTTCGGCACCGGCACAGCCCATGCCGCCACCACGCTGAAGATCTCGCACCAGTTTCCGGGCGGCACCATCGACAAGGGCGACTTCCGCGATCGGCTGTGCCGCATGTTTGCCGCCGAAGTTGCCAAGCGCAGCGGCGGCGAGATCGCAGCCGAGGTCTATCCGAACGCCTCGCTGATCAAGACCAACGCGCAATTCTCGGCGATGCGCAAGGGCGCGCTCGATATCAGCCTCTATCCGATGCCTTACGCCGGCGGCGAATTGCCGGAGACCAATATTGGCCTGATGCCGGGCCTCGTCGCGACCTATGACCAGGGCCTGCGCTGGAAGAAGGAGCCGGTCGGCAAGGCGCTGACCGACTTCCTCGCCGACAAGGGCATTATCCTTCTGACCTGGGTCTGGCAGGCCGGCGGTGTTGCCAGCCGCTCCAAGCCGATCGTCGCGCCGGAAGACGCCAAGGGGCTCAGGGTGCGCGGCGGCTCGCGCGAGATGGACATGGTGCTGCAGACCGCTGGAGCTGCCGTGCTGTCGGTGCCCTCGAACGAAATCTACGCCGCGATGCAGACCGGCGCCTGCGACGCCGGCATCACCTCCTCCACCAGCCTGATCTCGTTCCGCCTCGAAGAGGTCGCGAAATCGCTGACCTCGGGCGCCGGCGCCTCCTACTGGTTCATGCTGGAGCCGCTGATGATGTCGAAGGCAATCTTCGACAAGCTGCCCAAGAACCAGCAGGACATCATCCTGTCGGTCGGCAGCGAGCTGGAAACGTTCGGCCGCAAGGGAGCGCAGGACGACGATATCGAGGTCGCCAAGGTCTATGAGAAGGCCGGCGCCAAGGTCAGCACGCTCGATGTCGCGACCGTCGGCAAGTGGCGGGACATCGCACGTGACACCGCGTGGAAGGACTACAGCGCCAAGACGCCGACGTCGGCGAACCTGCTGAAGCTCGCCAGCGACGTTGCCGCATGATGCATGGTCCGATTCCGGATCAACAGGACCATTCCGAGGCCGCCACGGGCAACCCGCTCGTGGCGACGCTCGACCGGACGCGGCCATATCGGCATCGAGGCCTTTGATGGGGCCGGACGGGGGATGGTAGGTTAGCCACCGTCGCCAACCCCGTCATTGCTTGCGACAAACGCGCAGCGTTTTCGCAAGGGAGCTCGCGACAAGATTGCAAAGCAATTTTGCGCTGAAGCGACGAAGCAATCCTCTTGCGTGGAGGGATGGATTGCTTCGCTTCGCTCGCAATGACAGGGTTGGTTCGCTATTCGCCCAGTACCCCTTGGCAGGCGGCCCCCAAACGCCTCGGCCAATGAGTCATAATCATCGTGCAGCGGTACTAGAGGTAGGATAGCCACCAGTCGCTGCGGCGTTTTTTGATGCCGGCAAACCAGTTGCAAAGCGGATAGAGCGCCGTCACAACCGCAAGCCAGACGGAAAAGACGCCCAGGAGGCCGACGCCGTATCCGTTCGGCTTGTCGGCAGGGAATGGACCAAACAGCCAGCCGGTCTCCGCACCGCTCGCCCACGCGAAGATCACCGCGAGCGCGTGGATGACAAAAACATGAACCACATAATAGAAGAATGGAACGCGGCCGAAGGTGGTGACCCACGCGGCGAACCGGCCGCGTACGTTCTCAACCGCAGCAAGCAGCAGCAATGTCGGTCCGATCGTCATGGCCAGATACAGCAGCGATGGCGGATATTTTTCGCAGTTGATGAAGGACAGCAACGTCGCAATTGCACTGGCTTGAACGCTCCAGGGCGCGGGGTCGCCGTAGACATTGCTCGCCCGCAGCAGGACGAAACCGACCACCGCGACGGTCCCCCATCCAACGAGCCAGCGCGTCCGCTTCGCACGATCGAGCGTGAAGACCGGACCGAGCGCGTAGCCCGCCGCCATCACGCCGATCCACGGGATCAACGGGTAGACCGCGAACCACTTCACGGTGGCGCCGAACTGCAGCAAGGCCGGCTCATGCAGGAAATTCCAGATCGGCGCGGCCGGGCCAAAGGCCTCTGCCTTGATGGGATCGAGTAGATTGTGCGAGGCGATCAAGACGAGCGCGATGGCCGCGACCGCACGGCGCGGCAGAAAGACCAGCACTGAGAGCGCAATCATCGACGCGCCGATAGCGAAGATGACCTGGCTGAAGAAGTAGCCGAGATCGAAGCTGAAGGTCCATGCAAGGCGGACGAGCGTGAGCTCGATCAGTACGAGCCAAATCCCGCGTGTGAGCAGGAAGCGGCTGAGCTGCCGCGTGCTACGGCCGCGCTCACCGTAGAGGAATGCCGAGACACCTGCGAGAAAGACGAAGGCGGGTGCACAGAAATGTGTGATCCAGCGCGTCATGAACAGCGCGGGATCGGTCACGTCGCGCGGGTTGAATCCACCCGGGGCGAAGAAATCGCGCACATGGTCGAGCGCCATCAATACCATCACGAGGCCGCGCACGAGGTCGACGGAATCGATGCGCGTGCGCGCCGCCGTCTGCCCGGCGATTCCGTTCCTCGCCTGGCCGGTCCAGGACAGGCCTCCCCGTTGCCCGGCTTCGAGGCTCGCATTCATGATTTAATCCTCCCAGCGCACAAGTACGGCAAAGGTGCCGCGGGAGTTTCAGTCCGGCTGCCGCGCCGGCGTCTCAGCTCGCCAGCCGATGGTGTTAACGCTTGAGCGCGAGGGATTCATCAAAAGGCAACCGCGCAGCCCCCGCAGCATCGAACTGCTCGTTGATCCTGCCAGAGCTACTTTGATCCCCGATTCAACCTGTCATAATCCCTGTGCAGCGGTACTAGCGCCCCGCACGCGCCGCTATCGATCCGCCACCCACGACCTGCAGCAGGTCCGTCCGCACCGCCTCAATGTGCTGCTCCAGAAACCGGCAGGCCTCTTCGATCTGCTTTGCCCGGCACAGCGCGATCAGGTGGGCGTGCTCTTTTTCGGCCGTCCCCATCGCCTTGGTGTTGGAGAGCTGCAGGCGCGTGTAACGGTCGCTGGTCTGCAGCAGCGCCACGACGATCGCCTTGGTGCGCGGCTGCCGCGCGTGCACGTACATCGCCATATGGAAATCGGCATTGAGCCGCCCCCATTCGGCGACGTTGCGCGCCTTGATCGCTTTCTCGAAGCGTTTGTGGATATCGTCCAGTCCGGCAAAATCCCCTGCCGCAAAGTGCGGCGCCGACTGCGCCAGCAGCCGCGGCTCCATGATCCGGCGCAGGTCGAACACGTCGTTGATCTCGTCCAGCGACAGCTCGGAGACGATCGCGCCCTTTTGCGGAACGATACGCACCAGCCCTTCGGCCTCGAGCTGAAACAGCGCCTCGCGCACAGGAATACGGCTCACGCCGTACGTATCGCCCAAAGCGTCCTGCCGCAGTTGAGAGCCGGCCGGATAGGTACCATCGAGAATGGCCTGCCTGAGCTGGTCGACGATCGCCGCCGACAGCGTCCGGTGCTTCAGAGGGCTTTTCATTTGATCTTCCGTCGTCATCGCCGGCCTTTCTGATCGAGGCGGCACAATTTTCGCACGTTGACGTGGTGCCGACCCAGCAAAAGCTGAAGCGGCTCCACAATCTCCATTTGACAAGATTGTATAAATTATACATTTTGCAAGTGCACGACAAATTGCGGGGGCAGCGGGCTCATATGACCGAGCAGACGATTGCGGATGCGCCGGCGTTCAGCGCACGGCGGATCGTTATCAGGGCCTCCAGTCTCCTGCTCGCTTTAGAGCGCATCGCCTTGATGGGGCTGATGTATCTGCTGACGGCGCTGATCCTGGTGAACGTCGTCACCCGCTATTCGCACTTCCCGATCTACTGGATCGATGAATCGGCGGTCTATTGCGTGGTCTGGCTGACCTTCATCGGCGCCTCCGCGATGACGCGGCTGCGGCTCGACTTCGCCGTCTCCATGATGACCGAACGTCTCTCGGCGCAGAATCAGAAGCTCGCGAAGATCATGGCAACAAGCATGGTCGTGGTGTTCGGCGTGGCGCTGATCATCACCTGCTTCCTCTGGATGGATCCGATCGGTCTCGCCCGCGCCGGCTTCGACGCGCGCAAGCTCGCCGCCGAGACCTTCAACTTCCTCTACACCGAGCGCACGCAGACGCTGAACTGGCCGACCTGGGTGGTCTACCTGACGCTGCCGATCTTCGCGGTGTCGATGACCATGCATGGTTTGGCAAACCTGCTCGAAGATCTCGAACTGGTGCCGCGGACCCCGCCGAAGGGCTTTCAGCTCTCCGAACTCGACGGGGTCAACTGATGCTCACGTCGGCTGCCTTTATCGCGATCATGCTGGTCGGCGTGCCGATCGGGCTATGTCTCTGCCTTGCGGGGTTCGTCTACATCATCGCATCGGGCAACCCCGTGCTGTTCCAGTCCTACCCGCTGCAGCTTTTCGGCGGCGTCGACAGCTATGGCCTGATCGCCATCCCGCTCTTCATCCTGATCGGCGAGATCATGAATGGCGGCGGCATCACACGCCGCATCGTCGACATGGCGATGGCTTTTGTCGGCTCGCTGAAAGGCGGGCTGGCCTACGTCAACATCCTCGCCAACATGTTCATCTCCTCGATCCTGGGATCTGCCACCGCTCAGGTCGCGATCATGGCGCAGATCATGGTGCCGGAGATGGAGAAGAAGGGCTACGACAAGACGTTTGCCGCAGGACTGACCGCCTATGGCGGCATGCTGGGGCCGATCATTCCGCCGTCGGTGATGTTCGTCGTCTACAGCGTGCTGGCGCAGGTATCGGTCAGCGACATGCTGATTGCCGGCATCGTGCCGGGCGTGATCCTGACCGCGATGTTCTGCATCGTCATCGCGCTGATGGGATACATCTACAATTACCCCAAGGCTGATTATCAGACCCCGCGGCAGCGGGTAGCAACGATCCTGCGGACATCGCCGACGCTGCTGATCCCCATCGTGATCGTCGGCAGCATTTTGGGCGGGCTCGCCAACGCGACGGAATCTGCCGCCGTCGGTGCAGTGGCCGCTGCGCTGATCGGCAAATACTGGACCAGGGAGTTCGAGTTCTCGCAATTGCCGCAGATGATGCTGCGCGCCGGCATCTACTCGGCCATCGTGCTGTTCCTGGTCGCAGCCGCCGCCGTGTTCTCCTGGGTACTGATCTTCGGCAAGGTGCCGCAGGAAACGGCAGGCTGGATCCAGTCGGTCGCCAAGGATCCTGTCAGCTTCATGCTCCTTTGCAACGTGATCCTGCTGATTATCGGCACGGTCATCGACGGCATTCCCGGCCTGATCATGACGGTGCCGATCCTGCTGCCGATCGCGACCGAGATCTATCACATCGATCCGCGCCAGTTCGGTGTCGTCGTGGTGATCAACCTGGTGCTCGGATTGCTGTCGCCCCCGGTCGGTCTCTGCTTCTTCGTCGCAGCCGCGGTGACCGGCGCCAAGCCCGGCAAGATGTTCATGGTGACGCTGCCGCTGTTCGGCATCTCCTGCATCCTGCTGGTGCTGCTCTCGCTCTACCCGTCCCTCTCCCTCGTCCTCATCAAGTAGGTCCAAACCCTCAAGGAGCCCTTGCCATGTCCCTTTCCCGTCGCCGCTTCCTTGCCGCCAGCGCGGCTGTGCCGCTGTACGCGCCGTCACTGGCGCTGGCCCAGGCCAAGGAATTTCGCCTCGGCCTGATCACGCCCAACGGCCATTCCTGGAACAAGGCGGCGCTGAAACTCGGCGACGATCTGAAAGCGGCGACCAACGGCCGGCTGACCATGACGGTGTTTCACTCCGGCCAGCTCGGCAATGAACCGGCGATGATGCAGCAATTGCAGTCCGGCGCGCTCGACATGGGCTTCATCCAGGCCGCCGAGCTCGGCTCGCGCGTGCCGCATATCGCGGCGATCAACGCGCCCTACATCGTGCGCTCGACGCCTTCGGTCGCCAAATTCGTCCGCCATCCGGCGGCGATCAAGCTGTTCGACGTGCTGCCTCAGGAAACCGGAACGATCGGCCTCGGCTGGGGCATCACCGGCATGCGCGCGGTGTTCTCGTCCAAGGACCTGGCGTCATTGGCCGATATCAAGGGCATGAAGCTGCGCATCAATCCGACGCCAGTCTATCGCGATTTCTATTCGTCGCTGGGCGCCGCGCCGACGCCGATCCCGACGCCGCAGGTGTTCGATGCCATGGCAAACGGCCAGGTCGACGGGCTTGAGGCGGATCTGGAGTTCTCCTGGAACCAGCGCTTCGACAAAGTGTCAAAAGTCATCCTGCAGATGAACGCCGTCTTCATGCCGATGGCCGCCGTCGTCTCCGGCCGCGTCTGGCAGTCGCTGCCGGCGGCTGACCGCGAGCTGATCACCAAGACGGTCAAGTCGACGCTCGACGCGCAGATCGACGAGCTGGCCGGCAATGAGCCCAAGCTGATCGAGAATTTCAAGAGCGCGCCGATCCCGATCCGCCAGGTCGATGCCAAGGATACCGAGGCCGTCATTGCCGAGTTCGACAAGATCTGGCTGCCAAAAGCGCCCGTTCTCGCCGAACTGCGCAAGGTCGGCGCGACGCTCTGATCCCATCCGTCATTTTCAAGCCCCCAGAGCCCGGCGGATTCGACAATCCGCCGGCATAATTCCAATCGGAGCCAAGCAATGAGCCCACGCATTTCCTGGGAAGGCGTCTTCCCGGCCGTTACCACGCAGTTCAACGACGACCTTTCGCTCAATATTGACGCCACCGCCAAGGTGATGGACGGCCTGATCCGCGACGGCGTTTCCGGACTGATCGTCTGCGGCTCGGTCGGCGAGAACACCTCGCTGGAGCGCAAGGAAAAGATCGCCATCATGGAGACGGCCAAGTCGGTCGCGGCCGGCCGCGTCCCCGTGCTGTGCGGCATCGCCGAGTTCACCACAGCCTTTGCCGTCGAAACCGCCAAGGAGGCCGCCCGCGTCGGCATTGACGGCGTGATGGTGATGCCGGCGCTGGTCTATTCGTCCAAGCCGCACGAAACCGCCGCGCATTTCCGCTCGGTCGCCAGCGCGACCGACCTGCCCGTGATGCTCTACAACAACCCGCCGATCTACAAGAACGACGTCACGCCGGACATTCTGGCGTCGCTCGCCGATGTGGAAACGGTGGTGTGCTTCAAGGACTCCTCCGGCGACACACGGCGTTTCATCGACACCCGCAACATGGTCGGCGATCGCTTCGTGCTGTTCGCCGGCCTCGACGACGTCATTGTCGAGAGCGTGGCCATGGGTGCCGTCGGCTGGGTCTCCGGCATGTCGAACGCCTTCCCGCGCGAAGGTGAGACCCTGTTCCGCCTCGCCAAGGCGGGGCGCTATGCCGAGGCAATGCCGCTCTACGAATGGTTCATGCCGCTGCTCCACCTCGATGCCCGTCCGGACCTCGTCCAGTGCATCAAGCTGTGCGAGCACATCATGGGCCGCGGCACCGCGCTGACCCGCCCGCCGCGGCTGGCGCTGCTGCCGCACGAGAAGGCGGAGGTCGAGGCGATGATGGCGAAAGCCCTGAAGAACCGGCCGCTGCTGCCGAACGTCGGGCTGAAGGCCGCGTAAGTGGTCTACTTGGCGGCCCGCATCTTCGCATTCAACGCTGCCGCCACGCGGCTGACCGGCGGACGGCCGATCAGCCCGCTCACGACGTTGGTCGCCGCGACCAGCTTTGCCATATCGACGCCGGTCGAAATCCCCATGCCTTCGAGCATGTAGACGACGTCTTCCGTCGCGACATTTCCCGTCGCGCCGGGGGCGTAGGGGCAACCGCCGAGACCGCCGGCGGCGGAATCGATCACGCGGCAGCCCTCCTCCATTCCGGCGTAGAGGTTGGCGAGCGCTTGTCCATAGGTGTCGTGGAAATGCATGGCGAGATTGGCCATCGGCACGTGGCCGGCCACCGCGCGCAGCAGTTGCCGCGCTTTCAAGGGCGTGCCGACGCCGATGGTGTCGCCGAGCGAGATTTCGTAGCAGCCGAGATCCCACAGCACTTTTGCGACATCGACCACGGCCTGCGGCTTGATCTCGCCCTCATAGGGGCAGCCGAGCACAGTGGAAATGTAGCCGCGCACGCGAACACCGTCGGCCTTGGCGCGGGCCAGCACCGGCTTGAAGCGCTCGATCGATTCCGCGATCGAGCAATTGATGTTGGCGCGTGAAAAGCTTTCCGATGCCGCGGCGAACACGGCGATCAGTTTCGCGCCCGCGGTCTGTGAGGCCTCATAGCCCTTGTCGTTCGGCACCAGCACGGGCAATTCGCATTCCGTATGGTGGCTAACACCGCGCAACACTTCGGCCGACCCGACCATCTGCGGAATGGCCTTGGGCGACACGAACGCGCCGACCTCCACCGCCCTAAGCCCGGCGCCGATCAGCGCCTCGACGAAGGCGATCCGATCGGCGACGCTGATCGGGGTCTTCTCGTTCTGCAGCCCGTCGCGCGGGCCGACTTCGACGATGTGGACAGTATCGCTCATGATGCCGCCGCCGGTTCGAGTTCGGCAAGTTCGACGCCTTCGCCGACGATATCGCCGACCTTGCACCTGATTTTTTTCAAGGTGCCGGCAAAGGGCGCACGCAGGGTCTGCTCCATCTTCATGACTTCCAGTGTCAGGATCGCGGCGCCTTTTTCCAGCGTCGCGCCCTCTTCGGCCAGCAGCGCCACCACGGTGCCCGGGAGCGGCGCCACGATCTTGTCCTCGCCGACCAGTTCCTCGGTCTCGCCACCGAACGGATCGACCCAGTGCAGCTCGAAGCGGCCATTCCGGGTGCGCAGGTAAAGCTCGTGGCCCTCGATCACGGCGGTAACGCGCGATTTCATGCCGTCGATCGTCAGGTCGAAACTCCCGCCATCCGCGGACGACGTCGTGAAAACGAATTCGTGCTTGCCGATCGAAACCGTCGACGGCCCGTTGCCATAGTGCAGCGTCACCTTCTGTTCGGCGCCCTGCCCGTGGCGGAACGAGAACACCCGCTTGCGCTGGCCAACCGGCATCCAGCCAAACGTCTGCCACGGCGAATGCGCTTCCTTGAGCGCAGTCTTCCGTTCGTCATTGACGATGGCGGCGACTGCGGCGCAAAGCTCAAGATCGCCTGTTATACCCGAGGCTTCCGTCAGCTTCTTCAGCTCGCGCTCGATGAAACCCGTGTCGATGGTGTTGGCGCGCACGTTCGGATGGGTGATCAGCGCCGACAGGAACGGGATATTGGTGACGATGCCGCGGACGTCAGTCTCTTCCAGTCCGCGGTTGAGACGCTCAATGGCGGCCTGCCGTGTCGGCGCCCATGCGATCACCTTGGCCAGCATGGCGTCGTAATAGGGCGACACCGCATCACCGTCGCGATAGCCGGAATCGATGCGCAAACCATCGACTGCGTCCGGCGTGCGCCAGGTCCGGATCCGGCCGACCGATGGCATAAAGTTCTTCTGCGGATTTTCCGCATAGACCCGCGCCTCGATGGCGTGGCCGTTCAACCTGATCTCGTTTTGCGCCAGCGGCAGCTTCTCGCCAAACGCCACCCGCAACTGCCATTCGACGAGATCGACGCCGGTAATCAACTCGGTCACGGGATGCTCGACCTGCAGGCGGGTGTTCATTTCGATGAAGAACACTTCCTTGCCGTCGGAGACGAACTCGATGGTGCCGGCGCCGACATAGTTCACCGCGGCAGCCGCCTTGCGCGCGGCGGCGCACACGGTCTCGCGCTGCGTGGCGTCGAGTGTCGGCGACGGTGCTTCCTCGATCACCTTCTGGTGCCGCCGCTGCAGCGTGCACTCGCGCTCCCACAGCGAGAGCAGATTGCCATGGCTGTCGCCAATGATCTGCACCTCGATATGCCGGGGATTTTGCACGAATTTTTCGATCAGCATGCGGTCGTCGCCGAATGCCGCCTTGGCCTCGCGCTTGGCGCTGACGATCGCCGCTGCAAGCTCGCCAGCCGAATTCACCACGCGCATGCCGCGCCCGCCGCCACCGGCGGATGCCTTCACCAGCACCGGGAAGCCGATCGCATCTGCGGCCTTTGCCAATGTCGCCTCGTCCTGGGCCTCGCCGTGATAGCCGGGCACCAAGGGCACCCCCGCCTTCTCCATCAGCGCTTTCGAGCCCGACTTTGAGCCCATAGCCGTCATCATCTCGGCGGTCGGGCCGACGAACACGAGGCCGGCGTTCAGACACTCCTGCGCGAATTCGGCATTCTCCGACAGGAAGCCATAGCCGGGATGCACCGCCTCGGCGCCGGTCTGGCGCGCGGCTTCGATCACGCGCTCGATGTTGAGATAGCTGTCGCGCGCCCGCGCCGGCCCGAGCAGCACAGCTTCATCAGCCATGGCGACATGCATGGCGTCGCGGTCCGCCTCGGAATAGACGGCGACGGTGCGCAGGCCCATGGCACGGGCGGAGCGAATGACACGGCAGGCGATCTCGCCACGGTTGGCGATCAGGAGCGTCCGGAAACGCCGGTAGAGCTTTGCGCGGTCCATCATCACATCCTGAACAGGCCAAACTTCGTGGGTTCGATCGGCGCATTGGCGGCGGCCGACAATCCAAGGCCGAGCACCAGGCGTGTGTCGGCGGGGTCGATCACGCCGTCGTCCCACAGCCGCGCGGTGGCGTAATACGGATTGCCCTGATGTTCGTATTGCGCGCGGATTGGACTGCGGAATTTATCTTCTTCCTCGGCCGACCAGCTCTCGCCCTTGGCCTCGATATTGTCGCGGCGGACCTGGCTCAGCACCATGGACGCCTGCTCGCCACCCATCACGGAGATGCGCGCGTTCGGCCACATCCACAGGAAGCGCGGAGAGTAGGCGCGGCCAGACATGCCGTAATTGCCGGCGCCGTAGGAGCCGCCGATCACGATAGTGAACTTTGGCACGCCTGCAGTTGCGACCGCAGTCACCAGCTTGGCGCCGTCGCGCGCGATGCCGCCGGCCTCGTATTTCTTGCCGACCATGAAGCCTGTGATGTTCTGCAGGAACACCAGCGGGATATTGCGCTGGCAGCACAGTTCGATGAAGTGCGCGCCCTTCAGCGAACTCTCGCTGAACAGGATGCCGTTATTGGCAATGATGCCGACCGGATAGCCCCAGATATGAGCAAAGCCGCAGATCAGCGTCGTGCCGTAGAGTTTCTTAAACTCGTCGAATTCGGAGCCGTCGACGATCCGGGCGATGATGTCGTGGACGTCGAACGGTTTTCTGCCGTCGGAGGAAACCACGCCGTAGATTTCCTCGGCCGGAAACAGCGGCTCCCGCGGCTCGCGCATGTTCAGGTTAGCGCGTGTCGGCTGCTTCAGCGTGGCGACGATACGCCGGGCGATCCCGATCGCATGGGCATCGTTCTGCGCGTAGTGATCGGTGACGCCGGAATGGCGGGAATGCACATCGGCGCCGCCGAGTTCTTCGGCCGTCACCACCTCGCCGGTGGCAGCCTTCACCAAGGGCGGTCCGCCGAGGAAGATGGTGCCCTGGTTGCGCACGATGATGCTCTCGTCCGACATGGCAGGCACATAGGCGCCGCCCGCGGTGCACGAGCCCATCACGATGGCGATCTGCGGAATGCCCATCGAGGACATCTGCGCCTGGTTGTAGAAGATGCGGCCGAAATGCCGCTCGTCCGGAAATATCTCGTCCTGCATCGGCAGGAACGCGCCGCCGGAATCGACCATGTAGACGCAGGGCAGATTGTTCTGTCGCGCGATGTCCTGCGCGCGCAGATGCTTCTTCACGGTCATCGGGTAATAGGTACCGCCCTTGATGGTGGCGTCGTTGGCGACGATGACGCATTCCCTGCCCGAAATGCGCCCCACGCCGGTGATGACGCTGGCGGAATGGACGTCGCCGCCATAGAGGCCGTGGGCCGCGAGCGGCGACAATTCCAGAAAGGCAGTGCCGGGGTCGACCAGCAGGTCGACGCGCTCGCGCGCCAGCATCTTGCCGCGCGAGGTATGCCGCTTGCGGGAAGCCTCGCCGCCGCCGCCGGAGACCACCTTCAGCTTCTCGCGAAGCTCCGCTACCAGGCCACGCATGACGTCGGCGTTGCGGGCAAATTCGGAGGATTTGGGATCGATGGTGGAATGAAGCGGCATGGTCGGCGTTTTCTCAAAAATGCTGGAGTGCCTGGGATGGCTTCAGGACGGTCGGGACAGCCCGTTCGACGAGGATGCGGCAGCCTGTACTATCTTTGCACCGATGTGAAGTTCAGGCGGTCTTTTCGAACAGTTCCCGTCCGATCAGCATGCGACGGATTTCGCTGGTGCCGGCGCCGATCTCGTAGAGCTTGGCGTCGCGCAATAGCCGCCCGGTCGGATAGTCGTTGATGTAGCCGTTGCCGCCGAGGAGCTGGATGGCGTCGAGCGCGCATTGCGTGGCTTTTTCCGCGGCGTAGAGAATCGCGCCCGCGGCGTCCTCGCGCGTGGTCTCGCCGCGGTCGCACGCTTTTGCCACCGCGTAGACATAGGCCCGCGAGGCGTTCATGGTGGTGTACATGTCGGCGATCTTGCCCTGCACCAGTTGGAACGTCCCGATCGGCTCGCCGAACTGCTTGCGCTCGTGGACGTAAGGCAGCACCACGTCCATGCAGGCCTGCATGATGCCGATCGGGCCTGCCGCCAGCACCGCGCGCTCGTAGTCGAGGCCGGACATCAGCACGTTGACGCCGCGGCCGACCTCGCTCAGCACATTCTCCTCGGGGACTTCGCAATCCTCGAACACCAGTTCGCAGGTATCGGAGCCGCGCATGCCGAGCTTGTCGAGCTTTTGCGCAGTGGAAAATCCCTTCATGCCCTTCTCGATGATGAAGGCGGTCATGCCGCGCGGGCCGGCATTGGGATCGGTCTTGGCGTAGACCACGAGCGTATCGGCCACCGGGCCGTTGGTGATCCACATCTTGTTGCCGTTCAGCACAAAACGGTCGCCCTTCTTGTCGGCGCGGGTCTTCATCGAGACCACGTCACTTCCGGCGCCTGGCTCCGACATCGCCAGCGAGCCGACATGCTCGCCGGAGATCAGCTTCGGCAGGTATTTGCGCTTCTGCGCCTCGTTGCCGTTGCGGCGGATCTGGTTGACGCAGAGGTTGGAATGGGCGCCGTAGGACAGACCCACGGAAGCTGACGCCCGCGACATCTCTTCCACCGCGATGCAGTGCTCGAGATAGCCGAGGCCGGCGCCGCCATATTCCTCTTCCACCGTGATGCCGTGCAGGCCGAGCGCACCGATCCTAGGCCAGAGGTCGCGCGGAAACTGATTGCTGCGGTCGATCTCGGCGGCGCGCGGCGCGATCTCGTTCTGGGAGAACGCGTGCACGGTCTCGCGGATCGCATCCGCGGTCTCGCCAAGGTCGAAATTGAGCAGCAGCGCCCGGTTCGAGGCCATCATTCCCTCCGCAGTGTTGTTCTGGAATTAAACGATCATACGTTTTTTTACTATCCCTGCAAGTAGAACCACAGAAAGGCTCAAGCACACGACCAGACTATTGAATTTACTACTGTTTCGTGTCAGAATTATACGATCACCCGCTCGTTTCACGACGGCGACCTCCTTCCCTTTCCAGAGGCCCAATGGCGCGGACGATCGGCTCACACGGCCCCAAGACGATGGAGGCGATCCGCAAGGCCGGGCTGCGCCTGATCTTCGAGCACGGCTACGCCGCCATGAGCCTGCGCCAGCTCGCGGCCGAGGTAGGGATCCAGTCGGGCTCGCTCTACAACCATATCAGTACCAAGCAGGAATTGCTGTTCGATCTGGTGCGGGACCACATCAACGAACTGCTGCGTCAGCTCGATCGCGCGCTCCAGGGCAAGCAGCAGCCGTCCGACAAGCTCCGCGCCTTCGTCGCCTTCCACGTCACCTACCACATGACCAAGAAGCGCGAGGTCTTCATCGCCAATTCCGAGCTGCGTAGCCTGGAGCCGAAGAACTATGAAGAGATCGTGGCGCTGCGCGGCGCCTACGAACAGCGGCTCGCCGCCATCCTTGCAGAGGGCGTGGCGGAAGGCGAGTTCGAGGTGGTCGACGTCCAGGTCGCGACCTTCGCGATCCTGGCTTTGCTGACCGGCCTCACCACCTGGTACCGGCCCGGCGGCCGGCTCACCAAGGAGGCCATCGTCGCCGCCCACGAAAAACTGGTGCTGTCGAGCGTCGCCCCGGCTGGAACGCCTGATCGGGCAACCCTGCGCGCCCCCTCCCCGCGTGGCGAGTTGGAGCGCCGCTGAGATGCCCACGACGGAACATCACGCCCTCGACGAAATCGACCTGAGGATACTGGCCGAATTGCAGAAGGATGGACGCATCCGCAACAATGAGCTGGCTGAAAGGGTCGGCCTCTCGGAGCCGCCGTGCCGACGACGGGTTCGCTCCTTGCGCGAGCGCGGCTATGTCAGTGCCATCAGAGCTACGCTGGACGAAAAACTGCTGGGATACGAGGTCATTTCCTACGTATTGATTCAGTTGCAGAGCCAGGCTCAGGCGACGTTGCAGGCGTTCGAAAAATCGATCGCGGCCATGCCGCTGGTGCAACAGAGCTGGCGGATTTCGGGCGATGCCGACTATCTGCTCAAATGCGTGGCGCGGAACGTCGAGGGCACGCACCAGCAGCTTCTGCAATTTTCTGCGATGCCCGAGGTCCGCCACATCCGAACCTTCCCGGTGCTCGGCGTCGCCAAGGATGCGCCGCTGCCGTTGCCCCGCGCCCCCTCGGCATCTGGCCCGGCGCAATAGCCCACCAAACCTGGCGTCGCACGGAAACGCGCCGGTCTGCCCCCTAGTGGGTCCAGGGCTCGACGCGCTTGAAGGCGAAATTGTCGGCGTAGGCGGCCGGCCGGCGCACCGAATCCTTGGGCTCGATCACCTGGTAGGCAATGCCCTTGCGCTCGCAATAGGCGATCGCGTCTTCCTTGGTGTCAAAGTGCAGGGTGAGCTGCTGTTTCATGTCTACCGAAGAGGTCCATCCCATCAGGGGCTCGATCGCGCGGGGCTGCTCGGGCTCGTAGTCGAGCTGCCATTCCCGGGTCTTGGCCCTGCCCGATTGCATCGCGTTTTTGGCGGGCTTGAAAATGCGTGCGGTCATGGATGGTTGAGTCCTCAGGCGATATGCGACACGGTAGCGGTTGGTGGAAACACCCGGGATAGTATAGAGACACCTTTCAGGAAATTTGATCGGTGATTCCTGCAAACCCGGATGTACCATTACCGTACCGGTATAGTCATTATGCCGTACTGTGACAATCTAGGGACATCGGGCCGCCGGCCCCCGGTCTTGCGGCGCGATCTCCCGAAAGCAGCAGTTCGAAGCGGCACCCATGAAAATCAACGCCACCCTGCCAGAAAAAGGACGCGACCTCCGGCTCGACCTGTTTCGCGGGGTCGCGAACTGGGCGATCTATCTGGACCATATCCCCGACAACGTCGTGAACTGGATCACCACCCGCAATTACGGGTTTAGTGACGCCGCCGACCTCTTCGTTTTCATTTCCGGCTATACCGCCTCATTCGTCTACGCCCGGATGATGCTGGAACGCGGCTTCATCGTCGGCGCCACGCGGCTGACCAAGCGCGTCTGGCAGCTCTATGTCGCCCATATCATCCTGTTCGTGATCTATATCGCCTCGATCAGCTATCTCGCCTTGCGGTTCGGCGATTCCCAACTGGTCAACGACTTCAACGTCGCCGGCCTGATCGACAACGCGACCGAAACGCTGCGGCAGGGCCTGTTCCTGAAATTCAAGCCGGTCAATCTCGACGTGCTGCCGCTCTACATCGTGCTGATGGGCCTGTTCCCGCCGGTGCTCTGGTTCATGCTGCGCCAGCCCAACTTGACCATGCTGGCCGCCATCGTGCTGTGGCTGGTGTCGCGGCAGACCGGCTGGAACCTGCCGGCCTACCCGACCGGACACTGGTACTTCAATCCGTTCGCCTGGCAGGTGCTGTTCGTGTTCGGCGCCTGGTGCGCGCTCGGCGGCGCCCGCAAGAACCTGCACATCATCAACTCGCCGATCACACTGTATTTCTGCATCGCCTACATGATCCTGGCGCTTGTCATGACCATGGCCGGCAGGTTTCCGACGTTCGGCGAGATGTTCCCGCAGTGGCTGTATTCGATGTTCAACCCGAACGACAAGACTAACCTCGCGCCCTACCGCTTTCTGCACTTCGTGGTGATCGTGATCCTGGTCATCCGCTTCGTGCCGAAGGAATGGCCGGGGCTGGAGTGGAGGATCTTCGATCCGCTGGTGGTTTGCGGCCAGCAGTCGCTGGCCGTGTTCTGCGTCGGCGTGTTCCTGTCGTTCGTCGGGCACTTCGAGCTGTCGCTGAGCTCAGGCTCGCTGTTCGCGCAGATCTTCGTCAGCGTGACCGGCATCGCGATCATGACCATCGTCGCCTACTACATTTCCTGGTCGAAGCGGCAGGACAAGCCGCTCAAGCCGCCGGCGCCGAAAGCCACCCCAGCGGCTTCCGGCTGAGGCGCGGCAGCCGGCGTCAGGCCGGCTGCGCCGTCGAGGCCACCAGCGTGCGCACGTCGGCGTAGACGTTGAGTACCGGCGCCACCACTTTGTGCATCGCGTTCTTCGATACGATGGTGTCGTGGATGACGAGATGATCGACGCCGGTGGTCAGGAAGCAATTCACGGCATCCTGCGGCGTTTCCACGATCGGCTCGCCCTTGATGTTGAATGAGGTGTTGATCAGCACGGGAACGCCGGTCAGCGCTTCGAACTCCTTCAGCAGGCGGTAGAGCATCGGATTGGTTTGTTCGCGTACGGTCTGCACGCGCGCGGTGCCGTCGACATGCACGATCGCCGGAATTTTGTCCCGCCACTCGGGACGTACCGGCTTGGCGATCAGCATGAAGGGCGAGTCTTCGTCGCCTTCAAAAATTTCCTTCATGCGCTCGGCCAGTACGATTGGCGCGAAGGGCCGGAATGCCTGCCGATGCTTGACGCGGCTGTTGAGGATATCTTTCATCTCGGGTTTGCGCGGATCAGCCAGCAGGCTGCGGTTGCCGAGCGCGCGCGGCCCGAATTCCGACCGGTCCTGAAACCAGCCGATCACCTTCTGGTCGGCCAGCAGCTTGGCAGTGTCGCGGCAGACATTGTCGCTGCGCACTGCATCGGCCTGGATACGCACCAGAAACTTTTTCAATTCCTTGGCGGCGTCCTGATCGCAATAGCGCCGGCCGACATAGGAATGATCCATCACGAAATCGCGGCGCTGCTTCAGGATTTCGAGCCAGCCGTAATAGGCGCAGCCGATCGCGATGCCGTCGTCGCCGGCCGCGGGTTGGATCCAGACGTTGTCGAATCCGGCCTCGCGGGCCACCCGGCCGTTCGCCACGCAATTCAGCGCAACGCCGCCGGCCATGCAGAGATTCTTGGCGCCGGTGGTTTCGCGCAGCCAGCGGGCGCGGGCCAGCAGCACGTTTTCGGTGTCGTCCTGCGTGCGCCAGGCTAGATCCTCCCAGTGCCGCATCGCGGGGTTCTTTTCCCAGTTGCTGCCGGGTTCGAACACATAAGGTTGCTTGAAGTCGGTAGCGTTCCAGTGCGGTACCTGCAGCTTGTCGCCGTTCATTTCGAGCAGATGCTTGACCTGGTCGCGGCGGCCATAGGGTGCCAGGCCCATCAGCTCGCCGCATTTATTCCAGTCGCCGAAGATATAGGTCGAAGCGCGGCTGTAGAGCGCGCCGAGCCCGGGCATGTTGTAGAATTCGTCGCTGAGGAAGCCGCGGTCCGGCTCCATCCAGACCTTCTTGACGCACTCCAGCGTCTTGCCGCTGAACTTGTAGTAGCTCTCGGATTCCCGTGCCAATGGCGTCGCCGTGTCGGCGGGCGGATAGGATTCCATGACGTCGGACTGGTAGCTGCCGACGCCATCGACGATCATCACGACGCCATCTTCGAACGGCGACACCGCAAACGCACTATAGGCATGCGCCAGATGGTGGGAGATCGTGACAACCTTGTCCGAATGCTTCAGATAGAGCGGATGCTTGGCCGCATCGCCGCGCTCGAAGTCCGGCAGGAAGCCCGGCGCGTCGAAATAGACCAGCCGCTCCTCCATTTCCGGGACCGGCAGGATGTAGCAGTTGCGCACGACGAGATCGACGTCGTCGAGCGTAATGCCCTCGGCCTCGAGGCAATAGTCGATCACTTCTTTGTAGAAGCCGGAGGCGTGCTTGGCGCGGGTGATCCGCTCCTTGGCGATCGCGAACGCGATGGCGCCGTCGCGCAACAGACAGGCGCTGACATCATGGTCATAAGTGTTCAGGCCAAGGACGTAAGTGTGTTTTTTGGACATGGGTACTCGTTAGGAGAGGATCATCTTGCGCTGAAAAATGGAGATCGTGTCGACATCAAGTTGTTGGCGTGGCCTCGCGGAATTTTTTCAGAATTCTAAGTTCCTGCAGTGCACAATCCCAAGTGTTCATCCAGTATTCAGATAGATGAACGGCGCAAGAAGCCGCGACAGATCGGCCGTAACTTGACCTTACCTGCCCTTCTTAATAAAGTCCCAAAAGCCCGAAAGAACCTTAGTGAAAATATTGTCTTAGCGCATCCGAACCGAAGGCTTTCTCACGCGTCTAAGTGAGCTAGTACAGAAGTTCAGATGTTCGGAAGTGACCGGGAGATCCTCGTATGGCTAAACGCTATAATATCCTGACCCGCTGCCTTGCAGCACTGGCCCTGTTGTTCGTCTATGTGGCCAGCACCTCTGCCATTCTGGTGGGCGGGACAACGACGTCCGCGCAGGCCTATCGCGGCGGCCGCGGCTATCGCGGTGGCCGTGGCTTTTATCGCGGCGGTCGTGGCTTCTATCGCGGCGGCCGAGGCTATTACGGCCGAGGCTATGGCTTCTATGGCGGCGGTCCCCGCTGCTGGTGGAATCCCTACGGCGTTCGCGTCTGCAGGTGGTGACATAGATCGATCGCTGTCAGATCAGACGCGATCATGCTGGGAATCAGGCGTGCCGACCGGCACGCCTTTTTCTTTTGGGTAATCGATTCTGGCAGCGTTGGCCGTGCCCGACCTAACTTGCAAGCCGCGGAATCAATTTAAGCGCGTTGCCACGCTCGATCGACGCGACCTGTTCGTCCGTGAACACGCCTGCCTCGCGCAATCCTTTCACATGATCGCTGCCGGTGCGGTACGGGAAATCCGTCCCGAACACGATCTGCGACGGCGGGATGATGGCCGCCAGCGCCGACATCGAACCGCGGTTGGAGGTCTGGGCAGTGTCGTAGAAGAAGCGCTTGAGCTCCGCGAGCGTGCCATCAGGCACGGTCTCCTTGGCCTTCGGCGCCAGCAGCGGATGCCGGACGAAGCGCTCGATCAGAAACGGCATCGTTCCGCCCGCATGCGAGAAGATCCAGCGAATATCGGGAAACCGCCGCGCATTGCCGGAAAAGACGATGTCGGCGATGGTGCGCGTCGTGTCGGTGCCGAACTCGATTATGACGGGCGGCTGCGTCGGCACCAGATTCGCGCAGCAATTGGCCGCCGTCGGATGGGTGTAGACCAGCGTCTTGCGCCGATTGAGCTCCTCCATCACCGGCAGGAACAGCGGATCGCCAAGCCACTTGTCGCCATAGCTCGTCATCAAGGCGATTCCATCGGCCTTGAGCGTATCGAGCGCATATGTCAGCTCGCGCAGGCTGCCTTCGGCGTCGGTGAGCGGCAGCATCGCGAAATTGCCGAAGCGCCCGGGATAATCGGCAACCAGTTTCGCGGCATACTCGTTCGACTCGCGGCAGAGCTTTCGCGCGGTGTCGCCCTTGGTGAAATTGACCGCCGGCGTGGTGACTGAGAGCATCGAGGTGGCGATGCCGGCCTTGTCCATGTCAGTCAGCGATTTCTCGATCGTCCAGTTCTTCATCAGCGGATCGCCAAAACCCGCATCGTTCGACGCCGTCACATAGGTCGGCGGCGATAGATGATGATGGACGTCAATTCGGAACGGTTTTCCGTCGGCGGTTTGTGCGTCGGCGCCGCCGCGTCCCATGGCAGCGGTCAAGGCCAGCGCGCCGGCACCGAGCATGAAGCCGCGCCGGCTGGGCGTAAAGAGCGACGGAGTTGCTGGACCACAGCAGAAGCATCCCCGCAAACGCGGCGCGCGCAAATCCGTCATTCGTTCTCTCCCGGTTTTTTGTTTGTTGTTGCGTAAACCTTCAGCCGTCGAGAATGGCGACCGCCCGGGTCCAGCCGGCCGAGGCGCGCTCGATCTTCACCGGGAAGCACGACACCATGAACCCGGTCGAGGGCAGTTGCTCGAGATGGTGCAGCTTTTCGAGGTGGCAATAGCCGATATGGCGGCCGGCCTTGTGGCCTTCCCAGATCAGGCTGGCGTCTTTGGTCTCGGCATATTTCTTTGCCGTGTAGACGAACGGCGCGTCCCAGCTCCAGCCGTCGATGCCGGTCAGCCGCACGCCGCGCTCCAGGAGATACATCGTCGCCTCGTAGCCCATGCCGCAGCCGGAGGCGACGTAATCGGGCCTTCCGTATTTGGCACCAGCGCTGGTGTTGACCACCACGATCTCCAGCGGCGACAACGTATGACCGATGCGCTTGAGTTCGGCTTCAACATCCTTGGCGGTCGCGACATAGCCATCAGGCAAATGCCGGAAGTCGAGCTTCACGCCCGGCTGAAAACACCATTCCAGCGGCACCTCGTCGATGGTCCATGAACGCTCGCCGCGGTTCATGGTGGGATGGAAGTGCCAGGGCGCATCGAGATGCGTGCCGTTATGGGTGGAGAGCGATACCTGCTCCACTGCCCAGCCCTGGCCGTCAGGCAGATCTTCCGCCTTCAGCCCGTCGAAGAACTGCAGCATGCGCGGCAGGCCCTGCTGGTGATCGATGTACTGGATGGTCGGGTGATTGCCGGGCGGATCGGCCGGCACGTCGTTTTGCAGGGGAACGGAGATGTCGATCAGTTTGCGCGTCATGGCGTTTCCTAAGGCTTGATGTTCTTTTTGGTTAGCGTCGCCGGAACAGACTATTGCCGCTCGACCCGGTTCTTCAAAATGCCGATCTTTTCGATCTCGAGCTCGATCGTATCGCCGTGCTCGAGATACCAGCCGAGTTCGAGGCCGCAGCCATTGCCGACAGTGCCGGATCCGATGAACTCGCCGGGCATCAGGGTTTCATCCTTGCTGACATGGGCGATGATCTCCTCGAACGAGAATAGCATGCCTTCGCTGACCCCTTGCGAGCGCCTCTCTCCGTTGACGCGCGCTTCCATCTTCAATTTATAGGGATCGCCGATCTCGTCCGGCGTGACGATCCACGGCCCCATCACGTTGCCGCCGTCGAAACTCTTGCCTTTCGCCGGTCCGAGCCGCCCTTCCATTTCGATGCGTTGGGCATCGCGCGCGGAAAAGTCGTTGAAGATGGTGTAGCCGAAGATGTGATCCTTGGCCTTGGCCGCCGTAATGTTGGCGCCCTTGTTCCTGGTGACGATGCCGAACTCGAGCTCGTAGTCCATCACCTGACTGTAGCGTGGCCATTTCACGGTCGTGTTGGTGCCGCGAACGCTGAAACGGTTGGTGATGTAGTAGATCGGCTGCTTGCGATAGACCTCCGGCAGCTCGCCCAGCGGCTCGGCCTCGATCCGCGCCAGTTCGGCCATGTCGCCTTTGGCGCGCGCGGCGAGCTTGAGCTGCCCGCGCGGGGCCTGCAGGATGTGCAGCGGGAACGACATGCCGTCGCGCATCTGCCGCGGCTCGGGGATCGGCGCAAGGATTTCCGCCGTCGCCACCGGTATCGACAAGCTCTCGTCCTTGCCATGCTTATCGAACGCCGCTGCTGCCGCTTCGAGCGCGGCGTCTCCGGTATCGATCAATGCCAGCATCGAGGCAAACGCCGGGTTGGCGCTTCCGCTTCGGCGGGCGGCGGCTGTGAGGTCGAAAAGGCGCGTATCGCCTCCATGCACGATTCCGATCTTTTCCTGGCCGCCGGATTTGAATGTCGCGAGTTTCACTGGACGCACCTCTTGTTTTCTGTCGAAATATATGATCAAAAAAAATATCGATAAACAAGACAGAAAAATGTGTCATGGGGAGAATGCCGTGAAGAAGGTCCTTGCCGCCCTTACGGTCAGCGTGGCGCTGACCGGCACCGCCTTTGCGCAAGCCAGGATCCAGGTTGGCTGCACGGCGACCTCGGACTGCGCCTCGGCCATGATCGCGATCGACGAAGGTATCTTCAAAAAGCACGGGCTCGAGGTCGAGATGACGCCGATCGGCATCAACTCGAACATCCCGGCGGCGATCCTGTCGAATTCGATTCAGATCGGCGGGCCGACCTCGACGGTGTTCCTGCAGGCTGTCGACGGCGGGCTCGATCTCGTCGCCATCGCGGGAGCCACCGTCATGAGCCCGGTATCGAACGGCAATATCACCGCCTTCGTCCGCAACGGCATCACCATCAAGGAGCCGAAGGACTTCGTTGGCAAGAAAGTCGGCGCGCCCGGCCTCAACGCCTTCCTGCACGTGCTGTTCGTGAAATGGCTCGTGGAGAAAGGCGTCGATCCCAAGGGCGTGAATTTCGTCGAGGTCACCTTCCCGACCATGGCCGACATCATCAAGTCGGGCGGTGTCGATGCCGTGCTGACAGCCGAACCGTTTGTGACCCGCATGACCAATGCCGGGCTGGGCTCGGTCGGCGCACGCTATGCGGTCGAACTGGCGCGCACCGATCCGATCATCTTCTACGCGGCGTCGCGCGAATGGGCAGAGAAGAACGCCGCGGCGATCAAGAAATTCCGCGAAGCGCTCACTGAGTCCGCCGTCATCGTCAACAATGATCGCGAAAAGGCGTCGAATTCGATTGCAAAATTCACCAAGCAGCCGATCGAGCTGGTCAAGGCAACGCCGCCGAACCGCTCCGAACCGACGCTCAAGCCTGAACAGCTCGCCTGGTGGATCGAGGTGATGTCGACGCAGAAAATGCTGCAATCCAAGCTCGACACCTCGAAGCTGGTGCTGAAGTAAGGGACTGCCGATGCCGGCTTCCGACCGCCAAACGACCCGACCGGTGACCGAAGCCGCCACCTTGAGCGAGCGCGCGGCGCTGCTGGTCGAGCAGGACATCCTCGCCGGTCACCTGGCGCCGGGGTCGCGCCTCGGCATCGTCGATCTCGTGCAGCGCTACGAGATCGGCGCGACGCCGCTCCGCGAGGGCCTGTCGCGTCTGATGTCGCGGGGGCTGATCGTCGGCATCGGGCAGCGCGGCTTTCGCGTCGCCGACATCAGCCGGGAGGATTTGCTTGATATCACCACCATGCGCACGGCGGTCGAGGTCGAAGCCATCAGGCTCGCGATCGTCAACGGCGATGATGCCTGGGAGGCCGGCATCGTCAGCGCGCTGCACCAGATGCGCCGCCATATCGAGCGCACCGGCGATGAATTCCGCGAAGGCGCCGAGGATTTCGACCGCCTGCACAAGGGCTTTCACACCGCGCTATTGGCGGCCTGCGGCTCCAGACGCCTGCTGGCGGCCCATTCCGATCTCTACGATCAGGCCTATCGCTATCGGCGCGTGATGATGCGCTCCGTCGACAGCGGCAAGAAGTTCGTCCGCGCCCATCAATTGCTGGCTGATCGGATCATCGCGCGCGACATCCCCGGCTCCCAGGCCATGCTGGAAGCGCATCTGCGCTCGACCCTCAATTTCGTCTATCCTCCCGGCAGCGAGAGCTGAACCATGGCAAGCGCCGCAAAACGCCTCGACGCCGCCCCCGGCACGCCTGCGCCGCAAATCAGCTTTGATGCGGTCACGCTGCAGCTTGGCGGCAAGACCATCATCGAGAATCTGAGCCTGAGTGTGCAGCCCGGCGAATTCGTCTGCATCGTCGGCGCTTCCGGCTGCGGCAAGACCACGGCGCTGCGTCTCGCCGCCGGTCTCTACCAGCCGACCAGCGGAAGAGTGAATTTCGACGGCCAGCCGATGCGCGAGCCGCGCCGCGAGATCGCGATCGTGTTCCAGGATTACGGCAAGGCGTTGCTGCCGTGGCGCACCGCAGCCGGCAATGTCTCGCTGGCGCTGGAAGCAGCCGGCATGCCGTCGGCCGAGCGCCCGGCCCGCATCGAGGAGTTGCTGCGCACCGTCGGCCTGCCCGGCCACGCCGGAAAATATCCGTCGGAAATGTCCGGCGGCATGCAGCAGCGCCTGCAGATCGCCCGCTGTCTCGCGCAGGAGCCGAAGACGCTGCTGATGGACGAGCCGTTCGGCGCGCTGGACGCGATGACGCGGCAGGGTTTGCAGGACGAGGTGCTGTCGCTGGTGGCGGCCAGCGGCGCCACCGTGATCTTCGTGACCCACGACCTCGATGAAGCGATCTATCTCGGCGACCGCGTCATCGGCCTGCTGCCGCATCCGGGACGAATCGGCATCGAACTGGCGGTCAACCTGCCGCGGCCGCGCGACCAGCTATCGACCCGCGAGCATCCGGAATTTTTGCGGCTGCGCCGACAATTGTTCGACTTCATCAAGGCGACCGAGCAGTGACGGCGAATTCCGCCAAGGCGCTGGCGCTGCCGCTCGCCGTGCTGGCAGCGTTCGAGCTCTGGGCCCGTGCCACGCATCTGCAGAGTGATAGTCTTGCGCCGCCGAGCGATATCCTGATGGCGCTATTCGGCGCCTTCGCCGACCTCTCCATCCTGGCGGCGACGCGCGACACGCTGTTTTCGGCTTTCGCCGGGCTTGCGATCGGTACCATCATCGGCCTGGCCTTCGGCATTGCATTCGGGATTTCGGACACCTTGAACCGCCTGATGGAAGTGACCGTCGAGGCGATCCGCCCGATCCCCTCGATTGCGCTGTTGCCGATTGCGCTGATCGCGCTCGGCTTCGGCTACCGCATGGAAATCGTGATCGTCGCGTTTGCCTGCGTCTGGCCGGTCCTGATCCTTTCGCGCGCGGCGGTACGCAGCATCGAGCCGCGGCTGATGGAAGTGGCGCGGGCGCTGCGGCTGCCGCCGGCGCAACGGGTCTGGAAGATCATCATCCCGGCGGCGCTGCCGCGGATCTTCGTCGCTTTCCGCCTGTCGGCCGGCATCGCGCTGATCGTCGCCGTCACGGTCGAAATCGCCATCAATCCGCTCGGCCTCGGCGCCGGTATCATGCTGGCGCAGCAGGCGCTGCGCCCGGACCTGATGCTGGCCTATCTGGTCTGGATCGGCGCCATCGGATACGCGCTGAATGTCCTCCTGGTCGTCGCGCAGAACCGCCTGTTCGGCCGGGCTGCCTTGAGTGGGGACGGCAGATGAATCGCGGCGCAATCCTCTGGCGGGTGGCAAGCTTTGCGGTTGCGGCCGGCTTCATCGGGCTATGGCAATTGATCGCCAATCTGAAACTGGTCTCGCCGGTATTCCTGCCGGGGCCTGACAGGGCCTGGGCGTCGCTGGTGCGGGGATTTTCCTCCGGCGATCTCTGGAGCAAGCTCGCCGGCACGCTCGAACACATGGCCTATGGCTGGCTTCTCGCCTCTATCGCCGGCATCGCGATCGGCGCGATCATCGGCTCGTCTCGGACGATGCGGACCTATGTCGCGCCCTCGCTGGAATTCTTGCGGCCGCTGCCGGTCTCCGCGATCATTCCGGTTGCGATCGCCATGCTCGGGCTGACGCAGGCGATGGCGCTGTTCGTGATCTCCTTCGGCGCGATCTGGCCGATCATGCTCGCGACCATCCACGGTTTTGCGGCGGTCGAGCCCCGGCTCTACGAGGTCGCGCGGTCGCTGCAGATGTCGCGGCTTGCGGTGATCTTCAAGATCGCCCTGCCCTCGGCCAGCCCCGACATCCTCGCCGGCATGCGCCTCAGCCTGACGGTCGCGCTCATCCTCTCGGTGGTCTGCGAAATCCTGGCCGGCCTCGACGGCCTCGGCCACTGGGTGCTGCTATCGGCCCGCGCGTTCCGGTCAGCCGACCTGTTCGCCGGTGTCATCCTGCTGGGGGTAACGGGCTATGTAACGTCGGTGGCAATGTCGCTGGCGGAACACAGATTGCTGGCGTGGCAAGCGGCGCAGCGCTGACGTCGGGCCGCGCAGCTAGATGTGGAGCCTCAACAGGTTGTTCCCGGTTAGAGCGAGTCTGCTGATGGGTGGCATCGCGCCGATACTGCCATGAGGGCGATGCCAATTGTAGCGGTGAAGCCATCTTGGCAGTTCGGCGGCGCGTTCTCCTGAGGTGTTGTAGGCGCGGGCATAAGCCCACTCGCGCAAGCTGGTCTGAATGAAGCGTTCGGCCTTACCGTTGGTCTTCGGCGTGTATGGCTTGGTGCGAATGTGCTTGAGGCCGAGGCGCTGGCAGGCTTTGCGGAAGGCGCGCGATTTATAGCAAGAACCGTTGTCGGTCATCACCCGCTCGACCCTGACGTCCAGGCTGGCGTAGTAAGCGATCGCAGCTTTGAGGAAGGCCACGGCGCAACCCTGCCGTTCGCTCTTCATGACCTTGCTGAAGGCGATCCGGGAAGCATCGTCGATACAGACGTGGACGTATTCCCAGCCAGGCCCTTCGCCGCGGGCACGCAGGTTGCTCTGACCGGTTCGATCGCCGGTGATGCGATGGCCTACCTGGTTGAACTTGCCGAGCTTTTTGATGTCGATGTGGATCAGTTCGCCGGGATGTTCACGCTCGTAGCGCCGCACCGGTTCGGCCGGTTCCAGGTCGCGCAACCGGTTCAATCCCAGTCGCCGCAGGACACGACTGACAGTCGCCGGAGAGATGCCGAGTTCGGCCGCGATCTGCTTGCCCGTGTGGCGCTGTCGGCGCAGCGCCTCGACCGCAGCGCATGTGGCAGGCAGGGTTTGGCCTGGCAATGAATGGGGCCGTGAGGAGCGATCACGCAACCCATCAACACCTTCCTCCCGGGAGCGCTTGACCCATTTGGCGACCGTCTTCGCTGTGACGTTGAACCGGAGCGCGGCTGCGGCCTTCGTCAGGCCGCCCTCGATCACGCTCCGCACCATGGCCTCTCGACCTTTCGGCGTCAGAGGCGCATTCTTATGGTGTCCATTCGGTCCTCCGGGGATTGGCTAAAGCTTCGACAACTTCAGCTTCCTCGTTCAGGACTGGATGGACAACCTCCTGAAAGCTCACAGCTAGATGTGGAGCCTCAACAGGTTGTTCCCGGTTAGAGCGAGTCTGCTGATGGGTGGCATCGCGCCGATACTGCCATGAGGGCGATGCCAATTGTAGCGGTGAAGCCATCTTGGCAGTTCGGCGGCGCGTTCTCCTGAGGTGTTGTAGGCGCGGGCATAAGCCCACTCGCGCAAGCTGGTCTGAATGAAGCGTTCGGCCTTACCGTTGGTCTTCGGCGTGTATGGCTTGGTGCGAATGTGCTTGAGGCCGAGGCGCTGGCAGGCTTTGCGGAAGGCGCGCGATTTATAGCAAGAACCGTTGTCGGTCATCACCCGCTCGACCCTGACGTCCAGGCTGGCGTAGTAAGCGATCGCAGCTTTGAGGAAGGCCACGGCGCAACCCTGCCGTTCGCTCTTCATGACCTTGCTGAAGGCGATCCGGGAAGCATCGTCGATACAGACGTGGACGTATTCCCAGCCAGGCCCTTCGCCGCGGGCACGCAGGTTGCTCTGACCGGTTCGATCGCCGGTGATGCGATGGCCTACCTGGTTGAACTTGCCGAGCTTTTTGATGTCGATGTGGATCAGTTCGCCGGGATGTTCACGCTCGTAGCGCCGCACCGGTTCGGCCGGTTCCAGGTCGCGCAACCGGTTCAATCCCAGTCGCCGCAGGACACGACTGACAGTCGCCGGAGAGATGCCGAGTTCGGCCGCGATCTGCTTGCCCGTGTGGCGCTGTCGGCGCAGCGCCTCGACCGCAGCGCATGTGGCAGGCAGGGTTTGGCCTGGCAATGAATGGGGCCGTGAGGAGCGATCACGCAACCCATCAACACCTTCCTCCCGGGAGCGCTTGACCCATTTGGCGACCGTCTTCGCTGTGACGTTGAACCGGAGCGCGGCTGCGGCCTTCGTCAGGCCGCCCTCGATCACGCTCCGCACCATGGCCTCTCGACCTTTCGGCGTCAGAGGCGCATTCTTATGGGTGTCCATTCGGTCCTCCGGGGATTGGCTAAAGCTTCGACAACTTCAGCTTCCTCGTTCAGGACTGGATGGACAACCTCCTGAAAGCTCACAGCTAGAGCATGATCCGGAAAAGTGTGCAGCGGTTTTCCGAAGAGATCATGCTCAAACAAAAAGATAAAGCGGGATGGCGATTCGAAGAAAAGTCATCGCACTTTAGGTGTCCGCAACAGGGCGAGCCGAAACCTCGGGCTCCTTCGACGTGGTCATAAGGCGCCGGCAAGCCCGCCCAATCCACCGCCAGAGCGCGCGAAGACTGAAGGTGACGAGCACCTCATGGTGCCGCATCCCCTTGCCGCCCTTGACCAACCCAAGATCGCGGATGATGCAATACGTCCCGCTGCTCATGCGGGCGAACTTCGCACCTCGAAAATGATTGCGCACACGCGACAACATGCACGCAGCTTGCACCGCGGATCGATTCCGTCAATCTTGACCGGCGGCGAATCAACCCGCCGAAATACGAAAGCCGTCAAAGCGTTGCGTTGTTGCCCCGCTCGCCGATGCGATAGAGTTGCGCAGTCCGAACCGGCAACCGATTGAGCACGGCGCGCCGCTCGTTCATGCGCGCACTCGGCGAATCCGGCTGCGCAAAGTATTCAAGGATCTGGATCCGGATTTCCTCCGCGAGCGGACCCTCGACTTGGCGCATCCGATTCCAGAGCCGGATGATTTCCCGTTGCTTCTCGATATCCATTGGTCACCTCCGAAGATGATCAATGAGAACATACCAAGAACGATATTACAAGCCGAAAATTGCAACCTGTTCTAGAAGCAGAGGCTGAGAATCTTCAGTCGGCAGGCCTCGGCCGGGCGGGATTTCGGCTTCGCAACGCTTGCCTGCTTTGATTCCTTTGGCGAAGTCTTCGGCGAACCCTTTGGCGTCTTGGGACGCTCATAGTCGCCCGCGATCACCATGGCCCAGTACATGCGGCCGGTCTTCGCGCTTTTCACGCTGGCAACACCGACGCGCGTCGCGCCGGGCAACAGCAGGTTTTTCCGGTGCCCCGATGAATTGATCCACTGGTCGAGGGTTTTGGGAAAGCTGTCGTAGCCGTAAGCAATATTCTCTGCGGCGCGGCCTGCGCCCGCCGGACTCATACGCGTATTGAACCGGCCAAGGACATCGTGATCGAGCTGGTCCTTGGCGGCCATCGCCTGGGCCTGATCGTGCGCGATCCGTGTGAGCGTCGCGTCCAGGGTTACGCGCTTCTCCCCGTGCTTCAGTCGAAAATCAGAAATCATCTGCGCGGGATTGGCCATGGCCGTCTGGCTGTCGGCTACCGTGGCAAAGCAAATCAGCAACCCCAGCAGCAGCACCCGCCGCGCCACAATGACCGTCTTCCTACTAATCACAATTGTTCCCCGCCCATCGCGCCGGGAAAATTCGGCGCGAAAAGAAACAGCAAGTCATTGATTTTATTGGTCGGGGCAGCTGGATTCGAACCAACGACCTGCAGTACCCAAAACTGCCGCGCTACCAGGCTGCGCTATACCCCGATCCCCAGGAAATGCGTCGATACACGCTAAAACCGCTGCCAGCAAGACGATGGAAGGCCGGGTCAGCGCTTGTTGAACAGCGGGTGCGCCACCCGGTCGCCGGGCTGAATTCCATATTTTTGGGCCGTGCCGGCAATCACTTCCAGCACGCCCCTGGCGAGCCCGCCCGACGAGATGATCTTGGTGGACATGGGCTCGGTATTTTCGGCGATCCGCAGGATGCGGCCGTCGGCGCGGATGAAGATCATGTCGAGCGGGATGTAGGTGTTCTTCATCCACATCGAGATCTGCTGCTCAGGCGAGAAATCGAACAGCATGCCTTTGCCGTCGGGCAGTTCCTTCCGGTACATCAGCCCTTGGGTTTTCTCCTCCTCCGTCGTCGCCATTTCGACCGAGAACACCTGCACCCCCGATTTGGTGACGATCTCGAGCGGCTGGATGCGCTCGGCCTTGGCGGCAGGATTGGCACAGAGGGTGACAAGCACGGCGAATGCCGCCAGCGACGCCATAAGGCGGCCCGCGAAGCGAACCCACACAATCATCAAAGCGAAACTCATCAAAGCACTCACGCGGAAATCTGAGGGGGGAATTGCCGGCGAACCCTACCCCAGGGATTGCGGAAAATGCCAGAGGCCGCCGCGCAGGTGCACGGCGGTCAGCTCACGTTTCCGTCAGTAGTCCGGCGGTATTAATGCGAGGACAGTGCCGACGGTCCTGTCTCGGGATGGATCTCGGCCGCCATCATGCCCTTGGACCCGGGCCCGAAGCGCACCAGCACGTACTGGCCCGGCCGCAGTTCGGTCATGCCGAACCGTCGCAGCGTTTCCATGTGGACAAAAATATCGGGAGTGCCCTCGCCGCAGGTCAGGAAGCCGAACCCGCGCAGCCGATTGAACCATTTGACCTGGGCCCGCTCCAGACCGCTGGTCGGCGTGACGCTGACATGGGTTCTGGGCGGCAGCATTTGCGCCGGATGGATCGCGGTCGATTCGTCCATCGAGACGATTCGGAACGCCTGATAGCCCTTGGCGCGCTGCACGCATTCGACTACCAGCCGCGCGCCTTCATAGGCGGTCTGATAGCCATCGCGCCGGAGCACCGTGACGTGCAGCAGCACATCGGGCCAGCCATTGTCCGGAACAATGAAACCGTAGCCCTTCGAAGCGTCGAACCATTTGATGACGCCCGATATTTCGACAAGGTTGGCTGCGGCATCGCCGAGCCCTGAAAGCGCATCCACTGCCGGATCGCGCTGCGCGCCGGCTGAGTATTCACCTGGTCCAAGTCTGTTTTGCCCTGTCCCGCCTGGCGGCGGCCCCCCGAGCTTCTTGGACCCAAATTCGTCCGACCCCATGACCCCGGACCTCACACTTCTCAAAAAAGCGGCCCGCTGTCGCCGAAGCGGACCGGAACACGCGCCCTACCATGACCATCATGCTAACGCAGCGCGAATCTCTCGAATCAAAGATAACACTACCGATTGCGGCGCATAGCTAAAAAAAACAAAATTGCGGAGACTATGAACAGCTTGCACAACTGCGAATCAGTTGGCGATCAATTGCCTACAAACGGTCCGAGCGTTTCTCCGATGTCGTGACGGATCACGAGATCAGCGACATCATCCTGTTCCGTGGGCTCATTGTTGATGATCACGAGCCTGGCGCCGCAGTTCCTGGCCATCAGCGGAAAACCTGCAGCCGGCCAAACAACTAGCGAGGATCCGATCGCCAGGAACAGATCGCATTGCTGAGCCAGTTCGGTGGCGCGGCGCATCGCGTCTTCCGGCATTGCCTGTCCGAACGAGATCGTCGCGGTCTTTACCGGCTCGTCGCAGACGGTGCAGTCGGGCGCGCTGCCACTTTCTTCGAAACGTGCCTTTACCCAAGGAAGATCATAGGCATGTCCGCAGCCGATGCAGCGGGCATAGGTGGTATTGCCATGTAATTCGATCACGTCGTCGGCCTTGAAGCCGGACGCCTGATGCAAATTATCAATATTCTGGGTGATGATCGCGGGCGTCTTGCCGGCCTTGTAGAGCGAGGCCAGTGCCCGATGTCCGCGGCCGGGCTTGGCCGCAGCAAAAGTTTCTTCCATCGCAAAGCGCCGCCGCCAGGCCTCGGCCCGCGCGTCGGCACTGGCCACGAATTCGTCGAATGCGATTGGGCGGTTGCGGGTCCACAGGCCGCCGGGGGAACGGAAATCCGGAATGCCGCATTCGGTCGAAATGCCGGCGCCGGTAAAGGGGACGATGCAAGTAGCTTCAGCAATCATGTTGCCGAGTTGCTCGACGCCGCTGCGCAAATCCTTGGCGATCACCGCTGATAGTTCCGAAATGATTGGGCCACGCGACTATAGCACGGACGTCCGGATTGCCAGATCGATATGCCCTGCCCGGCGGCACAGCACTCCTTGGCTTCTTCGGACTTCTTCGCCTTGGGCGCGGGTGCGCTTTCCGCTTTCTTCACCGGTGGCTTGCCGTATTGGGCGAGCTTCTCCAGTTCCGCTTCGCGTTCGGCGCGGCGTGTAGCGACTTTCTCGAACAGCTTGTCGGTGGCGTGTTCGCGCAGGCCTGCGAGCTCTTCGATGCTCGTGAATCCAGATCGATCTTTGCCATTGGAACCTCCCGTTTTGTGTCTCGCTAACGGGAACCCGCGTGAGCGATAAGAATTCAGCACACTTTTATCCACCGTTTCGCCGCGCAACGACGCGCGATCACGATGCTCCAATGTCGCCTCCCAATTCACGCCTCATTTGCGCTCGCAGTTGATGGCGGGGCACGAATCAAAACAAGCAACGGATGGGCGATGACAGAGAAGGAAGAAAGACTCGCGCGGGACCGGGCCGAAATTGCAGCACGTGTCGCAAGTTTCAGGCAAACCCAGCAGAAGTTCGAACGCGAGCGTGAAGAGTATTACGAGACGACGCTGGCGAACGCGCTGAACGGATCCGGTCGACCCTCCTTCTGGCGCTAGCCCGGAACCGGCAGGCGCATTTGCGTATCCCTCGCGTTATTTCTAATGGAATATCACGCGGAACCCATGGAGAATTCATCGCGGGGCGGAACGAAGTCAGCGCGGCGACGTTTTCCTCACAAGTGCAGCAACCTTGCGAGAGGTGAAAGCACGAAAGACCCCGTCGGCATCCTCGGATGTAGGCGGGGTTTTTAATTGCCTATCAGACCGGATGCGCCGTCACGGGATCGCGAGCCATGCGATCGCGCGGGTCTGATCATCGAACTGCGCAGGAACAAACACGCCCCTCGCGGAGTTTATCGTGAGGGAGAAGTGCGTCATGCCCGTGTGGGTGGAAATTCTGATCAATGTGATCGGTTACGCCGGCTTCATCGCCATCGCGACCTATCACAGATCGCCAGGCGAAAACTTGCCCGATCGTTGAGCGCCGGAGTCGCGGGCGTCAGTTCGCCTTATGCGGTTCTCCCGCGGTGCGGACCAGCCTGTCGGCCTTGACCAGCACCTGGTCGCTTTCAGCTTGCGGCCGCAATGAAAAGCTGATGACGACAAAGACGAGACACAGCAGCAGGCCGACCACCATGACGCGCCTGTGAGTCGGGTTGTCTGCGTTGTGAAACGAAGGGAACATGGCCTGTTTTCCTCAAGGCCATTCCCTATCGCAACGTCGGATACGCACAACGCTATCTGGATTTTAACCTAACCAAATAGGGTTATCTGCGTTTCTCAGTGAATTTGAGACGGCAGCCGCAGCGCTTTTTAACTTCCGCACGCGGTCGGTTTCCCGTTATTTCAATCGTCGGCAGCGAGTTCGAAACCTCGTCTCGGGGCGTCGCGCTTCCCAATGTCCGCAAACGGCTCCCTCATCCCCCCTTGCGGGATCTGCGCCAAACCACGATCCGCGCCGAGGGTGAAGCGAAGCAATCCTGCATTCATCGAAAAAAGACTCCTTTTGTTCTCCTGGAACGAACAGGGGGCGCATTTTCCAGCACGATTGCCTTCTTAAGATACCGTTACCTCGCGGTGCCGGCCGTCGAACCTTTTCGGCGCCATCCGTACTCATCTAAAAAGGTGCTGCGATGACCCAAGCCGACCATTACCGAGAGCAGTCCACCAGGGCGCGGCGGCTTGCCGAAGCCGTGAAGGATCCGGAAGCCTCGAAGAAGTTGATCGAGATGGCCGAGGAATTCCGCCTCTACGCCGAGCGGCTGGAACAGAGGCATTGATTTTTTTGCACCCGGCGCGAAATCTTAACCGCGCATTTACCGAGTCCCCCTGAAGTGCTGCGCCGTTAACCGAACCTCTTTACAAGACGTAAATGCGCGCCTGACAGGTTTGGCCCAGGAGGGTCAATCCCATGGTCATTTATCCCATACCGGTTGAAGTGACGCAGGCCAGAATTCAACTCGTCGTCGACCAGAACGCCAAGGCGCCGCCGAATACGATCAATCAGGATCTTCAGGCCGTCTATCATGCCAAGGCGGCCGCCGTCGAAGCGGCGCTTGCGGAAGTGCAGGCCGACGAACCGTCCCTGCTTGACGTCAAGGTCTGACCTGACGGGAATACTAACTTGTGCGCAAGGGCCCGGCTGCGTCCGGCCGCTCCCTCTCACGCTCGCCATGCGAGTTGCTGCGCATGCACGACGCTGAGCATCACCAGGCCGCCGATGCCGGCGAGCACGGCCAGCTCTGCGAACCACACCCACTGCGGCTTTTCCTTGTAAGCGAGAAAGGCGGAGCAGATCGTACACACGATCGTCGGCATATTCGCGGTGAAGTGGATGCGCAAAGGCTAACGCGTCGGCGCGTGAGACCACTGTGCCCCGGGTCACATCGGCGACGCGGTCATCGCGCTATCGTCGCGCCATGATGCTGTTTCGCACCATCGTGATCTGGGCCGTGCAAGTGCTGCTGTTTTGCGTCGGCATTGGTGTCGCGGGACTGTCCGCGCACCTGTTCGGCCCGATCATTGCCGAGACTTTCAGCATCCACGAACTGATCCCGACCGTGCTGATCTTTTTCGCGGTGGCAGCAGCGCTGGGCTGGATCGGAAACAGGTTCTGGCCCGAAGATTGGATGTGCGATCCCCTGCTCTAGCCCGCTGCGACGGATTACGGCGTGCAGCGGCCTTATCGCGGTATCGTCTCGGCGCGATAGATGTTCGTTCCCGAGGTCTCGACGATCCGGCCCTTGAGCGATTTCACGAACGCCTTCGAGCCTTCGACGGCGAAATGGGTGCGCAACGCCGCCTCGTCTTCCCATCGTTCGAAGAAGAACAGCCGCAACGGGTTCTGGCAGTCGACATGCACGTCATGCGAAATGCAGCCGGGCTCCTTGCGGGAGCGCTCGACATGCTCGATGCACGAGCGAAGCACGTCGTCGAACGTGTCCTCGCGCGCCAGAATGCTGCCGGTTACGATAATCATGCCGATCCCCCGTTCGCGCCAGCCAACCGCCCGCCCTCGAAAGGCGCCGGTCATTACGCGTCGAGGCGGGCAGTTCTTTCGTTAATGCATCAGGCGCGGCACGACAACCGATACCGCCAGCAACACGCCGAGGCTGCTGACCACGGACAATTTCATCCGGGCCGTCCTGAAATCGGTGATCGGTAGCACGAGAAAGAAAGCCATCGCGAGTATGAGCAGGCCGTAGAACAGGTACATCATCGATCCTCCATTGGCGCGACAATGGAGGGCGGCGCTGGTTGCGTATGTGGAGGGGATCACGCAGGTCATGTGACGCTCTGGGGGCCGAAACAGATGCCAACAACAAGCCGGGACAAAACAAGCCCCAACAACGCTATTAGCGTCGCTTATGAAGCTTCGTCGGCCCCGGGGCTTCAGAATAACAAATACTGCAATTTTACGCTTTTGGTTGTTTTGATGGCAACTTGAGCGTGCCACACCGTTCCTCGATCAAAGTTCGAGAGAGAATGGGAATGCTTGGAAAGTTTCTGCGCGACGAGAACGGCGCCACCGCAATCGAATACAGCCTCATCGCCGGGTTTATCGCATTGGCCATCATCGCCGCCGTCGGAATGACCGGACAAAGGCTCGTGGAGCTGTTCGAGAGTCTTATTCCGGCGCTGACGCGGTAGGTTACGATCAAAACATTATTGCAAAGGCAAGGCTAGCGAGGCCGACCAGAACCCAGAGCGCAATCCCGGCAAGCATTGATTCAAATTCACCCGGGTCTTGTCGGCCAAATAGCCGGAGTACGCACAGTCCGGTGCCGACGATAACAACTTCGAGAAGCGCTTCGATCATCCTTCACGTCGCCGCGGCGTGCCTCGCCGTTTCGCGCTTGTCCAGGTTTCGCGTAAACTGGACGGAGTGAGACCCGCAGCCCCTGCCCTACATTGCAATTTGCTGCTAATTGTTGCCCTCGGGAGCTGAAGAAACTCCAAATTTCGCAAAGACCAGAGGACAACAAACATGCGCTATCTCCACACCATGCTGCGCGTCCGCAATCTCGATACCGCGATGAAGTTTTACCGGGATGCGCTAGGGCTGAAGGAAGTACGCCGGGTCGATAATGAGAAGGGCCGCTTCACGCTGGTGTTCCTGTGCGCGCCCGAGGATGAGGGCCTGTTCAAGGCGGCGCCGCAGAACCGTGGCGCGCCGCTGGTCGAACTCACCTATAATTGGGACGAGGAGAAATATGGCGAGGACCGCTATTTCGGCCACCTCGCCTATGAGGTCGACGACATCTACGCCACCTGCGACCGCCTGATGAAGGCCGGCATCACCATCAACCGTCCGCCCCGCGACGGCAACATGGCGTTCGTGCGCTCGCCCGATCTGCATTCGATCGAGCTGTTGCAGAAAGGCGAGCCGAAGCCGCCAGCCGAGCCGTGGACCTCGATGCCGAACACCGGCCACTGGTAGGCCTTGTACCATTTCTTCGTCCACGTCCGTCATCCGAGCTACCGGCTCGTGACCCGAGCGGACGCGCCGTTTCCTGAGCGCGAATGGCGGCTGACGCGCGGCCGCCATTCCGACGACGTCAACGCCGAAGTGCGCGAGGCGGTGGAGCGCGACGGCTACTCGCTGTTTCGGATCGGATTGTCGCTCGCGGAAACTCCGAAATCATAAAACGTTCCTCGCCTTGCGTTGTTTTATCCGCAGGAACTGGCCACGGCATGACGCGTTTTCTCCTCGAATACATTTTGAAGGAGGAAATGATGGGACGAGGGCTTTTGCTTTGGTTGCTGGGCGTGCCTATTCCGGTGATCATTCTGCTCTGGCTGTTCCTGGGCCACTGACCGAGCTGACGTTAGCCTTGCATAATGCGAGAAACGGGCTCTGTCGCGCTGCGGCAGAGCCCTGTTTTTTTTGTTGACGCTGGCCGTGCGCGAACGCGAGCTTTTTCGTCGATCTTCGGCTAAGAACTGAGCGCAGGCAGATCAGCGGGAGCGAGGCGCGTGGCCGACAACAAGAAACAACAACTCACCATCTGGGGCCGGGCCAACTCGGTCAACGTTCAAAAAGTGCTGTGGTGCCTCGCCGAGCTCGATCTGGCCTATGAACGAATCGACGCCGGCATGCAATTCGGCAGGAACAACGAGGAGCCCTATCTCGCGATGAATCCGAACGGCCGCGTGCCGACGCTGGTGGATGGCGACTACGTGCTTTGGGAATCCAATTCGGTGATGCGTTATCTCTGCATGGCCTATGGTGAGGGCTCGCCGATCTATCCCGCGCAGCCGAAGGCGCGCGCCGGCGTCGATCGCTGGCTCGACTGGACGCTGTCGACATTGCAGCCGGTCGACCGGCCGGTGTTCTGGGCGCTGGTGCGCACGCCGGTCGAAAAGCGCGACATGGTCGCGATCCAGAAGGATGCCGACGCGGAAGGTCTGGTGTGGCGGATCGTCGAGGCGCAGCTGGCGACGCGGCGCTTCATCGAAGGCGATCAGTTCACGATCGCCGATATCGCGCTCGGCGCTTATGCGCGGCGCTGGTTCGGCGTCGAGGGCGTCACCAAGCAGAGGCTGCCGAACCTCGAACGCTGGTTCGCGCAATTCGCTGCCCGCCCCGGTTTCGCCAAGTTCATCGCGCCACCGATGACGTAAGGGCTTGTTCAGCGCGAGCCGCTGGATACACCAGCGCCGACGCTTATCGCGCCGCCGATCTTCATGCAGGTGTTGGTGCCTTCGATTCTGACGAAGCCCGCGCCGTATTCCGCGCACGCATTAGCCGAACTCGGACGCTTCAGCGGAAGCGACTTGCCCGATGTCGAGGCCTTGTCGGGCTTTTGCGGGCGGGGTTGCTCGGCGAACGCGGGAACCGAAGGCAGCAGCACCGCGATCATGACCAGGAGAGATTTTCGCATCCCGCCTTTTATCGCTGCTTGCGGATCGATGCCAGATTAGCGGACGAACTTGACGCCGACCGATTTGCCGCGGCGCCAGACCACTTCGCAGCGGCGTCCGGTCCTGGCATCGCGCGAAAACGCCAGCCGCAACTTGGCCGGCAGCGAGTTGGGATCCTCGATCGTAACCTTCGCCCCCGTCGTGGACAGATCCTGCACCACGCACTGGCGCGCGGCAAAACCGCCTTCGAGTGTGATCCACCCGGGCTGGCTCAACGATTTGCGCGTCTCGCGCTTCTTGCTCGATAGCAAAGCCATATCGGAAGTTCCCCCCGATACAGCCTTACGCCAGGCGGCTTTAAAATTCGTTGCGTGTCGCCTGTCGCCGTCGCGCCGATCGAGATCAAAAACAGCCGCAAAACGCCTTTTCGAGCGGCTTGCCCACCCGGCCAAACGCCACTATACGTTCGCCCGTCGCCGCCTCCACGAACCTTGGACGGCCGGTGGCCAACACGGCCCATCAAGCGCCTAACGCCTTGATTTTCCGGTTGTTTTGCTCCCTTCGTCTATCGGTTAGGACGCCACCCTTTCACGGTGGAGAGAGCGGTTCGATTCCGCTAGGGAGCGCCAAGACCCCGAATCCGCGGCCGGTCTTTGATTTGCTGTGTTCCGCACTCCTCAAAACCAAATTTTGCCGCGTCCGCTTGGTTGCCGTGCGGACGCTCGCTCGGCGAGCGGTACGCGTAAGCAGGGTCGCTGGCACCGAAAACCCAGCGCAATCTCGACCGTACTCAATCAGGAAGATTGCGCATCTACTTTGAGCGACCCTTTATTTAATTATCGATTTAAGTACCTCCAATTAAATAGAACTCAATGGATTGCAATGACCGCAAATGCAGCCGCAGCGAGCCGGGCTAGCGGATGTGGGGCAGCGCAGCGCAACCTATAATGGCTGAAATTATTCTACTAAGAGGTAATTCAGTAAGCCGGCGCCTCTTTACGAGTTTTTAATGAATGATATATGTCGGGAAAATCTGGCAATTCGTGCCAGCAGATAAAAGTCATTTGTGAATTCCAGTTATTGGCAGGAGTAGGCGATGATTAACACGCGTGGAATCTTTGTGGCCGCATTGCTCGCGGGAGTTACAGCCCTTTCGAGCGCTGCTAATGCCAGTCTGGTGCTTTCATCTGGTAACGGAGGCGGCACCGATCAGAACGTGATCTTTCAGAACGTCACTGGAAACAACACGACCTCGCTGACCACCGACACCAATTCAAATCCGGCAAATCGGGTAACGTTCCAGAGCAACGAGGCTTTGACCGGTACGAACTCAAGCGGCCAGGCGAGAATTTCAGACACCGCGGACGACGGGTTCAATCTGCTTACTTGGTTCCTGGCGAATAGTAGCCTGGGATTTACCACGAACGTCTTCAACATTAACGATCTGACCGCCACGCTGGCCGATATCACTGTGGTCACTAATTTGCAGACGATAACGTTTGAAGACATCGCCATCAGCTTGAACGGCAATAACTTCTTCACGCTGCAATCGGGCGGCGGGGAAATCATCCAAAGCGTTTCTATCCTGGCGCTCAATGGTGGTTTCTTCGATGACGTGAGGCAGGAACGCCTCGGCGGCGTTCAGACGATCTCGGGCGCGGTGCCGGAGCCTTCGACCTGGGCGATGATGATCCTCGGCTTCTTCGGCGTCGGCTTCCTGGCCTATCGCCGCCGGAATCAAGGCAACGTACGCCTGGCCTGATCCAACAAGACGTCGCATCGTTTGCTGTGGGTAGGCCTTTCTCCACGGTCGACCAGCCCTGATGCGTTGCATGCGCACCTGACGCCATGTGCCCTCCGGCCTTGGAGGCTCCGTCTTGGGAGCCTATGGATCGAGATCCCCGCGCGAAGGAACTGGCCAGAGGCTCTCGCGAACTTCGAGCACCAACTCGATGCATTCAAAGCCCGGGTCCGATACCGATCGAAGGTCCCTCCAATTCAGTGTCTGGCGTCGACCGATCCTCGTCTGATGTCGACCGATCCTCAAATTGCGTTCGCCATGAGGTCGTCGCGGCCATGAAAACCCGGACCACCGAAGGCCACTGCATGGTCGGCATTCGGGAAAGCCACCTCTCCTAGCGCTATCCGCGCGACTTCCCGTCAATCCCGACGGCCCAGCACCTCGGTTCGCTCAGCCGGCGGTCGCCTTTCTTTGGCGCGCCGCGAACCACAATTTCGGCTTGCTTCGTTCTCACACCATGCGCTCCATCCGCCGCGCGAGAACTGCTTCTTTTCGGAAACCAAGTGAGTAAAGTCGTTTCAACGGCCGCATGCCCCTCACACGTTTTTGCGAAAACAATGCGCGACTACACGCTCAAGGAGAAGCGAAGATAACTGCTGGCGCTGTCGCGGCGCTCATCATCGTGGCGTGGCTTGCTGTCCTCGCATTGGCGCTGTTGTCGGCGGGATAGATCGCGGCTGGCGATGTTGCAGGAACTTTGTTCTACTACCGGAACGATCTCCGGAACTTTGTTCTACCCCGGAGAACTACTTCAGGAACTTTGTTCTTCTCCGGAGAACTACGGAGCCGACAGGTACGCAACTCAATGACTAACAATCTCTCACGCGTCGACGGCACGCGAGTCCTCTCCGATCTTCGCGCATTGCGTGCAATCGGCACGTATAAGTCCGGTGTTCACAAGCCGACATTCTCGGAGCCGCATCTGCGTTCACTAGCATGGCTGGTGCAGCGGCTGCCCGAGGCCGGCCTTGCGGGCGAGATCGATGGCATCGGCAATATCATCGGCACCAGCACGAAAGACGGACCGAAGCTGTTGGCGGGATCGCATCTGGAAAGCCAAAACCACGCGGGCTGGCTCGATGGACCGCTCGGCGTGATCTATGCGCTCGAAGCCGCCCGCGTCATCAATCCCGATCCTGACATTAAAGGCGCCGTTGAAGTTGCGTCCTGGTGCGACGAGGAAGGGCATTTCGGACATTTCCTCGGCAGCCGGTCCTATGTCGGCGGCGTCACCGAAGCCGATATCGACGCGGCGCGCGACCGCAACGATGGCAGGAGCATGCGCGATGCGCTGCGCGACGCTGGCTTGGCCGGTCGCGCTCGCGCGCGATGCGAACGCGGCCGGCATATCGGATATCTGGAAGCCCATATCGAACAGGGCGAGACGCTCGAAAGCAGCGGTCTCAACATCGGGATCGTCACGTCCATCGTCGGCATCTGGCAATATCGCATCGCCTTCACCGGCGAACAGAACCACGCCGGCACCACGCGGATGGCAGTTCGCCGCGATGCCGGCCTCGCGCTCGCCAGGTTCTGCGTCGCGATCGACGACCGCTTCCCCGCGGCCTGCGGTCCGCGCACGGTGTGGACCACGGGCCGCATCACCCTCGATCCCGGCGCGCCCAGCATCATCCCGGGCGCGGCGGAAATGCTATTCCAGATTCGCGACGACGACCCCGGCGTGATCGCGCGGCTGGAAGATCTCCTCCGCAGCATGGCTGCCGAGGTCGGCGCGCAGGGCCGCTGCAGCGTCGCGGTGGAGCGCATCCGCACCGGGGCGCCTGCGTTGATGGACGTCTCATTCCAGCAGGCCATCGAACAGGCCGGCGCAGCTTTTGCCGGCGGCAGATCGCTCCGCATGCCAAGCGGCGCCGGCCACGACGCCCAGATTCTTGCCACTGTCATGCCGGCGGGCATGCTGTTCGTGCCCTCGATCGGCGGCATCTCTCACCACTGGACCGAGAACACCGCCGACGCCGACATCGTCACGGGGGCCGAGGTGTTTGTTGATGCCTGCCGGCGGCTGTTGGCGCGATAAGGCGGCACGAGAAACGACATGGCCGCTGAAACCAAGCCGACCCGTTCGATCAGGGATATTCCACCAGGCGTATGGGTCCTGGGCTTTGTCTCGATGCTGATGGACATCTCGTCGGAGATGATCCACGCTTTGCTGCCGATCTACCTGGTCTCGGTGCTCGGCGCGTCGATGGTGACGGTCGGCGTCATCGAAGGCATCGCCGAGGCCACCGCCTCCATCACCAAAATATTCTCCGGCGCGCTCTCGGACTGGCTCGGCAAGCGCAAATGGCTGGCCGCCATCGGCTATGGACTCGCGGCCTTCACCAAGCCGGTGTTTCCGCTCGCACCAACCGTCGGCTGGCTGGTGGCTGCGCGTTTCGTCGACCGGATCGGCAAGGGCATTCGCGGCGCGCCCCGCGACGCGCTGGTGGCGGATCTCTCGCCGCCCGACCTGCGCGGCGCGAGTTTTGGACTGCGCCAATCGCTCGACACGATCGGCGCCTTCACAGGCCCGCTGCTCGCCATTGCCCTGATGTGGTGGACGGCTGATAACTTCACGACGGTGTTCTGGGTTGCCGTGATCCCCGCCTTCCTGGCGTTCGCGCTGATCGTTTTCGCCGTGCGCGAGCCGGAACGACCGAAAGCGCTGCGCACCGTGCGCAATCCGATCAGCCTGGCCGAGGTCAAAAACCTGGGAACGGCCTATTGGTGGGTGGTGGCGGTCGCAAGCGTGTTCACGTTGGCGCGCTTCAGCGAAGCCTTCCTCGTTCTCCGCGCCCAGAATGTCGGGCTGCCGGTCATGCTGGTGCCTGCCGTGCTGGTGGCCATGAATGTTGTCTATGCCCTCGCTGCCTATCCCGCCGGCGTCATGTCGGACCGCATGAGCCGGACGGCCGTGCTGGCGGGCGGCATTGTGTTGCTGATCGCTGCGGATGTCGTGCTGGCCCTGATGCCCTCGGTGGGCGGCGTTGCGCTGGGCGTCGTGCTATGGGGCCTGCACATGGGGCTGACGCAAGGCTTGCTGGCTGCGCTGGTTGCCGATACGGCGCCGGCTGAGTTGCGCGGCACGGCTTTCGGATTCTTCAACCTGCTCGGCGGCGTGGCGATGCTCGCTGCCAGCGTTATTGCCGGCGCGCTCTGGGATATCGCGGGGCCGCAAGGCACGTTCCTGGCCGGCGCCGCCTTCGCGCTGGCCGCGCTGGCGGGATTGCTGATGGTACGGGGCAAGATCGGCCAACGGATCCGCGTTTAAGCCGATGGCGGATTGATCCGCCATTGCGGCGCCCGCAAAGGCTGGAACTTCAAACCTTGCTTGGCGACAAGGAGTCGCGTTCGACTTTTCTTGCAAACGGCTGAGTTTACGGCCATTTACGCTCGCATGAGGTAAGTTCCGCAAGATGTTGCTGCTCCAGGCCCTCCCCACATCGATCGGCGTTGCCGCCATTGCACCGGCGTTGCTGGTGCTCTGGCTCGTCATTGCCGCCGACGAACGCCCTGGCCCGCCGGCGCGGGTATGGCTGGCGTTCGTACTCGGGGCCGCCAGCATTTCGCTGTTGGGAGTGGCGCGCGCCCCGTTTGCCGCGATCCTTGCCGTGCCGGGAAACCCCTGGATGACGCAGGGCCTGCGTTCCATCTTCGGCGTCGCCGCACCGGAAGAAATCGTCAAGGTCCTCGTGATCATTGCCGTATCGCTGCCGGTGCGTCGACGCACGTTTGCGGATCCGATGGACACCGTGGTCTACGGCGCGGCCGCCGGCCTCGGCTTCGCGGCTTACGAAAACCTCGCTTATCTGGTGCAACACGCCGACATGTGGCGCTCGCTGGCGGCCTTGCGCAGCGTGCTGACGGTGCCGTTCCACGGCGCGCTCGGCATCATCGCGGGCGCCTATATCGCGATCGCGCGCGCCGGCACCGCGCTCGGCGCGCATCGGCATCACCGGGACTGGGCGCGGATCTCGAGCTGGTGCCTGGCGCTGTTCGCGCCGGTGGCGCTGCACGCCGCCTTCGACTTTCCTCTGCTGACGTTGCAGAAACATCCCGATCTCGGCCCCACCACGCGAATGCTGCTGGCGGCGACGAGCCTTTTGATCGGCTTCAGCTCGATCGGATTTGCCATCCGCCTGGTGCGGCGCGTCGGCCGCCATCATGCGCCGCGCACCGAACTTGCACGCGAGCGGCTGAGCCAGTTGCGGCGGATGTGGGCGCTCTTGCTGGTGGGCAGCGGTGCGGGCTTCGCGGGCGCGGCTTTCGTGCTGACCTCGCTCCATCACTGGTTCGTCAATCCGGATCGCAACGCCTCGCTGCTTCTCGTTCCGCTCGGCATGACCTCCATTCTGATAGGCCTGGCATTGTTGCTGGCGACATCTGCGGTTTATGTGTTCGGCCGCAACCGCATCAGGACGTCCTCGGAGGGATTCTCGTCGGCGCCCGAACCGGGCTGAGTGTCGTCTTCCCGTCGTTGATCTCGCTTAAACCTCACGAACAAATTTCACCCGCAGTCGGCGTACAGGCTATATTGGACACTCAATCGGCGCGGCAGGCATCGGGAGTTTTCCAATGACCCTTCCCCAGGATGGCGGCCCCCCAGACTTCGGCAAACTGCAGTCTGAAATGAACGCCGCGGTGAAGGCGCGCTGGAAGGCTTTTCTGTTCGAAGGCATCGTGCTCGCCCTGCTCGGCCTTGCTGCGATGATCGTGCCGCCTCTGGCTAGCCTCGCCGTCACCATCTTCCTTGGCTGGATGTTTCTGATCAGCGGCATTGCCGGGCTGTTCGTCACGTATTGGGCGCGGCAGATGCCCGGCTTCTGGTGGTCATTGTTTTCGGCGGCGCTGGCCGTTCTGGCCGGCGGTATCCTGCTCGCAAGGCCTATGGAGGGCATCCTCACCCTCACTATCGTGGTCGGCGCGTATTTTCTCGCCGAGGGTGTCGTCACCATCATGTACGCCCTGGAGCACCGACGCGAATTGTCGGAGCGCTGGTCCTGGCTGCTGATCTCGGGCGTGATGGACCTCCTGATCGCGTTCATCATTGTCGCCGGGCTGCCGGATTCGGCGCGATGGGCGATCGGCCTCCTGGTCGGGATCAACCTTATGCTCGGCGGCGCCTCGATGGTCGGCATGGCGCTCGCCGCGCGCAAATCCTGATGCCGATTATGGGGTGACAAGCCCAAATGGCTGGGCTATAGAGCCTGCCATGATCATGATCGCCGCCAGCAACTTTTGGTATTTTAGCTACGACAGCTCGCTGGCGGTGGGAGGATCGCGCTCAATCTGATGAATTGAAGCATAAAGTCCGAACAGCCGCCAAACCTGGCGGCTTTTTTATTGGCCGGCAGGTTTCCTAACCAGGAGCCAGAGCCGTGTTGAGCACCACCGACGACCTTCGAATTCGCGAACTGAAAGAGCTGAGTACGCCGCAGGAGGTGATGGGCGAGATACCGCGCACCTTGACCGCGACGCGCGTCGTGATGGCGGCGCGCAACGCCATCCACGCCATCCTGAACAGCACCGACGACCGCCTGCTGGTCGTCGTCGGTCCCTGCTCGGTCCACGATCCCGCCGCGGCCGTCGATTACGCCGAGCGGCTCGCCGCGTTGCGCGAACAGCTCGCCGACCGCCTCGAGATCGTGATGCGGGTCTATTTCGAGAAACCGCGCACGACGGTCGGATGGAAGGGTCTGATCAACGATCCCAATCTCGACGGCTCCTTCGACATCAACAAAGGCCTGCGCCTCGCCCGCAACGTATTGTCCGCCGTGAACAATCTCGGCCTGCCGGCCGGCACCGAATTCCTCGACATGACGACGCCGCAATACATCGCCGACCTGATGGCGTGGGCGGCGATCGGCGCGCGCACGACCGAGAGCCAGATCCACCGCGAGCTCGCGTCCGGGCTGTCATGCCCGGTCGGCTTCAAGAACGGCACCGACGGCAATGTCCGCATCGCGGCGGATGCCGTGAAATCGGCCTCTCATCCGCATCATTTCATGGCGGTGACCAAGGGCGGACGCTCGGCGATCGCGGCGACCACCGGCAACGAGGACTGCCACATCATCCTGCGCGGCGGCCACAAGCCGAACTACGACCGCGAAAGCGTTGAAGCCGCCTGCCTCGAACTTGCCCGTGCCGGCGTCGCGCCGCGGCTCATGATCGACACCAGCCACGCCAACAGTTCCAAGAAGCCGGAGAACCAACCGTTGGTGGTCGCTGACATCGCACGCCAGATCTCGAACGGCGAACAACGCATCACCGGCGTGATGATCGAGAGCAACCTCGTCGCCGGCCGCCAGGATGTGGTGCATGGCAAGCCCCTGACCTATGGGCAGAGCATTACCGATGGCTGCATCGACTGGGAAACAACGGTGTCCGCGCTGAACGTGCTGGCCGATGCGGTGACGACGCGCCGGAACGCACAGTCGCGCAAGTTCCGGGAAGAGCGTTCGGCTTAAGCCGCCCGGCTCAAGGACGGTGAAGCAGGGCACGCCGACTGCGCGCCCTGCTTCTGCCTGTTAAAGCACCAACCACGATCCGAACGTGCACGCATAATCGGCACCCGTCCCCCAAACGGCTGATTGCGCCGGCAAGCCCGCAGCACAGGCTTTGCAAGAATCGGCGGGGCTGTGGGATAGCTCACATGAAGAAATCACGCTTCGAAATATACGTTCCTGCAGCAGTCAGGCCCGTAACCGGTCCCTTAGCGGTGTGGGCAATTCGAACACTGTTTCATTATTTTTTTGGAGTATTGCGATGATCAATTCGGTCGTTCGATTGTTGTTGGCGGTGGTTCTACTTGCTCCGATTTCAGCATTTGCGGCCGATCAGGCCCACGTTCAATTGTGTTGGGCGATGGGCAAGTTCGATCATACGGTCTACTTCGCCGAAGTCGGGAATCGCGAGGACCGGCAGGTGAGCTTCGATACGCTGCTCGAGATATCAGCCATCGATCATCACGCCGTGAAATGCACCACGTCAGATTTTGAGACGCATCGCGTAGCGCGTGCGCAATTGATGAAGGATTGGCGGGAATCCGAATTTGCGATCGTGAACACAACGTTCCTGTCGGACCTCGACTACTAGAGCGTGGAGATTGGCGCCGACATTGCCTCAAGCTCCGCGGTCTTCGTTGGATGGATGCTCGGCGAGGCCAATGGCCCCATGCGGACATACACCTCGTTCGGCACCCCGTAGTCCCGCATCACCTGGGAGATCTTGTTGAGGCCGCAGGCCTCGCGTTGCACGACGAAGAGCCAGAGCGCATATCCCGCCTGTTCGACGAGTCCATCGCGGATTTTTCGATCGGAGTTTGCCGTCCGCGGGCATGCGGCAAGTGCCGCCAGCGCGGCCTCAAGCCGCCGTCCAAGCCGTCCGAGCGCTGACGCCCTCTCCTGGGCGATCTCATGCTCGAGAGTTGCGTATCCAGAACGAAGTAAATCCAACGTCATACTGGCGCGCTCCGAAACATTGGCCTGCCAATTATCTCTCTTATCTTATTGGTCGGCAGGGCGCTGTTCAAGACAAGGTCAGAACACGTCGATCGTCGGGAAGCGAGGCTCCCCAGTGAGGCAATCCCAAAGGTAGATGGCAAGCCCGACGCGATGCCAGGAGCGAGCGGGATACGGACTGATCGCCGATATCGATCAGCCCGGTTATTTCGGTGTCTGAACAGCCTCGGCGTCTTGAGCGCCCGGCAACAAGCGTGTATCGGCGCGAGCGGAATTCAGATGCCGCGCCGGCCACATCGCCGTCGCCGAAGCAGGTGATCGATTGAGCTCAGAACCACAAACGAGGCCCGTGGCTGCATCCAGCTCATTCGCAGCCATGAAGTCGCAGCCCTATCGCGCTCAGTTCATGGCCTACGTGCTGGTGCATCGCCGCGCGGCGAAGTACGGCTGAGATCGCAAGCGGAGATCAGCCGCAAGCCAACAGGGATCGCAGCAACCATCGCTTTCCGGTTCTCAGGGAGCAGGTTCCCTAGCAGCCGCGGCAGATGCTCTTGATCTTGCGGTCGAGCGCTGCGTTTTCCTTGCTCAAGGGATCGTTCGGGTCAGTCACGTTCTTTTCGGGCACGTCGCTGCGGCGAGGCTGACGGTGTCCGATCGGCGCCTCCGGAATCCCTCCAGCACTCGGGCTGCTACTCTTTGGCATTGTCGACGTCCCGCCCTGCGCGAACGCAGCAGGCATGCCGAGCAGGACCATCAGCGCGACCGACAAGGTTGTTTTTTGCATCCTGATTCTCCCGCCTTTTATTAAATTCAATTAACGTGTCCGTTCCGGCACGTCGATCGTGGCGCAGTTGCGGCGTCCCTGGGCCGCGCAGTCCTGCGCCTTTCGTACGTCGGCCATGGTGCCGAGCAACCAGATTCCGGCGGCCACCAGCACCACGAAGAAGCCGAGCAGCACCGCGTTTTCGATTCCGCGATGGCGCTCTTCTTCTTGCGGCTCCCGTTTCTCCTCGCCGTCCTCCGTCATCGCGAGATCACGGCTTTGGCGGATAGAGGTGAACGTCGCCGCAATAGTCGACGATACGATACTGCGTTTCCGAGGATAGTTCAGATTCACTGGAACTTGCATGCGACAAATAATTCGGTCCAATCGGCGCCTTTCCATGGCCGCCGGGAATATCGAGCACATATTCCGGCTGGCACAGGCCCGAGATGCGGCCACGCAAATTTCGCATCAGTTCCCGGCCTTCCGCGATCGTGGTGCGCAGATGCGCGGTCCCCGGCGCCAGATCGCCATGATGCAGGTAATAGGGCTTGATCCGGTTTTCGACGAAGGCGCGCATCAGGGCTTCCAGCGTGGCGGCGTCATCATTGACGCCGCGGAGCAGCACCGTCTGGCTCACCAGCGGAATGCCGGCGTCGGCTAGCCGCGCGCAGGCGGTTCGTGCCTCGCCCGATAGTTCGCGCGGATGATTGGCGTGGACGGCGATCCAGGTCGTCGCACCATCGACTTTCAATGCCCTGATCATATTGCCATCGATACGCGCGGGCGCCGCCACTGGCACGCGGGTGTGGATGCGAACAATTTTAGCATGATCGATGGCCGCAAGGTCGGCCATGATTTCGGCCAGCCGCCGCGGCGACAGCATCAAGGGATCGCCGCCGGTCAGGATGACCTCCCAGATTTCCGTGTGCTCGCGGATATAGTCCAGCGCGTCGCGATAGGCCGCATCCGACAACGCGGTGGCCTTGCCGGGTCCGACCATCTCGCGGCGGAAGCAGAAGCGGCAATACACCGCGCAGACATGCACCAGCTTGAACAGCACGCGGTCGGGATAGCGATGAACGATGCCGCTAACCGGCGAATGCGCGTCGTCGCCGATCGGATCAGCATTTTCGCCCGGCGCGCTCACCAGTTCGAGCGCGCTCGGGATAAACTGCCGAGCGATCGGATCATCCGGATTTTCCGTGTCGATCAGGTTGGCGAGCTCAGGCGTCACGGCAATCGCATAGCGCGCGGCGACCCGTTCGAGGTCAGCGAGCTCCGCCGCCTTCGCCAATCCGCGCTCGACGAGATCGGCGGGCCGCCGCAGCGTTGCCGACAATTTCGGATCGATCCTGTTCATGTCTCTCCCGAAGGCGGCGTCCACACCACCTGATCCACCCGCAGCGCGCCGCTGGCCAGCATCACCAGCCGGTCGAAACCGAGCGCGACCCCGCTCGATGGCGGCATCTCGGCAACGGCCGCGAGAAAATCCTCATCCAGCGGATAGCGCTCGCCGTAGCGCCGCTCCTTCTCGTCCATCGCTGCGGCGAAACGGCGGCGCTGTTCGTCGGCATCGGTCAGTTCGCCAAAGCCATTGGCGAGTTCGACGCCGCAGGCATAGACCTCAAAACGTTCGGCGACGCGCGGATCGGCCGCCTTCGTCCGCGCCAGAGCGGCTTCGGGCGCCGGATACTCGAACAGCACAGTCAAACGTCCCTGCCCCAGGTTCGGTTCGACATGCTCGACCAGCACCTTGCTGAAGATGTCCGACCAGGTGTCGTCCCCCGTGATCCGCACCCGCGATTTAGCCGCCGCCGCAAGCGCCGCGCGATCGCCCTCGCCATGGCTGATGGTGGAGAGTAGATCGATTCCTGCAAAGCGTTCGAACGCTGCCGCGACAGTCAGCAGTTCCGGCTCGGCAAACGGATCGGCCGTTCTGCCGCGGAACGAAAACCGGCCGATCCCGGTTGCCTGCGCCGCATGGGCGATGACGACGATGGTATCGGCCATGACAGCGTCATAGCTGGCGTCAGCGCGATACCATTCCAGCATCGTGAATTCGGGCAGATGCAGATCACCGCGCTCGCGGTCGCGGAACACGCGCGCGAATTCGAATATTTTGGACTCACCGGCGGCGAGCAGTTTCTTGGCGGCGAACTCCGGCGACGTCCGCAGATAGCGGGTCGCGCGGCTGGCGTCGTTGCCGACGATCTCGGTACGGGGCGCATGCAGGTGCGTCTCGTTACCCGGCGAGACCTGCAGGATGCCGGTCTCCACCTCCGTAAAGCCCTGCTCGTCGAACCAGCCGCGCACCGCCCGCGTGATCGCGCTTCGCGCCATCAGGAACGGCTTGCGGTCGGCGTGCCGCGCGGCCGACCACCACGGCGACGGCTGGTCGGTTCCACCCATCACAGCCGGTCCCGAATCCGCCGAGCATCCTCAGCGGAGCCAATCAAGGTGTTCAGGGAATCGACAAATACCATTGATATTGTTCAACTTTCTTTGCGACCGATACGACTGGCCGGGAGCAGACGGCGAGGTCCGGCTCCAGATCGGTCATTTCATGTCGAAAGACGCTCTGATTGTCCATTCGCCCGGTGGATGTCGACGCAGCCCATGGATGCTGCGAGCAATCGCGAACCGCTTAAAACGTTGCTTTCAGAGCCATCGGCATCGTTCAGCCCCACCGTCAAATTACTTGCCACCGTCGCCGGCTGACACGGCGAAACAGGGCCGTTGACGGCCTCAGGGGCCTCGCTGAAGCGGCCGCAAAACGCTGGCATCGACGGGCAAAATCAGTATGTTGCAGCCCGAAACCGCCTGATTGGCCCTGCGGACGCCCATGTCCGGTGTGGCCGAAGGCCAGAAATTCGGGAAAACAGCTTTGAAAGTCATCGCCAGTTCTATTCGCAAGGGCAACGTCATCGAGCAGGACGGCAAGCTCTATGTCGTCCTTTCGGCCGAAAACATCCATCCGGGCAAGGGAACCCCGGTCAGCCAGATCGAAATGCGCCGCATCGGCGATGGCGTGAAGGTGTCGGAACGCTACAAGACCACCGACCAGGTCGAGAAGGCCACCGTCGAGGACCGCAATTTCAACTACCTCTATGAAGATGGCGACGGCTTCCACTTCATGAACGCCGAGACCTATGACCAGGTCCAGGTGTCGAAGGAGATCGTGGGATCGTCCGCACCCTATTTGCAGGAAAACATGACGGTGAAGCTGTCGATGCACGACCTCAATCCGGTCGCCATCCAGTTGCCGCAGCGCGCGACCCTCGAAGTTGTGGAGACCGAGCCGGTCACCAAGGGTCAGACCGCGTCTTCCTCCTACAAGCCTGCTATCCTCTCCAACGGCGTGCGGACCTCGGTGCCGCCGCATATTGGAACGGGAACACGGATTGTGGTGATGACCGAGGACGGCTCCTACGTCGAGCGCGCAAAGGATTAACACCGCGCCATAGGCTACGGAGCATACGCCGGGGGGCGATGCATTGGATACGAAGGCTGTCAGCTTGCTCTCGCGGTGGCTGGCAGCCTTTTGTTTGCTCCTTGCCGGGATCACCGGCGTTTCCGCCAATGAGTTCCGGACGCCGTCGATTTCGGCCATTCGCGTCGAATGGCGCGCCGTTCTCGATCAGCTTCGCACCGAGATCAACTCCCGGCCATCGATCGCCTCGCGCTTCACCTTCGCAGGCCGGGCGCGGCTGCCCACAGGGGATCCGCGCGCAACGCCCGCGCTGGTGCAGTTGAACGCGATCAATTCGCCGATGTTCACCGGAATCGGAAACAGTCCGGTACCGGTGCTGTTGCCGTTCGACACCGCGGCCTATCTCGAGGCCCAGGCCCGTGGCACGCGCCATCCGGCGGTGTCGCGCTATCAGGCCGACTTCCGCCCCGTCGATGTGTTTCACGCCGGCGCCTCCGGCTACGACGCGGTGTTTTCGCTGGAGCCCGGCGCCGGCGACGGCCTGCCGTCGCGAACGTTCGCCCGGCCGGTCGAGGTGCAGATCACGGGCTCGGTGCTGGTCTACGACCTCGCCGATCCGCTCGGCGGCAAGGGCGAGCCGGTCAAGGCGCTGGCGGCGCAATTCCCTGACATGCGCCGCTTCATCCGCGAAGGCTATGTGCGCTACGCCTTCACCCGTTTCGGCGTGCCCTATGTGGTGTCGATCCAGTGCCTCGATTCAGCGCCGCGCCCGCGCAGGCTCGCCTGCCGCGAGGCCTATCCGATCGCCGAGCGTTTCCTGAAAGCGCTACGCATCGCCGGAGGCCAGCCGGCGCGCCCACGCTTCGATATTCCCTCCGCCATTGCCGAGCGCCCGGCAGCGGCTTCTGCTGACTTCACCTATCGCCCGAGCGGCGACATCATCGCCCGCAGCGGCGCGCGCAGGCGCGGCGGCCACGTCGATCTCGCGGTCTATTCGCAGATCCGCTTTCCGCTGGCGAGAGCCCCGGCCCTGGTCAGCTCGCAGCAGTTCGGCACGCGCAAATCAGGCGAACGCAACGGCGTCTATCCGTGGCGGGACAATTTTTGCGAGGCGCGCAGCTTCCAGGTCGGCCAATGCGCGGCCGGCTTCGGCCATCAAGGCCAGGACATCCGCCCTGCGCCCTGCCCGCCGAACAGCGGTGCCGAGAGCACCTGCCATCCGCGGAAACAGGCCGTCGTCGCCGTCCGCGACGGTGTCATCATCCGTTCCCTCAAGCAGCAGGCAGCGACGCTGCAAATCAACACAAGCAACGAGCACATCCGCTTCCGCTACATGCACATGAACCCGTCAGCCTTGGACGCCGACGGCGTCCTCAACGGCCGCCGCGTCGCCGAGGGCGAGAAGATCGGCGTGGTCTCCAACTATCTCGATTTCCCCAATGGCACGTCGTACCACCTGCACTTCGACGTGCAGGTGTTCACGCGCGACGGCTGGATCTGGGTCAATCCCTACACCACCCTGATCGCGTCCTATGAACGGCTGATCCGCGGCCGCGGCCGCGAGATCGGCACCCAACCTCCGGCCGCCGCCGTGGCACATGCGCTGCCGGAGGACGTCATCCGCCACGCTGCGCGCGACGGCCGTCGCGAGAACTGATCGCTACGAAGCCGCGGCGCCCACGGCGTGCTTCCGCGCCGGCGGCGTCCAGCGAAACGCCGCGCCGAACCTGTTCCAGACATTGATCGACGCCACCGCTGAGGTGAGATAGGCCAGTTCTTTTTCGGAGAACTCCGCGCTCGCCTGTGCATAGACCTCGTCGCTGACGCCGTCCCTCAGCAAGGTCAGCGCTTCCGTCCAGGCCAGCGCCGCGCGCTCGCGTTGCGAAAACTGTGGCGCCTCGCGCCAGACCACCACGAGGTTGAGCTTGTCGGTGGATACGCCGAGCTTCTCGCCTTCCAGAATGTGATACTGCACGCAGAAGGCGCAACCGTTGATCTGCGAGACGCGCAGCTTGATCAGTTCGAGCAGCTGCTTGTCCATGCCCGCCTTGCCGGCGATCTGGCTGAGCTCAAGCACGGCCGCATAGGCATCCGGCGTCAGCGCCATGAAATCTTTATATTCCTTGCGGGCGTGTGACATCGGCCGTTCCTCATGTTATCAGTGCTCTGATTGATTATAAGAGCACTGATATGCAGCGCAAGGCATCGCAGACCACGGCCGCGCGATCGCGAAATCCATCGGTGAAAACTCCACAAGCGAAACAAAAACCGCCGGCCGGAAAAGCCGGGCGACGGCCGCAAAAATCCGGCGAAAATCGCGCACCATTGATGCTGCGCCCGCCGCCGCCCGGCGAAGGAAAGCGCGGCGAACAGGGCTACCTCGCCTATCTCCTGCGCCAGGCGCAAGGCGCGACCCGGCTCGCGATGGAGCGTTCGCTGGCCGAACTCGGCGTCACCTCCCCGCAATTCGTGGTGCTGACGATGCTCAAGGCCTATCCCGGCCTGTCCGGCGCGGAGCTCGCACGGGTCGCGATGCTGACGCCGCAGACCGTCGGCGTCATCATCCGTAATCTCGAGCGCGACGGCGCCATCCGCAAAACTCCGCATCCGGTCCACGGCAGGATGCTGCAATGGACGGTGACGCCGCGGGGCGCGGCGCTGCTGGGTCGATGCCGGCGGCACGCCGAGACGGTCGAACAGCGGCTGGCCGCCGGGCTTTCCGCCGAGGCGGAGCGCACGATCCGCCGCTGGCTCGCCAAAATAGCCGCGGATTTGTAAGAATTCGCCGGTTCCCGCGGCGTCATGGCTTTTGGCCCGGGCGTCCCGCCCCGGTAGAATGGGGGCATGAACCAGCCTGATTCCCTTGATGACCCGACCCGCCGCGCCCTGCTGAAAGCCGGCCTCGGCGGCGGCATCCTGCTCGCCGCGCCATCCGTCGCGATTGCGGCGCCGGCCGGCTTCGACCAGTGGCGCGACAATTTTCGCGCCCGCGCACTGGCCAAAGGCATTTCGGACGCGACCTGGACGCGGGTGATGGGGCGCATCGAGCCCGACATGACCGTGTTCCGGCAGATGCAGAAGCAGCCGGAATTCCACGAGCAGATCTGGCAATACATCAACCGCCGTGTCTCCGACTGGCGCATCATCCACGGCCGCGAGGCGCTGAAAAAGCACGAGCCGCTGTTCGCGCGGATCGAGCAGGATTTTGGCGTCGAGCGCGGCACGCTGCTGGCGCTATGGGGCGTTGAGTCAGCCTATGGCGATCCCCTGGTGCAGCAGAACCATATGCGCCCGATCTTTCCGGCACTCGCAGCTCTTGCCTGGAATGAACCGCGCCGCCGCGCCTATTGGGAAACCGAACTCATCAACGCGCTGAAAATCGTCGATCGCGGCTGGGGCACGCCAGACGAAATGCGGGGATCCTGGGCCGGCGCAATGGGCCACACGCAATGGATGCCGGAAGTCTGGCTCAATGTCGGCATGGACTATGACAAGGACGGCCGCGTCTCGCCGTTCGGCAAGCCCGACGACGCGCTCGGCTCCAGCGCGCGCTATCTGCTCAACCGCGGCAAGTATCACCGCGGCGAGCACTGGGGCTATGAAGTCCGCAGCTCAGGGGGATCTTCGAGCGGCAGCCGGACCTATGCGGCATGGGCCAGCGCCGGCGTCACCCGCGCCGACGGCAAGCCGTTCCCGCAGCCGAACGCGTCAGCGCAGATGTGGGTGCCGGTCTCAGGCGGCCCTTCGTTCCTGCTCGGCCCGAACTTCTATTCGGTGAAGAGCTATAACCCGTCGATGAACTACGCGCTCGCGATCTGCCATCTCGGCGACCGCATTCTGGGCGCCCCGCCCTTCATCAACCCCTTCCCCGGCTCGGAGCGCGCGCTCACGCTCCCCGAGGTGCAGGAGCTGCAGACGCGGCTGACCAAAGCGGGCTTCGACACCGGCGGCACCGACGGCCGTGTCGGCAACGACACCATGAAGGCGGTCAGGGATTATCAGACCAAGATGGGGCTCCTGCCGGCGGATGGCTATGGCGGCCTGAAGGTGCTGGCGCGATTGAGGCAGGGTGGATAGCGACCAGGATCGGAAGCGACAGGATCATCAAGCGTCCTCTCGTCAAGGCTCCGCGACGAGACGCGCTCAAGCCGCTTCCCGCTGCTCCGCTTCCCGCACTACCTGATCGACCAGTTCATCGACCGCGCGTTCAGCCGCCGCAATGGACGCCTGCAAGCGATCACCGCCGAACTCGTCATACTCTACCGCAACGCTGTGGAATGCGGTGACGCCGAGAAATGCGAACACATCGCGGATAGCGCCTTCCACATGATTGATATGAGCGATGCGGCCGCCGGGATCGTACCCGTAATCGCCGCGCGACCCGAGCAAGACAAGACGCTTGTCCATCCCCGCCAGCAGCGGCGTATAGGGATCGTCCGGCCGTGAACGGTCAAAACCGAACGTGCGACCGACCCGCACGACGTTGTCGATATAGGCCTTGAACTGCGCTGGCATCCCGAAATTGTACATCGGCACGCCGGCGACGACCAAATCGGCCGCGATCAGTTCGTTGATGAGCGCATCGCTTTCGGCCAGCGTCTCGCTCATCCACGCCTCGCGTTGGTCGGGCTTGGTGAAGGCGGCCCCGATCCATTTTTCGGCGACGGGATGCGGCGGTGATTGGCCGACATCGCGACTGATCAGAACATCATTCGGCCGCTGTTGCAGCCAGCGCCGAGTAAACCGATTGGTGAGCCTGCGTGTATGCGATCCGCGCGAACTTTGGTCTGAGGCATGGGAACGCGCGCTGGAATCAATTCGTAACAGCTTCATGGCAAATCTCCGATCATCTGTAGATTCTTAGATCGGTGCAGAAAGCCGCATTGACAAACGCAAATTACTCAGCCTATGGCTGAGTAGAATTCATCTATAGGCCGCAGCAATGAGACGTCTGCCTCCATTGATTGGCCTGCGCACGTTCGAGGCCGCCGCCCGACATCTGAGCTTCAAGCGCGCAGCGCACGAACTGCACGTCACGCCAACGGCAGTCAGTCATCAGGTGCGGCAGCTTGAGGAAGCGATCGGCGTAAGCTTGTTCGAACGGCGTACGCGCCAGGTACTGCTCACGGCGGCAGGGCAAGTATTGCTGCCGGTCCTGCGCGACGGCTTCGATTCCTTTGCACGCGTTATCGACGGCTTGAGCCGCACGCCGCGGCGCACCGTGGTGACGCTCTCCGCGACGCCGGCTTTCGCGGCCAAGTGGCTGGTGCCGCGCATCGAAGCATTTCGCCAGACACGACCGGACATCGATCTCACATTGCTCGCGACGCTGGAGGCCGTCGACCTCGGTGCGGGTGTCGCTGATCTCGCCCTGCGCTATGGCCCCGGACCCTATCCCGATCTGGTCGCCGAGACCCTGACCGTCGATCGCTTTGCGCCGGTGGCAAGTCCGCGTCTCGGTATCAAGAAGGCGCGCGACCTGCAGTCAGCAACTTTGCTTCATTTCGACTGGTATCGTCGCGATCCCCGCAATCCGACCTGGCGCCGCTGGATGAAAATTGCCGGTATGGACGGCATCGATGCGCGGGCGGGCTTGCGCTTCAGCGATGAGACCCATGCGATCCAGGCAACGGTTGCTGGCGCCGGGATCGCGCTTCATAGCCTGCTGCTGGTCTCCGACGACTTGGCGCAGGGCACGTTGGAGGTCCCGTTCGGACCGGAGCTTGAGGGCTTCTCTTTGCATCTGGTGCGCGGCCGGGACAGGCCGCTGAGCGAGCCGATCGAGGCGGTGCAGACTTGGCTGCGGGCGCAATTCACCGCAGCGTCCCAATAGTGCTCTGACGCCCGTCACACCGAAGAAGCAAATTCCGCACGCGTTACGTCTCAAGTCCTCCGCGCGATGCCACCCGCAAACATCCCGCCATCGATGACGAGCTCGGTCCCCGTCACATAGCGCGAAGCATCCGACGCCAGATACAGCACGCCTTGCGCGATCTCCTCGGCGTGCCCGGCTCGTCCGAGCGGCGTCACCAGTTTCGCGCGTTCCTCGGGATCGATCGGCGCATTCTGTCCGCTGACCGCAGCTTCCGTCGGAATCTTGCCCCAGATTGGCGTGTCGATGATGCCGGGGTGCACCGAGTTGACGCGGATACCGTCGCCGAACGTCGCGCATTCCATCGCGATCGCTTTCGCAAACAGCCGCACGCCGCCCTTGGTGGCGCAATAGCCGGAAAGACCGGCCGCGCCGCGCAAGCCCGCCAGCGACGACATCATGATCACGGAGCCGCCGCCGGTCTTGCGCATCGGCGGCAGGCAGTGTTTCACCGAGAGAAACACACCGTCGAGATTGATCGCGGTCTGCCGCCGCCAATCCCTGAGCGACATTTCGGTGATCGACGGCACGGAAATGCCGATGCCGGCGTTGGAAACCAGCACGTCCAGCCGGCCGTAACGCTTCATGACATCAGCCATGACCTCGATCCAGCGCTCCTCGCTGGTGACATCGTGATGCCAAAAGTTCGCCTCGCCACCGACCTTCTTGATCCGCGCGACGACCTCGGGGCCTTTCAAATCGTCGACATCGGTCACCGCGACCGATGCGCCCTCGCGCGCCAGCAATTCGGAGACCGCTTCGCCAATGCCGGATGCACCGCCTGTCACCAGCGCGACCTTGCCCTGAACCTGCCCTGTCATGTCTTCTCCCGTTTGTTGTTTTTGGTTGTTAAACTACCTGATCACGGCCGGCCCTGGGTCCGGCACCGCGACGTCGAGCACGCGCATCTGGACACGTTCCGAACCCTGGAAGCGATCGACCGCGAGCGACCCCGCCACATGCAACGGCTGGCCGCGGTTCTGCGTCAGCGCCTGGCCGAGTTTTTGTCCGACCGCGCGAAACGCGATGCCGTTGACGATGGCGCCGTCACCTGACTTGAAGCGCACGCGCAGGTGAGCCTGGCCCACTTCGTCGGCATAGACGAGCTGATGCGCCGGCAGCGCGATCACCGGCTCCGGATTGGCGGCGCCGAACGGCCCGGCGCGGTTCAGCGTGTTGGCGAATTCCACCGTCACACCGCGCGCGCTGATCGCGCCGTCAATGAACAGCTCGTTCTCGTGCCGCGAATTGGCGACATCCTCGGCCAGCGCGCTTTCCATGAAGGCGCGAAACTCCGCGAGTTTCTCTTTCCGCAGCGTCACGCCGGCCGCCATGGCGTGGCCGCCGCCCTTCATCAGGATCCGCTCCTTCACCGCCTGGCGCACCGCCTTGCCGAGATCGACGCCCGAGATCGAGCGGCCCGATCCGGTGCCGATGCCGCCCGGCTCCAGCGCAATGGCAAAGGCGGGACGTGCAAACTTTTCCTTCAGCCGCGAGGCGACGAGGCCGACGATGCCGGGATGCCAGCCTTCGGCCGCGGTGACAATGACAGCGCCTTTGTCCTCGAGCCCCAGCGAGGCCAGCGCCTCGGCTTCGGCCTGCGCCTCGGCCGCCTGTTCGATGACGCGGCGCTCGCCGTTGAGCCGGTCGAGCTCGGCCGCGATCCGCGCGGCCTCGGAAACATCGCCCTCCAGCAGGAGCCGCACGCCGAGATCGGCGCGCCCGATCCTCCCCCCCGCATTGATGCGCGGCCCCAGCATGAAGCCGAGATGCCAGGCTTCGGGCGGCCCGTTCAGCCGCGCCACATCCATCAGCGCGGTATGGCCGACATGGTCGCGGCGGCGCATCGCGATTAGGCCCTTGGCGACAAAGGCGCGGTTGAGCCCCATCAGCGGCGCGACGTCGGCCACGGTGCCGAGCGCCACGTGATGCAGCATGCCGAGCAGATCCGGCTCCGGCCGCTCGGCATTCCAGAAGCCGCGGCCGCGCAGTTCCCGGTTCACCGCCACCAGCGTGATCAGCACAAGCCCGACGGCGGCAAGATGACCGAGGCCGGATAGGTCGTCCGGCCGGTTCGGGTTCACCAGCGCATCGACCTCGGGCAACTCCTCCCCGGTCTGGTGATGATCGATGACGACGACGGACATGCCGAGCTTGCGCGCTTCCGCCAGCGGCTCGATGCTGGTGGTGCCGCAATCGACCGTGACCAGCAGCGTCGCGCCCTTGGCCGAAAGCGCCCGCACCGCCTCCACATTGGGCCCGTAACCCTCGAAGATGCGGTCGGGAATGTGGATCAGCGGATCGAGCCCGCAATGGCGCAAGTGCCAGGCCAGCAGCGCCGCCGAGGTGGCGCCGTCGACGTCGTAATCGCCGAAGATCGCGACTTTCTCCCCGCGCATCGCCGCATCGGCAATGCGCTTGGCCGCCACTTCCATCTGCGTCACGGTGTGGGGATCCGGCATCAACTTGCGGATGGTCGGATCGAGAAAATCCTCGACGTCGTCGATGCCGACATCGCGGCCCGCCAGCACGCGCGCCAGCATCTCTGGCAACTGGTAGCGCTGCGTGATCGCCAGCGCCCGCGCCGCCCCCCTGGCGTCGAGCCGGTCCCGCCACAATTTGCCGGTCGCCGAACGCGACACGCCGAGAAACGCCGGCGGTGCTTCAACGGGCAGTGCAGATGCGGGGAGGATCATGATGCCTTCGAGAAATAGGGGCAAAGCGGCCCTGCGGCAAACGCAAACGGGTCGATAGAGGGCGCCTTTCCCCCGCCGAATCGCGGCGCAGAACCCCAGTCGGGTACCTGCGAGGGGCTACTGCCGACAAAAACGACTTGCACAAAGAAGATGCAACTCGTCCCGGCAAAACTACCCGCAAGCCGCCGAAACTTAAACCAATCGTTAGCCATGATCCCCGACAAAGGAGTCGAACACGCTCTCATTTGAGTCCCCGGCGATCCGCAGAAGATCGATTTCCGCACAAAGACTGAGGAATTCCCGCTAATGTCCGTCGCGCTTCGCTCCCAGACCGCAACGATCAAGAAACAGCCGGCCAACGCAGCGGGGGCCGAGGACGAAGCCGACGTTTCCGCGCTGATCGCCAGGTTGACCGCCGAGGTCAACCAGGTCGCCTGCGAGAAGACCAAGTCGATCCAGAAAATCACCAACCAGATGAAGATGCTGGCGTTGAACGCGCTGATCGAGAGCTCGCGCGCCGGCGCGCAAGGCGCCGGCTTTGCCGTGGTGGCGCAGGAAGTCCGCAACGTCGGCCAGCAGGTCGAAACGATTGCCCGCGAGCTCGAAAGCCAGCTCACCAACCGGACCGGCAATCTGATGAACTCGATCGCGCAGATGGCCGACCGCTCGCGCGGCGAGCGCATGGTCGACCTGTCGCTGAACGCCATCGAGCTGATCGACCGCAACCTCTATGAGCGCACTTGCGACGTGCGCTGGTGGGCGACCGATTCCGCCGTGGTTGATTGCGCGGCATCGCCGCAAGCTGCCGCCGTCAGCCATGTGTCGGAACGGATGGCCGTGATCCTCGGCGCTTACACCGTCTATCTCGATCTTTGGCTCTGCGATCTCGACGGCAATGTGCTGGCCAACGGCCGCGCGGATCGTTTCAACGTGACCGGCCAGACCGTGGCTGCGACCAAGTGGTTTCGCGCCGCGCGCGCCCTGCGCTCCGGCGACGACTACGCCATCGGCGACGTCGAATGCCAGCCCCTGCTCGGCAACGCCCAGGTCGTGACCTATTGCGCCAGCGTGCGCGAAGGCGGCAAGGCGCATGGCAAGCCGACCGGCGTGCTCGCGATTCATTTCGACTGGGAGCCGCAGGCCCGCGCCATCGTTCAGGGCGTGCGCGTCGGCGCGGCCGACAAGGCGCGCGTGCTGCTGGTCGATTCGAATTTCCGGGTGATCGCGGCGTCCGACGGCCAGGGCCTGCTCACCGAGCGGATTTCGCTCCCACTGGAAGGGCGACGCTCCGGCTTCCATCAGGACCGCTCCGGCGCGATGGTAGCGTTCCACGCCACGCCTGGCTACGAGACCTACAGAGGCCTCGGCTGGTTCGGGGTGATTCAGGCCGGCGCGACGTAAGCTGCTAGCACCCCAGCCGGTCGGCGATCCCGCCAAAATCCTTGGCGACGATGTCCCAGTCGCCCTTGGCCTCGAAATCGTATTTCTGGTGCGGGCCGTATTCGGTGGGACGCGCGACGAAGGCGGTCTTGAGACCGTTCTGCTGCGCAGCTTTGAGGTCGCCATTATGGGCGGCGACCATCATCACCTGCTCCGGTGGCAGGCAGAGCAGCCTTGCCGCGCCCAGATAGGTTTCGGGATCGGGCTTGTAGTGCTCGAACAATTCCGCCGACATGATGAGGTCCCACGGGAGTCCTGCGAACTTCGCCATGTTGGTGAGCAGCGCGACGTTGCCGTTGGAGAGCGGCGAGATGATGTATTTTGTCTTCAGCCGCGTCAGGCCGGGCACGCTGTCGGGCCATGGATGCAGGCGATGCCAGCCCATGGTCAGGTAGTGCAGATCAGCGTCGCTCAGTCCCTTGATCGAAAACTCGGCGACCAGTTTTTCCAGCGAGCGTCGGTGCAGTGTGTCCAGGATCTGATAGCCGCGTTCCGGATGTTTGCGCACCTCGTCCATCGAGGCCATGTAGACGCCGCGCCAGCCGTCGACCAAAGCAGTCCAGTCGGCCTTGATGCCTGACGTTTTCGACCACTCGGTAAAATCGTTGATGAGGCTGGTGCGCCAGTCGACGACGGTGCCGAACACGTCGAACACCAGCGCCTTCACTGCTGATACGTCGGACATCGTCGCCCTCCCCTGATTTTTTCTTTTTTGTCATTCCGGGCCGCGCAAAGCGCGAACCCGAAATCTCGAGGTTCTCAGGTGCGCAAATTGCGCACCACAGTTCGATGCTTCGCATCGCTCCGGAACGACGTCGTCACCAACTCAATCCAGGTGGAACTTGTCCAACTGCCGGTGCTCGGCCTTGATGGTGCGCACCGTGCCGGTGACCGATCGCATTACCACCGTTTCGGTCTCGATTACATCCTTGCGGAACTTGACGCCCGTGAGCAGCGAGCCTGTGGTGACACCGGTTGCCGCAAACAGGCAGTCGCCCCGTACCATGTCTTCGATGCCGTAAATCATCTTCGGATCGGTCACGCCCATCTTGTGTGCGCGCGCGCGCTTCTCGTCGCTGTCGAGGATCAGCCGGCACTGCATCTGGCCGCCGATGCAGCGCAGCGCTGCCGCCGCCAGCACGCCCTCGGGCGCGCCGCCGGTGCCGATATACATGTCGACGCCGGTGTTGTCAGGATCGGCGCAATGGATCACGCCGGCGACGTCGCCGTCGGTGATCAGCCGCACCGCGGCGCCGGTTGAGCGGACGCCGGCGATGATGTCGGCGTGGCGCGGGCGGTCGAGCACCAGCACCGTGATCGCGGCAGGCTCGACGCCCTTGGCTTTCGCCAGGCGACGGACATTGTCGGCGGGCGATGCGTCGAGCTCAACCACGCCCTTGTCGTAGCCAGGACCGACCGCGAGCTTCTCCATGTAGACGTCGGGCGCGTGCAGCAGCGTGCCGCCATCGGCCATCGCCATGGTCGCGATCGCGCCCGGCATGTTCTTGGCGCAGAGCGTGGTGCCTTCCAGCGGGTCGACGGCGATATCGACCTGGGGACCTGCATTCAGCCCGACCTTCTCGCCGATGAACAGCATCGGCGCCTCGTCGCGCTCGCCCTCGCCGATCACGATGGTGCCTTCGATCGGCAGCTTGTTGAGTTCGCGGCGCATCGCATCGACCGCGGCCTGATCCGCGGCCTTCTCCTGGCCGTGGCCACGCAGCCGCGCGGCTGAAACCGCAGCACGTTCCGTCACCCGCACGATTTCGAGCGTGAGGATGCGCTCAAGCAGCAATTGCGGCGGAACGGAAATATGGGTCGACATCGGCTTACTCCTCTAAACGTGCACAGGCCTCGCAGCCCGCAATCAATCCTATAACGCGCGATCGGTTCGGATCGCGCATCAGTTCTTTTCGATCCGTATCACTTGCGGCCGGCCGCTGATCACCTTGTCGCGCTGCACCGCCTCCAGTGCGCGGTAGACCGCGTCCTCGGAAGTGGCGTAGGTGATCAGGATAACCGGAACCGGTGACGCTTTCTTCGCAGAGCCGTTCGCGTCCACGCCTTCGGGATGACGCTGCACGATCGATTCCAGCGAAATCTTCTGTTTGGCGAGGTGGGTGGCGATGGTGGCGGCGGTGCCGGCGAGATCGCGCGCCATCAGGCGGATGTAGTAGCCACCCTCGTGGCGCTCCATCGGCGCCTTGGTGGTATCGCGCAGCCGCTCCACCGGACGCCCGAATGGCTTTGCGCGGATGCCGCGCGCGACGTCGGCGATGTCGGCTACCACCGCTGACGCGGTCGCGGCGCCGCCGGCGCCGGGCCCGACCAGCGTGATCGCGGGAATGCCCTCGCCGTCGATGGTCACGGCGTTGGTGACGCCCATCACCTGCGCGATCGATGACGATTTCGGCACCATGGTCGGATGCACGCGCTGCTCGATTCCCTTGGCGGTGCGCACCGCCACGCCAAGCAGCTTTACGCGGTAGCCCAACTCCTCTGCCGCGCGAAGGTCTTCCGGCGTGATCGAGGAGATGCCTTCGACATAGACCGCGCTCTGCGCCACCTTGGTGCCGAAGGCGAGGCTCGCCAGGATCGCGAGCTTCTGCGCGGTGTCATGGCCATCGACGTCGAAGGACGGATTGGCCTCGGCATAGCCGAGCCGCTGGGCGTCCTTCAGGCATTCGGCGAACGACAGCCCCTCCTGCTCCATCCGGGTCAGGATGTAATTGCAGGTGCCGTTGAGGATGCCGTAGACGCGGTTGACGCCGGTGCCGGAAAGCCCCTCGCGCAGGGTCTTGATGACGGGAATGGCGGCGCCCACCGCCGCCTCATAGTTGAGCGCCCCGCCGTGCTTCTCGGCGGCCTTCGCCAGCCGCACGCCGTGCTTGGCGATCAGCGCCTTGTTGGCAGTTACCACCGACTTGCCGGCCTTTAGCGCGGCCTCGATCGCCGACAGCGCCGGCTCGCCGGAGCCGCCCATCAGTTCGACGAAGCAATCGACGTTGGGATCGCTGGCCAGCGCCAACGGGCTCTTGGCCCAGTCGATGCCGCGCAGGTCGAGCGAACGCTTTTTCGCCTTTGAGCGCGCGGTGACGGCAACCACGCGCACGCCGCGCCCGCTGCGCTCGGACAGCGTCCGCGACTGATCTTCGATGAGGCGTACGACTTCGGCGCCAACAGTGCCGAGCCCCGCGATACCCACTCTGAGGGGTGCGACCATGAATGAGAGAACCTGCAGTAAAAGGAATTAGCGCCGGTTGGCGAGAGGAACCACGTTGTGCAACGTTTCAATGCCGCTTTCAAGGAAGCGCCGCACCCCGCGCGCGGCCTGGCGGATACGTTGCTCGTTTTCCACCATGGCGATGCGGACATAGCCTTCGCCATGCTCGCCAAAGGCGACGCCGGGCGAAACCACCACGCCTGACTTCTCCACCATCAGTGTCGCGAATTGCATGCTGCCGACGCCCTCGAACGCCTTGGGCAGCGGTGCCCAGGCGAACATCGAGGCCTGCGGTGGCGGAATATCCCAGCCTGCGCGGCCAAAGGATTCGACCAGCGCGTCGCGGCGCCTGCGGTAGGTGTCGCGCATCTCCTTGATGCAATCGTCCGGCCCATTTAGCGCCGCGGTGGCGGCAACTTGAATGGGCGTGAACGCGCCGTAGTCGAGGTAGGATTTCACCCGCGCCAGCGCGGCGATGATCCGCTCATTGCCGACGGCAAAGCCCATCCGCCAGCCCGCCATCGAGAACGTCTTCGACATCGAGGTAAACTCGACGGTGACGTCGACCGCGCCGGGAACCTGCAGCACCGAGGGCGGCGGATTCTGGTCGTCGAAATAGACTTCGGCATAGGCCAGATCCGACAGGATGAAGATCTCGTGCTTCTTCGCGAACGCCACCAGATCCCTGTAGAAATCGAGGTCGGCGACATAGGCGGTCGGGTTCGAGGGATAGCAGACGATCAGCGCGATCGGCTTCGGGATCGAATGGATGATCGCGCGTTCCACCGCCTCGAAGAATTGCGGCGTCGGTTCCGAGGGCACCGAGCGGATCACGCCGCCCGCCATCAGGAAACCGAAGGCGTGAATCGGATAGCTCGGGTTCGGGCACAGCACGACGTCGCCGGGCGCGGTAATCGCCTGCGCCACATTGGCAAAGCCTTCCTTCGAACCCAGCGTCGCAACGATCTGGGTGTCGGGATTGAGCTTTACGCCGAACCGCCGCGCGTAATAGGCGGCTTGCGCCTTGCGCAGGCCGTTGATGCCGCGTGAGGCCGAGTAGCGATCGGTCCGCGGCTTGCCCAGCGTCTCCTTCAGCTTGTCGAGCACATGGGGCGGCGTCGGCAAATCCGGATTGCCCATGCCCATGTCGATGATGTCGGCCCCGGCATTGCGCGCGGCCGCCTTGGCCTGATTGACCTTCTCGAACACGTAAGGCGGCAGACGGCGGATGCGGTAAAAATCTTCCATGGGACCCTTGCTCCGACAACCGGCAGGACAGAATCGATTGGAACTCTCGCAGCCATCGAAACCGGACGGGTTTCGTTCAGAAGTCGCGTCCAATCAACGAGTTAGAGCGAATTCCGGCGAGAGGTCCTTAAGCTCTGGACCCGCAATGCGGTTGAATTGGGTTCTTTTACCACGGGAGCCTGGCCGCGCCAGTTTTATAGTGTTTTCAAGCGAAGCCTGACCGGGGATTGCCATTTCGCGCCGGGGAGCCCCGCCGCACCAAGGACATCCCTACTTTTTGGCCGGTTTTTGCGGAGTCGTCGTAGCCGTCGCCTGACGGTCCCGGGCGGCGGTCAATTCTGCCTGGATTTTAGCCAGCTCGGCCGGCTTCATCGCTTCCTCGTTGCGGTCCGGCGGCATGTCATGAACCGGCAGATAGCCACCGGCTTCCTTCGGACGTTCCGGCGCGTCAGCCGGCAGACCAACGCCCGGCATATCCGCGATCTGCGTCGAGCAGCCGCCAAGCGTGAGCGCCGACGCGCACAGCGCGGCCATCGACCACAGCCTTATCGTTCGATCGACCGGCATCCGTCCGGAAATCCCCAACTACCTGCGCACCCCCGCATCGCGATGGTATCTATGCGCTGGTACGAGCCTTGCAACGCCAAACCGTCCCGCGGCGTTGATTTCGCTGTAACCGTTCAAACCATTGTCGCCCGAAACGATTAAAGCCCAAAGAGCAAATGCGACAGGTGCGGCTGCAATGTGTGCAACTTGTGTGAACACGCAAACTTTATCGCAGTGCAACAGGGTTAACGCCAACCCTCTTGCCATCAATCGACGCGGTGACGAACGCGAAATGAAGCTATAGTGTCCTTGATATGAGTGACGTCAATACCGAAACGCAGTTTGCGAAAACCTTCAACGCCGAAGCCTTCGCCATGAACATCGCCAGGGCGATGGAGACGAGCGGCCAGGCGCTCGCGGCCTATCTCAAGCCGCGCGAGGGCGGGGAACCAAAGGACAAGCCGCCCAGCGAAATCGGCGAAGTCGTCAAGACCTTCACCAAGGTCGCGGAATACTGGCTGTCGGACAGGGAACGCGCCGAGAATCTGCAGATCAAAATGGCCAAGGCCTATCTCGATCTCTGGGGCTCGGCGGCGCGCCGCATGGCCGGAGAAGAAGCCAAGCCCGCGATCGAGCCGTCGCCGCGCGACAAGCGCTTCAGGGATCCCGAGTGGAAATCGAATCAGTTCTTCGATTTCGTGCTGCAGCTCTATCTGCTCACCGCGCAGTGGGCGCAGGAACTGGTGAAGAATGCCGAAGGCGTCGATCCGCACACGCGCAAGAAGGCCGAGTTCTACGTTCAACAGATCACCAACGCGATCGCGCCGTCGAATTTCGTGCTGACCAATCCGGAAGTGCTGCGCGAAACGCTGGCCTCGAACGGCGACAATCTCGTGCGCGGCATGAAGATGCTGGCGGAAGATATCGAAGCCGGACGCGGCACGCTGCGCATCCGCCAGTCCGACCCGTCGAATCTCGTCGTCGGCGTCAACATGGCGACGACGCCCGGCAAGGTGATCTACCAGAACGAGTTGATGCAGCTCATCCAGTACACGCCGACGACGGAGACGGTGCTGCGCACGCCGCTTTTGATCGTGCCGCCCTGGATCAACAAGTTCTACATTCTCGATCTCAAGCCGGAAAAATCCTACATCAAATGGTGCGTCGACCAGGGCATCACCGTGTTCGTGATCTCTTGGGTCAATCCGGACAAGGAACTCGGCAAGAAGACCTTCGACGATTACATGAAGGAAGGCCCGCTCACCGCGATGGACGTCATCGAAAAGGTGACGGGCGAGATGAAGGTCCATACCGCCGGCTACTGCGTCGGCGGCACCCTGCTCGCGTCGACGCTGGCCTGGCTTGCAGAGAAGCGGCGCCAGCGCGTCACCTCGGCGACATTCTTTGCGGCACAGGTCGACTTCACCCATGCCGGCGATTTGCTCGTGTTCGTCGACGAAGACCAGATCTCGACGCTGGAGCGCGAGATGGAAGAGCGGGGCGTGCTCGAGGGCAGCAAGATGGCGATGGCCTTCAACATGCTGCGCTCCAACGACCTGATCTGGTCCTACGTCGTCAGCAACTACCTGAAGGGCCAGCCGCCTACCGCCTTCGACCTCCTGCACTGGAATTCCGACGCCACGCGGATGCCGGCGGCCAACCATTCCTATTACCTGCGCAACTGCTATCTGGAGAACCGGCTCTCCTCCGGCAGCATGGTGCTCGACAACACGCTGCTCGATCTCTCGAAGGTCAAGGTGCCCGTCTACAATCTGGCGACGCGCGAGGACCACATCGCGCCGGCGGATTCGGTGCTCTACGGTTCGCAGTTCTTCGGCGGCCCGGTTAGATATGTGCTGTCCGGCTCCGGCCATATCGCCGGCGTGGTCAACCCGCCGGCCGGTGGCAAGTACCAGTACTGGACCAACGACAACATCAAGGACGTCACGCTCGCCGACTGGATGAAGAACGCCAGCGAGCACAAGGGCTCGTGGTGGCCCGACTGGCTGCAATGGCTGGATGGCATCGACCCCGAGCGGGTACCCGCGCGCGCCGTCGGCTCTGAAGCGATGCCGCCGATCGAGGACGCGCCGGGCAGCTACGTCAAGGTCCGCGCATAGCGCTGCCGCGCGCACTTCGCTATAAACAGTCATCCCGCGCCGGGATTCGAAATCAATTGGGGGATACAATGACCCGCGAATTGTTCTGGCTGACGCTGACCGTGATTTTGACCGGGCTCCTCTGGATTCCCTACATCATCAATCGCTGCCAGGTGCGCGGCCTCTCCGGCGCGATGGCCAACCCCTCGCGCAATGACAAGCCGCATGCGGAATGGGCCAACCGGCTGATGTTCGCGCACGACAACGCGATCGAAAATCTGATCATCTTCGCGCCGCTGGTCCTGATCCTCAACGCCATCGACTATTCGGACAGATGGACCGTGATGGCCTGCGCCGTGTATTTCTGGTCCCGCGTCGCCCACCTGATCGTCTACACGCTCGGCCTGCCGGTATTCCGCACGCTGGCCTTCACTGTCGGCTTCCTGGCGCAGGCCGTGCTGGCATTGGCGATCTTCAGGGTGGTCTAGGGTTCGCTCCAGATACACGACAGCAAAGCAAAACCCCGGGGGCTCGGCCCCCGGGGTTTTTCATTGGCGCTTCTGAAACGGCACTCAGTACTTCGCGACGACCGGCGAATTGAAGTGATAGTTGATGCCGGTGCGGAACACGTGCTCGGTCACCGAACGGGTTGCCGTCGCCGGGGTAGCGCCGACGATGAAGTTGTCCGAGTTCGAACCGAGGTCGACATAGAGATATTCGGTCTTGGTCGTCCAGTTCGGCCCCAGCAATCCAAGCAGCGTAAAGGGCGTCTCGATGCCCGCGCCGGCAGTCCAGCCGGCGTTGGTATGCGAGAACGATTGCGTGACCGGGACGCCGGTGGCGAACGTGTTGATCTTGGTCTTGATGTTACCGTACGCGAGACCGCCGGTCGCGTAGAATAGGGTCGAGCCGACCGAATAGCCCACCCGCCCGCGAACCGTACCGAACCATGGCAACGTGGCATCGTACGCCGCGAAGAGCCCGGCCGTGCAGGTGAGAATGCACGTCTTGTTGTCTTTCTGGGTGCTGCCCTGAATATCAGCCTCGAGACCGAACACCCAGTTGGCCGCCTGCCAGTTGTAACCCGCCTGGACGCCGCCATTGAGCCCGTCAGGCGCGAGGTTGAACGACTCGACAATCGGCACCGCCGGTATGCTCAGCGAGCTGCGATCGCGGCCTGTACCGGACCCGAAATTGCCACCGAGATAGAACCCGGCCCAGTTGGCGGCAGCGACCGGAGCATATGCCTTGCCGCCGATGCGATAGTTCAGGCCGACCCGGAAGATGTTCTCGCGAATTTCGGTATTGATCGGAGCCGTCGCAAGAAGGGTGGAAATGTCGGTCTTGTTGCCGAGATTGAGATAGAGATACTCGATCTTTCCAGTCCAGTTGCCGCCCAGCGACGCTTCGACGCCGCTGCCGAAGACCCAGCCACTTTGCGTGCGGTCGGTGGAGAAGCTGGACGCGAGCGGGCCGATCACCTGCGTCGCGTTGGTCTTGACGTTTCCGAATGCGTAGCCGGCGGTCACATAGCTCAACACTGGACCATTGGCGATGCCGACACGTCCGCGGGCGGTGCCGAACCAGTCGAGCTTCTGGCTGTAGCTTGTCGTAATGGGACCGTTGACAAAACGGGTGCGGTCATCGCTCAGGTCGCCGCCCTGAATATCCGCCTCGACGCCGAAAACGATCGGTCCGAGCACCGAACCCGTCTGCCAGTTGTAGCCGATCTGGCCGCCGCCGAAGCCCCCCTGCGGCGACGCATAGAACGAATACGGCGAGCCTGAATTGAGCCAGTCGTGTTGAAAGCGATCACGGCCTATGCCGACGCCGGCGTTGACGCCGATGTAGAAGCCGGTCCAGTCGTAGACGGCTGCCAGTGCGGGAGCTTTGGTGTAGGGCCTTGCGGCGAGGTCTGCGGCGATTGTCGGAGCGGAACCAAGGCCAACGAGCGCGGTGGCCAGCAGATACTTCTTCACCTTCATTTACAGCATTCCCAGTCCGGCATTCCCAGAACTTCCCGACGCAAGATTGGTCGGCACTTGGGCAGTGTTTCTACTGGATTCGGATTCTAATGCTGTAGCCCAGCAGCCACATCTTTCCGTGAATTCGCCAGCCCCGAATAACGCGACAATATCCGAACAGAATCATATGGTTAGGGGCCGATCTTCAGCGCTTTTTTTGGGCCACAACAAACAGCATCGGCGCCATCTTGTGGTCGAATCCCCGGACCTCGCCGCGCTCGATCGACAGCGCGTTCCAGTTTCCTGCCTCGGCATAGGTCGCACGCAGCCAGTCCTGCGAGGGATAATTGTAATAGCGACTGAGCGTGTCGCGGCCGTCGGCGTCACCTTCCTTGTAAGAGGCGAAGAACACGCCGCTCGGTTTCAATGCGCGCCAGATCAACGAAAGCACGGTCGCAAGCTGGTCGCGTGGAACATGCAGCAGGCAGGCATTGGCCCAAATACCGTCGAACGCCTCGACTTCGTCGAGCTCGTGGAACAGCAGCGTCTCGACCGGACGGCCGAGGCGCTTTGATGCCACCTCGGCCATTTCCGGCGATCCGTCGGTCGCGCGGACATCGAAACCTCGCGCCAACATTTCCGCGGTGTCGCCGCCTGCCCCGCATCCGAGTTCAAGAATGGTTGCGGCCGGTGGCAGCAGCGCCAGAAACGCCGTCAGCCGCGCCTGACGCGAGGTGATCTCGCGCCCGGCATAGGCCTCGGCATTGCTGCGGTAGAACTGCAGCGTCGCTTCGTCCACCGCAGCACCTCTTGTCACGGAAACAGCGCGATCTGCTCCAGCCCCGCCGTCTCGGGCAGGTCGAACATCAGGTTCATGTTCTGGATCGCCTGTCCGGCCGAACCCTTCACCAGATTGTCGAGCGTGGATATCACGATCGCCCGGTTCTTGATGCGGTCGGCGACGACGCCGATCTGCACATAGTTGGAGCCACGCACATTCTGGGTCTGCGGCAGCACGCCCTTCTTCGCGACATGCACAAAGGGCTCGTTGGCGTAGGCCTTCTCCAGCGCGCCGCGCAGATCGTCCGGCGTCGCGCCGCCCGCGAGCTTGACATAGGACGTGCATAGTTCGCCTCGCGCCATCGGGATCAGGTGCGGCGTGAAGTTCACTGTCACCGCAGAGCCGGCGGCGACGCCGATCTCCTGCTCGATCTCGGGCGCATGCCGGTGGGTGCCGACCGAATAGGGCGACAGCCCCTCGCCCGCCTCGCTGAACAGCGTGTTCTGCTTCAGCCCGCGCCCTGCGCCGGTGACACCCGATTTCGCATCGATGACGATGTCGTCGACGTCGATCAGTTTTGCCTTGGCAAGCGGCACCAGCGCGAGCAGCGCCGCGGTCGGATAGCAGCCTGGACAGGCGACGAGCCGCGCCGACGCGATCTTCTCCCGGTAGAATTCGGTCAGGCCATAGACCGCCTCGCTTTGCAATTCGAGCGCCCGGTGCTCATGGCCGTACCATTGCGCATAGGTGTCCTTGTCGCGGAGCCGGAAATCGGCGGACATGTCGAGGACCTTGATCTTCGGATTGGCCTTCAGGACCGCGGCGATGATTTCCTGCGTGGTGCCGTGCGGCAGCCCGCAGAACACCGCGTCGAGGCTGGTCCAGTCCACTTTCTCCCATTCCACGAGTTTCGGCAGGTCCAGCATGAAGAAATGCGGAAAGACATCGCCCATCGCCTTGCCCGCATGGGTGTTGGCGGTGAGTGCGCTGATCTCGGCATTCGGGTGCCGCGCCAACAGGCGCACCGCGTCGGCCCCGGTGTAACCGGAGGCGCCGAGAATGCCGATCTTCTTCTTCGAACTCATCACGCGTTCCCTTTACTTCTCGGCAAGGCCGAGCATCAGCCGCATGTTCTGCACGGCTGCGCCAGAGGCGCCCTTACCGAGATTGTCGAGCCGCGCGACGAGCACCGCCTGACGATGTTTTTCGCTGGCAAAGACGTAAAGCTCGAGCTGGTTGGTCTCGTTGAGCGCCTCGGGCTCGATCCGCCCGCCTTTGGTCGCCGCGTTCTCGAGCGGCATCACCGAGACGTACTTGCTTCCCGCGTAGCGCTTGGCCAGTGCGGCGTGCAAGTCGGCTCCGCTGGGCTTGCCGAGCAGCGTGTCGAGATGCAGCGGCACCGAGACCAGCATGCCCTGCCGGTAATTGCCGACCGACGGCACGAAGATCGGCCGCCGCGTTAGCCCTGAGTAAAGCTGCGTCTCCGGCAGATGCTTGTGCTCGAAGCCGAGGCCATACAATTCGAAGGACGGCGCGCTGCCATCCTCGAAACTGGCGATCATCGACTTGCCGCCCCCCGAATAGCCCGAGACCGCGTTGATGGTGACGGGATAATCGGCCGGCAACAGACCGGCATCGACCAGCGGCCGCAACAGCGCAATCCCACCGGTCGGATAGCAGCCGGGATTCGAGACTTTTCGCGCGGCCTTTATCTTGTCGGCCTGATCCGGCGTGAGTTCCGGAAAACCATAGGTCCAGTCGCTGGCGACCCGGAATGCGGTCGACGCGTCCAGCACCTTGGGCGCGGACGCGCCCATGCTGTCGATCAGCGCAACGGTTTCCTTCGCCGCATCGTCGGGCAGGCAGAGGATGACGAGGTCCACCTCCTCCATCAGCGCCCGCTTGGCGCCGGCATCCTTGCGCTTATCCTCGGCGATGCTCTTCACGACGACATCGTTCTGCAGCCGCAGGCGCTCCTGAATGCCAAGGCCCGTGGTGCCAGATGCGCCGTCAACGAACACGGCGGGCTTGGTCGCGGCGCCGGCGGTTTTCGGCTGGTGGCTATCGGTGAGGGTCATGGCACGGTCCTTTCGAGCTGGTTCGTTTCGTCGGCAAAGGCATTGGGCCGCGCCTCTTTCATCAATCGTGCAATCTCTTGCGCGCCGGCGTCAGCCTGCGCGGCAAGCGATCCCGCAACCGCGGCATAGTCGGTCTCGGACTTGTGCTGGTTCAGCTTGAAGCTGCCTTCAATTTCTTCAACCGTCATCTCAAGACCCACGATCGCCTTCTTCATCGCTTCCAGCCGCCCGGCCGTCATCTTCGACGACAGCCACGGTTTTTTTGGCAGCAGCCGCGCTTCGAACTTGGCGCTGAGCGCCTCGATCTGCGCAGCGAGTTCATCTTCGGACATCGCCCGCACCGGGCCAGTCAGATGCACCGCCTGATAGAGCCAGGTCGGCACCTGATCCGGCGAAACGTACCAGTCCGGCGACACATAGGCATCCGCGCCGTTGACGGCCAGCAGCCAGGACGTCGTCCCGCCCGCGAGCTTTACCAGCGGATTGTGACGCGCAACATGAAACGCCACGCGCGGCGTGCCGTCATTGGCCGAGGTCAGATAGAACGGCAGCGACGAGGCGACCGGCTTTGCGCCATCCCACGCGCAGGCCAGCCCAAAGCCGCGCGCTTCCGCGAACGCGAGGCTCGCGGCGCGGTCGGACTTGAACGGTGGTGGCGTATACATCTCAAACTCCTGCTTGACGTAGGAGCCGCCAGTTCAGTCCGCGATTTCTGGAAAAGGAAGAAGCCGCGGGACCGGATCCGGCGGCAGGGGCGATGATCCTAAACGCAGACGACCGCCCGAACCGCGATGGCGCGGCGGCGGCGAGCGATGGCGATGGTCGAAGCGTTGATCATGGGCGCGGCTATAAGGCCGCGCCCGCCAGACGTCAAGAGATAGTGCCGTCATTCCGGGGCGATGCGCAGCATCGAACTATGGGGCGCCCTTGCGCCCCTGAGAATCTCGCGATTCCGGGTCTGGTGCTAACGCACCGTCCCGGAATGACGCTTCGTATCAGATCACTGGATTCCACGGTGCCGGGATCAGCCGGTAACCATTGCCGTCCTTCTCGACAAAGCCATTGGCCGGGAACGGATAATGGAAGCCCTGGACCCGCATCTTGTCGGCGACCAGCATGTCGTAGACCCGGCGGCGAGTCTTTTCCGCCAGCGCCGGATCCTGGTCGAACATCAGGTGCCAGCCCGGATTGGCGACGAACAGCGCCGGTAGGTTGGTCACGTCGGACTGGATGAACACCCTGTCGGAGCCGGAGGCGAGCACGAACGAGGTGTGGCCCGGCGTGTGGCCGACAGTTTCCACAGCGGTCAGTCCCGGTGCGACTTCCTTGCCCCATTCGTAGGGCGTGGCCTTCTTGTTCAGGCCCGCCTCGAACACGCGGCGGGCGTTCTTGAACACGGTCTGCATCCGCCCTTCCGGCGCCCGGCTCATCTCGCCGTCATCCATGAAGTATTTCCATTCCGCCGCCGGCACCAGCACTTCGGCATTGGGGAACGCCAGCTTGTTATCGGCGTTCAAAAGCCCGTTGATGTGGTCGCCGTGGAAGTGCGAGATCACCACCATGTCGACCGCATTGGGATCGAACCCGGCGGCGACCATGTTGGTGGCGAACTGTCCGACATTGCCCTTGCTCGAGGCAAAGGCGGCCGCGCCATTGCCGGTGTCGACTACCACGAGCTTGCCGCCTGTGTTGATCACCAGCGGCGCAAACTGGATCGACATCTTGTCCTTTGGCATGAAGTTCTTTTCGAGCGCCGCGTTGACTTCGTCCTTCTTGACGTTGAGCACGAAAGTATCGGGCAGCGCGAAATTGTTGACGCCATCCGAGATCGCCGTCACCTGGGCATCCCCCACCTTGTAGCGATAGAAGCTCGGCGCCTGCTTGTCCGCGACCGGCGCTGCGGCCCTGGCGGGCGCTTGCGGCAACAGCGGCGTGGCGGCGAGTGCCGCGGCGCCAGTGAGTGCGTGACGACGTGTCAATTCCATAGTGATATTCTCCCCAGTGAGACGATGGATGCGGTTCGCGGGAATTCGCGTTTCTTGCCTGCCCTTGTTCGGTCGCGGCCGAACCTATCAGCGATTCTGCGTTGGCGCGACGACAGCCGGGCGACGGCAATGCGAAGATGGCTCCAGTATCGTGGGAGCTAACACCCGCGCCGTCAGCTTATTCCAGCATGCCCTACGCCAGACGCCACAGCCATTCGGCGATCTTGCCCATGACGTCGCCGACCAGCAGCAATGCGGCCGACCAGATCAGCGCGGAAACGAAATTGGCGATCTGGAATGGCCAGTAGGACATTTCGAAAATGCCGGCGGCGAGCGGCACCGAGGCGCGCAGCGGCCCGAAGAACCGGCCGATGAAGATCGAGGGCACGCCCCATTTTTTCACGAACTCTTCGCCGCGCGGCAGGATCTCGGGATAGCGCGACAGCGGCCACATCTCCGCGACGTGCTCCTTGTAGCGGTAGCCGACCCAGTAGGAGACCCAGTCGCCGAGCGCAGCCCCAATGCCGCCGGCGAGCCAGACCGGCCAGAAGCTGATGCCGCTGACGCCAATCAGCGCGCCGATCGCGACCAGCGCTCCCCAGGCGGGCACCAGCAGCGAAACGAAGGCAAGCGATTCGCCGAATGCCAGCAGCAGGACGATCGGTGCGGCCCAGGCCTGGTTGTCGCGCACGAAATCAGCCAGCGCGCGCACATAGTCTTCCATATCTTGAGTGCCTTCCCAGCCCCGTTAATGCCGTTGAATTCCTCCGATTCAAGGCTCAGGACAGCTAAGCCAGCCGCTTGCGTGACTTCAAGTCACAATGGCGGGGACGGGTTGTGATTAAAGGCCGCTCGTCCCCTCCCCCGGGGCGTCGTTCCATGTCGTGTCGCCCCGGTTTTTCGAAAGCCGATCAGCTCTGCGGCTGTGGCGGGCGTCGTGGGGGTCGCGGCCTGGCCGCACGGGGTGGCGCGGCAGGCTGCAGGGTCACAATGACCGGATTTGGCTTGTGATCCAGCGCCGCGCCGGTCGCAGCATCGACGCCCATTCCGACCAGGCCACCGAGCAGGACATTACCGGCGAAGCCTGCCGCCCCGGTTCCGGGGATCTCCTTGGTCAACGGAATAATCTGCGGCTCATAGCCTTCCTTGCTGACCGTTACGGTGATGTCGGCGTTGCGCTTGGCCTGAACCACGCATGGCGTCACGCAAGCCGTTGGAATATCCAGCCCGGTAATTTCGGCTGTCGCGCCCGCTGGCGTGCTCGAAATGGAAATATTCTCTGTCGTTCCCCGTGTCACCGAGGCACACCCAACACACGGCGCCGCGATTGCGACGGCCAGCACTAGTCTGATAATCATTTGATCGGTCCCCCTGCCCGCCGGAACATTCCGACAACCGCAAAGTGAATGCAAGGGCACGCCCGCGCCGACGTTGACATATAGTTGTTTGCAAGCCCCGCGCTGCAGCCTTAAGAGCCGCGAAGCGCCCTTGCCCACCGTCACCTTTTGAGCCCATCCGTGGCATAGTCAGACCAACCGATTCGCTCGCGCGAGATCGCGCGCAACACCTAAAGAGCCATGTCCAAGCCATTGAAATCTGCAGCAAAACCTAAATCCGCCAATGACCTCTTCGGCGCGGAATCGAAGGGTCGCGCCGCGCCCAAGGCCGCCTCGCGCGGAACCAGCGCCGAGGCCGGCTATACCGCGGCCGATATCGAGGTGCTGGAGGGATTGGAGCCGGTGCGCCGGCGTCCCGGCATGTATATCGGCGGCACCGATGAGAAGGCGCTGCACCATCTGTTCGCCGAAGTCATCGACAACGCCATGGACGAAGCTCTGGCAGGGCACGCCTCGTTCATCGAGGTGGAGCTGAGCGCCGACGGATTTCTGACGGTCACCGACAACGGCCGCGGCATCCCGGTCGATCCGCATCCGAAATTTCCGAAGAAGTCGGCGCTCGAAGTCATCATGTGCACGCTGCATTCCGGCGGCAAATTCGACTCCAAGGTCTACGAGACCTCGGGCGGCCTGCACGGCGTCGGCGTTTCCGTCGTCAACGCCCTCTCCTCGCGCCTCGAGGTCGAAGTCGCGCGCAGCCAGAAGCTCTATCGCATGAGCTTCGAGCGTGGTCATCCCAAGGGCAAGCTCGAAGACCTCGGCAAGATCAACAATCGCCGCGGCACCCGCATCCGCTTCAAGCCTGATACCGATATCTTCGGCGCCAAGGCAGCGTTCAAGCCGCAGCGCCTGTTCAAGATGACGCGCTCGAAAGCTTACCTGTTCGGCGGCGTCGAGATCCGCTGGCGCTGCGATCCTTCGCTGTTGAAGGGCGTCGAGGACGTGCCCGCCGAGGATAGCTTCCACTTCCCGGGCGGCCTGAAGGATTATCTCGGCGCGGCGATCCACGCCGACACGCTGGTGCACCCCGATATCTTCTCCGGCAAATCGGGCCGCAACGGCGCCCATGGCGCCTGCGAATGGGCTGTGGCGTGGACCGCGGATGCCGACGGCTTCCTCTCCTCCTACTGCAACACGGTGCCGACGCCTGATGGCGGCACCCACGAATCCGGCCTGCGCAGCGCGATGCTGCGCGGCCTGAAAGACCATGCCGAGCGCATCGGCCAGGGCAAGCGCGCCGCGCCCGTGACGTCGGAAGACGTCATGGTGGGCGCCGCCGTGATGCTAAGCGTGTTCGTGCGCGAGCCAGAATTCCAGGGCCAGACCAAGGATCGTCTCGCCACTGCGGAAGCGCAGAAGATCGTCGAACAGGCGATCAAGGATCCGTTCGACCACTGGCTGTCGGGCAATCCGCTGCAGGCCAACAAGCTCCTGGATTTCGTCATCGAGCGCGCCGACGAGCGGCTGCGCCGCCGCGCCGAAAAGGAAATCTCGCGCAAGACGGCGGTGAAGAAGTTGCGCCTGCCCGGCAAGCTCACCGATTGCACGAATACGGCAGCCGAAGGCTCCGAGCTGTTCATCGTCGAGGGCGACTCGGCCGGTGGCACCGCCAAGCACGCGCGCGACCGCAAGACGCAAGCGATACTCCCCTTGCGCGGAAAAATCCTCAACGTCGCATCTGCCGGCAAGGACAAGCTCACCGCCAACGCCCAGCTCTCCGACCTGATGCAGGCGATCGGCTGCGGCACGCTTGCACATTACCGCGAAGAGGATTTGCGCTATTCCCGCATCATCATCATGACCGACGCCGACGTCGACGGCGCACATATCGCGTCGCTCTTGATTACGTTCTTCTACCGGCTCACGCCGCGGTTGATCGACGAGGGACATCTCTATCTGGCGGTGCCGCCGCTCTACAAGCTGACCCACGGCAGCAAGACGATCTACGCACGCGACGATGCACATAAGGACGCGCTCCTGAAGAGCGAGTTCAACGCCAATGCCAAGGTGGACGTCAGCCGATTCAAAGGGCTTGGCGAGATGATGTCGTCCCAGCTCAAGGAAACCACCATGGATCCGGCCAAGCGCACGCTGCTGCGCGTGGTGCTCATGGCCGACGACCGCGAAGGCACCGCCGATTCTGTCGAGCGGCTGATGGGAACCAAGGCCGAGGCGCGGTTCGCCTTCATCTCCGACAAGGCGGAATTCGCCAGCGACGACCTGCTGGACGTCTGAATCGCCGCTTTCAGGCTCTTTTCGGGCGATTTCCGGCCAATATGGCCGGATAACGCCGGTTTGCGCCTGTTTCCTGGGTGGTTTCGCAACCGCCGATTTCGGGCACCTGTGTTCCTCACGCAACAGCAATTTCGGCGGAACTGCGTATAGTCACGGTACTGGATTTTGGGAATCGGCGCTCGCGCACCCCAGTCGGGGATCTACTGGGGCACCTAGGTGAAGGATTTGAAAATGAAGAAATTGGTGATCGCGCTGGCTGCGGCAGCGACTTTCTCGGCCCCGGCCGTTGCGGCGGATCTCGGAGCTCGCCCTTATGCCAAGGCTCCGGCCCCTGTAGCCGCCGTTTACAACTGGACCGGCTTCTACATTTTCGGCGGCGGCGGCGGCGGGCTCTGGAACGCCGATAGCAACGTGCAGACCTTCCCCGGCGCGATTGCCATTACCCGCGATCAGCGAAATGGTGGCAGCGGCTGGTTCGGAACGGTGGGTGCCGGTTATGATATGCAGTTCGCTGGCCGATGGGTGGCTGGTATTTTCGGTGACGCGCAGTTCGGCGATATCCGCGGCTCCCTCACGGATCCCTTCTTTCAGACCGAAGGTCGTATGAAGCTTGAGACCAGCTATGCCGCTGGTGTGCGGCTGGGCTATCTGGTTGCTCCCAACGTGTTGTCTTACGTTAATGCCGGTTACACTGGTTCGGAGTGGTCGGGTACGACTCAATCTGACCTTTTCGTCGGTGGTGTCGGCGCCATTTACACGACGCCTTCCTTCGATCGGAATGGATGGTTTATTGGCGGCGGCGTCGAGAACAATCTGGACCTTTTCGGCATCTCGGCTCCCGGCTGGTTCATGAAGACAGAGTATCGCTCTGCTTTCTATGACCGCGTCACCTTGCCCGGGACGGTCACGCCTGCCCTCGGCGGCGGTCCGACCGGAACCGCTGTGACCTTCAAGCCCTGGACGCAGACCATCAGCACCTCGCTGGTCTACCGCTTCAACTGGGGCGGCCCCCCGGTCGCCGCCAAGTACTGATTTCTTCGAAATCGGCAATTCAAAAGCCCCGGCATCGTCCGGGGCTTTTTTGTTGTCCGGATTTAAGATCTTTTCGAACCGTCTTAGCCGCCAGCCACCACTGCCGCTTTCAGCGACCGGTACGCGCGGCTCAGCCGGCACTCGATCTCTGACCAGTCCGTCTCCGTCATCCCCTGCCCACGCGCGTCGCGCCAGGCCATCGCCTCGGCGCGGCCGATACCTGACATCACCAGCGACGGATCGTCGGCCCGCTTGCCGTAGGTGATGGCAGCGACGCGGGCGACCGTCAGGCCGTACTGCGCCGGGGCCACGGCTTCGCGCCGCGCCTGCCACCAGTCGAGTTCGAGACGCGCGGCCTCCTCGGCATCGAATCCGCCGGGCGCGGCGGATGCCAGCAGGCGGTAGTAGATCACGAGCGGCGGCAGCGCGGCGTTGGCCGCTTCGCGGGAGCGCGTCGGCTGAAACGCTCTTGCGGCCTGCGCGGCTACCCAGGCGATCCGGAAGCTGTCGAGCGGCGCGAAGCCGAACTGCGTCCGCGACAGCTCGTAGAGATGGTAGAGCAGCGCGCCATAGCGCTTCTCGTAATAGTCGCGCCACATCGCCGTCTCCAGTTGGGCGATTTCGGCCGGTTCGAAGCGGCGCAGATCCGCCTGCCGCGGCCACGACGCGTAGGCGACAACGAAGCCCGGAACAAACGCGAAGGCAAGCGCGAGCGCGACAGTAACGGTCCGGCGTTTCATGACGACCCTTGAATGACGGTGGAGTGACGTGCGGTCTTGCCGAGCCGGCCGGCTTCCTGTTCGATCGGGAAGCTACGGCCACCGCCGACAACGGTTTCCTGCGGCGGCCCAATAGAATTTTAGGCAGGCCGCACGGCGTCCAGAGACCGTCGGCAGGAGGAACCCATGGCCAGATCGCTTTCGATCATCGGCTTTCTGGCGCTCGCCGTCGGCCTGCTATGGATCGGTCAGGGCACCGGCGTGTTTCCGTGGCCACCATCGAGCTTCATGATCAATCAACTGCAATGGGCCGGCTATGGCGCCCTGCTCGGCGCCGTCGGCCTGATCCTGATCTGGCAAGGCAACCGCTAGACTGCTTCTCGCTGGTCATGGCCGGGCTTGTCCCGGCCATCCACGTCTTTAAACATCGGCGGCAAGGAAGACGTGGCTGCCCGGGACATAGGCGAGCGCAAGCGACGCCGTCCCTCCGGACGGCTATGCCCGGGCATGACAAGGAAGGGAATCGCAATGACAACAGGACTCTTCGACCTTACCGGCAAGGTAGCCATCGTCACCGGCGGCAATGGCGGCATCGGGCTCGGCATGGCCCGCGGCCTCGCGCAGGCGGGCGCTGCGGTTGCCATCGTCGGCCGCAACGAGGCCAAGTCGGCCGGCGCGGTCGCAGAGCTTGCGCAGGGCAGCGCCAAGGCGATTGCGGTCGCGGCCGACGTCACCGACAAGGCGGCGGTCGCTGCGATGACCGAGCGCGTCGTGCGTGAGCTCGGCCGCATCGATATCCTCGTCAACAATGCCGGCATCAACATTCGCAAGCCGCCGCATGCGCTCGACATTGCCGAGTGGAACAGCGTGATCCAGACCAACCTCACCAGTGCCTTCCTGTGCTCGCAGGCGGTCTATCCCGCGATGAAGGCAGCGGGCGGCGGCAAGATCATCAATATCGGCTCGATGATGTCGATCTTCGGCGCCAGCTTCACGCCGGCCTATGCCGCGAGCAAGGGCGGCATCGTGCAGTTCACGCGCTCCTGCGCCTGCGCATGGGCGGCCGACAACATCCAGGCCAACGCCGTACTGCCGGGCTGGATCGACACCGACCTCACCAAGCGCGCCCGCCAGGAGATCGATGGCCTGCACGACCGCGTGCTGGCGCGTACGCCGGCGGCGCGCTGGGGCGCGATCGGCGACTTTGCCGGCATCGCCGTGTTCCTCGCCTCGCCTGCCTCGGATTTCCTCACCGGCACGGCGATTCCGGTCGATGGCGGATATTCGATCATGGGTTGAAGCGCCATCCTCGCACAGGCGACTGACGAAAAAGCCCCGGACGATGCCGGGGCTTTTGCTTGCGCTGGGGCGTAGCACGCTCGGTATTTGCTTGGCGATCCACACAACCCGAAGCAGTCAGTTCCAAAACGCCGCCGATCCCGATTCGGAGGTATGCACCCATTGAGCGAGCACGTAATCGCATAAGCGCCGGTAATATATTATAGGGCAGGCGAGTCGAATCGCTGGAATTCGTTAAGTGTCACTCGTAATCGGCCTCGATGAAGATCCGTCCCCGGGCGTCGTTTGGGTGGAGGATCGTCGAAACCTCGATGTTTTGCCCGTTTCCCAACCGAATTTCGGCGATGCCTTGGTCCTCACGCGTCGAAGGTTTGCGACTGTGGCGTGCAGGTGACAGCCTTGGTGCGACTCCTGGGCTATGTTGCATCCACATCAATTGCCCGCATTACTTGTCTGAAAATTGGGGAACACAATGAAAAAGCTCGCTATCGCCGCCGCCGCCCTGGCCATCGGCACCGCCAGCGCTTCGGCCGCTGATCTGGCTGCCCGGCCTTACACCAAGGCTCCCGTCGCGCCTGTCGTCGCCGTCTACAACTGGACCGGCTTCTACATCGGTGCACAGGTCGGTTACGCCTGGGGTGACAACAGCACCCGTGAGTTCGTCACCGTAACGGGCCTGCCCACTGGCTTCAATCAGGGTTTCAACACTGACGGCTTCGTCGGCGGTGGTCACCTCGGCTACAACTGGCAGTTCGGTCAGTTCGTCTTCGGTCTCGAAGGCGACATTGAAGGCGCCGACATCAATGGCGGCTATCGCCTGGCAAACCTCAACGGCACGGACTTCCGGATCGATGCTCAGGCCTCTATCCGTGGTCGCCTCGGTGTAGCCTTCAACAACTCGCTGCTCTACGTGACCGGTGGTGCGGCCTGGGCCGATATGGACCACACCTACGTCTTCGCGAACACCCTGTTTGAAACCCACTCCACCACCCGCACCGGCTGGACCGTGGGCGCAGGCTGGGAATACGGCTTCACGCCGAACTGGTCGGCCCGTCTCGAGTACCGCTACACCGATTTCGGCAGCTTCCGGAACAACTCGGTCTTCTCGTTCCCCGGCTTCACCTACGAGCATGACCCGGTGTTCCACACTGTGCGTGGCGGTATCAGCTATCGCTTCGGCGGTCCGGTCGTCGCGAAGTACTGATCCGACTACCTGATAGCCTCAACAGCTCAAAGCCCCGGCATCGTCCGGGGCTTTTTGTTGCCTAGATGTGGAGCCTCAACAGGTTGTTCCCGGTTAGAGCGAGTCTGCTGATGGGTGGCATCGCGCCGATACTGCCATGAGGGCGATGCCAATTGTAGCGGTGAAGCCATCTTGGCAGTTCGGCGGCGCGTTCTCCTGAGGTGTTGTAGGCGCGGGCATAAGCCCACTCGCGCAAGCTGGTCTGAATGAAGCGTTCGGCCTTACCGTTGGTCTTCGGCGTGTATGGCTTGGTGCGAATGTGCTTGAGGCCGAGGCGCTGGCAGGCTTTGCGGAAGGCGCGCGATTTATAGCAAGAACCGTTGTCGGTCATCACCCGCTCGACCCTGACGTCCAGGCTGGCGTAGTAAGCGATCGCAGCTTTGAGGAAGGCCACGGCGCAACCCTGCCGTTCGCTCTTCATGACCTTGCTGAAGGCGATCCGGGAAGCATCGTCGATACAGACGTGGACGTATTCCCAGCCAGGCCCTTCGCCGCGGGCACGCAGGTTGCTCTGACCGGTTCGATCGCCGGTGATGCGATGGCCTACCTGGTTGAACTTGCCGAGCTTTTTGATGTCGATGTGGATCAGTTCGCCGGGATGTTCACGCTCGTAGCGCCGCACCGGTTCGGCCGGTTCCAGGTCGCGCAACCGGTTCAATCCCAGTCGCCGCAGGACACGACTGACAGTCGCCGGAGAGATGCCGAGTTCGGCCGCGATCTGCTTGCCCGTGTGGCGCTGTCGGCGCAGCGCCTCGACCGCAGCGCATGTGGCAGGCAGGGTTTGGCCTGGCAATGAATGGGGCCGTGAGGAGCGATCACGCAACCCATCAACACCTTCCTCCCGGGAGCGCTTGACCCATTTGGCGACCGTCTTCGCTGTGACGTTGAACCGGAGCGCGGCTGCGGCCTTCGTCAGGCCGCCCTCGATCACGCTCCGCACCATGGCCTCTCGACCTTTCGGCGTCAGAGGCGCATTCTTATGGGTGTCCATTCGGTCCTCCGGGGATTGGCTAAAGCTTCGACAACTTCAGCTTCCTCGTTCAGGACTGGATGGACAACCTCCTGAAAGCTCACACCTAGAGCATGATCCGGAAAAGTGTGCAGCGGTTTTCCAAAAAGATCATGCTCAAACAAAAAGATAAAGCGGGATGACGATTCGAAGAAAAGTCATCACGCTTTAGTCGGGCACAAACTAGCTGCCCGGCGACTGCACGTGCTCGGGCCGCACGCCCAGGCCCACAAATCGCGCCGTGATGCCTTGCAGCCAGGGCACCGCGGTGACCAGCCGCATCACGAACGGAACCTTCAGCGGCTGGTTTCCCGGCTTCAGCGCCGCGTTGACGATGTTGTTCTGCACGACCACCTGCATCCGCTGAGTCATCCGCACCGGAAACGTGCGGCGCCGGCGCACCGCGTCGAGTTCATCCTCCGATGGACAGCCGCTCACCAGCTTCGATGCCAGCAGGTTCGCGGTCGCGACCGCATCCTGCACCGCGAGGTTGACGCCGACCCCGCCGATCGGCGACATCGCGTGCGCAGCGTCGCCGATGCACAACAGCCCCGGCCGCGTCCAGCGCTCCAGCCGGTTGACTGCAACGGTCAACAGCTTGACGTCGTCCCAGCTCTTCACCTCGGCGAGTCCGGGTTTGAGGATCGGCGCCATCCGCGCAATATCGTCGAGCAGCGCGGGCAGTCCCCTCGCCTTCACCGCATCATGCTGCCCCTTGGGAATGACGAACGCGCACTGCCAATAGTCGCCACGGTCGAAGGTCACCATCATCTTGCCGGGCTCGACCCGCGCAAACAGGTTCTCGCCCTGGCCCTCCCGCTTGCCGGCGCGAAACCACAGCACATCCATCGGCGCGCCGATTTCCTCGACCGCAAGGCCCGCGCGCTCGCGCAGCAGCGAATGGCGGCCGTCGCAAGCAATGGTGAGATCCGCCTCGATATCGATCACGCCATCCGGCGTCCTTGCCTTGACGCCAGAGATACGCTCGCCGTCGCGAAGCAGATCGATCGCTTCGGTCGACATCATCACCTTGAGTGAAGCGAAGCGCTTGCCGCTCTCGCGCAGGAAGTTGAGAAAGTCCCACTGCGGCATGAAGGCGATGAAAGGATATTTGACGTTGAGCCGGCCCAGATCGGCAATCCGCACGGCCTCTCCCCCGAACATGCCTTCCATCTTCTGCAGGCGCTGATGCGGCAGCTTCAGGAATCCGTCGATCAGCCCAAGCTCATCCATCACCTGCAGCGTGGATGGATGCACGGTGTCGCCACGAAAATCGCGAAAGAAGTCGGCGTGCTTCTCCAGCACCACGACCTCGATGCCGGCGCGTCCGAGCAGATATCCAAGCATCATGCCGGCCGGCCCGCCGCCGACGATGCAACAGCGCACTTTCATCGCGCTACCCCATCAATCGTGTTACGCGAATTGTATAGGGTATCTTCCAGCCCAAGGGAATTGGTCGCGAATTGGTCGCCGCCGCTGCGGCGCGTACTTTGCCGTCGATATTGCTTAAGACCGGCTCATGCCTGCCTGCTCTGATCCGTAGCCTGAAGCAAATTGAGACTGCGCACGCGCGACCATGCCGCCCACTACCCCGACGCCGAGAACGTAGATCCAGCCTTCGTGGAAATCGAACAGGTGCGAATTGAACAGCGAACTGACGAAGTTCTGAACCACGACCACCATTCCGATCCACGCCGCAAGCGTCGATCCACGAAACAGCTGCAGGTGAAAGTACCACATCGCATACAGGAAGAGGCAGCCGAGCACGCCCCACTGGATGGCGGCGTAAAGCGTCTGGTTGTGCGGGTTGCGAATGGACCAGCCCCACTCGCCGCTCTTGCCTTCAGCTTCTCGTTCAAACAGCTGCTTGGTCGATCCGGTACCGTGACCGAAAATCGGCGACTCCGAAATCGATCTGACCGACGCGCGCCAATACGCCAGCCGCAGGCCGTTCGAGGTCGCAGCCGGAGTTGCGGCATTGGAATCCACAGTGACCTGCGAGTCCTGCACCGTGCGCTCGACGCGGTCGCGCAGATAGGGTGACGTGAACAGGACAGCACCCTCGACGATCGCCGCGAACGCGAGCAGATAGATTGCGTGTCGCCGGTTCAGATATTTGAAGGCAAAAAGAACCAACAGCACGGGGAAGCAGACCAGCGTGGTGCGCGACGTCGCCACAAACCGCATGTCGCAATAAAAGCCCAACATGATGGCTGCGAGCGCGATAGCCCAGGCGCGATGGCCGTTTGCAGCAAATGACAGCAGCAGCGGCGCCACGGCAAACAGGCACAACGCGAATTCGTGGCTTTGGTCGATGTAGTTTCTGACGGGGACTCCGGCCATGCCGCCCGGCGAAGGCTTCCAGTCCGCGAAATATGTCGCCCATGACACTCCCATGAGGAGAACGCAGGAAGCCAGGAAGGCGATCAGCACCCAGTGCCCGCGCTCCGAACGCTGGTAGTGATAGATGACAAGCGGAATGGCCAAGAGCTTTACGACGGGACTGAGCCCCAGCAATTTTGCCGCAGCGGTATCGCCGGCCCAGAGAACGCCGAGGAGCGCCAGTGCAAAGAAGGCCAGAGGCACGGACCGCGCCGGCGCACGCAAGGATTCGAAGAACGCCGGCCAGTGAATCGTGGGCAGCACGATGGCCAGCCACACCGCCGTAAATACCGAGACCGCTGTCGTCGACCATGGCAGCGCGGCTGCGGCCAGTGCCGGGTAAACATCAACGCTAAGCAACCAGAACCGGGACAGCGGCCAGGCCGCAACGAACCCTGGAATTCCCGGTCTCAAGACTGGAGTGGCGGCCAACTCTGACATACGCAACACAACTCAAAACAGATTTTACAAACGAAGCTGCAACTGCAGCGACACCGCAGATGTCCGAAGTGATCGTCTCTTCGAGGTGTCGGCTAATCCACTTGGATGCAGGCACATGATGGCCAAAAGAGGAGCCATTTCGGCCGGCGATATGGTGAACATCCGGCCTTTTATCGCGGCCGTTGCATCGCTGCCCTGCACTCGTCCGCTTCGCGCCGCGCAGATACCTCATTCTGCACGCATTGGTTGATGCGACATTGGGGACAAACGGATCAAAGAGCCGCCGCGCGAAAACTGAAATTTGCGCAGCCATTTCAAGCTGATTTGGGCAGTCCAGTCGTCGGCCGAAAAATATACTGCTTTCCCTCGCACCCAAATCAGTGGCTATTTCCACCCGTCTCGACCCGGCAAGAGGGGCGTATCGCGATCGTCACGAACGCGGGACGGGATGCGGTGGACGCGACAGCGTCAGGCGCGAGACGTTGTTCGCAGGGCGGATTCTTCCGTGAGCGAGCACCGCGCGCAGGATGACGGCGCTTGTTGCGTACGGCAAAACCGTGTGGTCCTGACACCCGTGGCTGGTGCCAAGCTGCCGGTGACTATTCTGATCCAACCGGATCGATGCGTCATCAAGCCGGCAGTGACGGAGGCCAGAGGAATTCGGCTCCGGGGAGATCACGGCATAAGCCGTCAACCCATTGCGCAGGGAATGCCGGCGTGCCTCGGCTGTACCTGTATGCTCGTGTGCGCATTTCTTTCCACACATTGCACACGAGACCGCGGGTGCAGCAAGCACCCGGCATTCCCTGCTCCCTCGTTTGGAGGGAGGAAAGAAGGTTCATGCAAACCTCGGGCGCGGTGCGCCGCGAGAATGCAAAGCTCTGTCCACCGTCATTGCTGCGGAGCGAAGCAATCCATTGTCGCCGAGCATGCCGAAGGATGGATTGCTTCGTGGAGCCTGTCATCGGGCGGTGCTTCGCGCCGACCCGTTGGCTCGCAATGACGTGGAAAGGCCGCGGTGTACTGGGTACCCGCCTGCGCGGGGTATAACGCCGGCAAGAACTCTACCGCCTGAAACTCTTGATCTCCGACACGCTGCCGTCGCGGTACGTCAACTCCACCGAAACCGACTTGGTCGCCGGCGCGAGCTTCAAATACGGCGTCGCATCATGCGGAATGGCGATGGGATCGCGGGGATCGCAAGGCGGCATTTTCAAAACCTTGTCCGGCACCGCGGAGTCGATGCCGACGCGCACCTCGCGGATCGCGCAGCGATACGACATCAGGTGCGTGTAATAGACCAGCAGCCCGTTGAAGTCGCGGAACGACAGCCAGCTTGTCGCCGTCATGTCGAGGATCTTGCGCTGGTCGCGGATCAGCGCAGCTTCAGGATCGAACCGGATCGGAAACGGCCCCTGCAACTCGCCATTGGTGTCGACATAGCGCACCTGGATCACGGCAGCCGGTGCATCGGCCGGCAGTTCGATCGACGGGTTGGGCATCCGCTTGCGGGTGCGCGGGTCGAGCGTGTCCATGAAACCGGTCTCGCGGAAATTGCCGCTATCCCCGATCCGCCAGGAAATGCCGAGCGTCGGATCGGCGATCGAGAACACCACGGTCCATCCGCCGTTGTGGCGAGAGAACATCGCGATCGGCGCGTTGATGGAATCGTTCTGCGGCTTGAGTTGCTGCACCGGCGGCAACGCCGCAAGCTTTTGCAGCGGCTCGGCGGATTGCACTGCAGCCTCGGGCTGCGCTTTTGCAAGACCGTTCAGAAAAACGTCGTCGACCATCTGGTCGAAATAGACCGGGATCTGCTTGTGACGAACGGTCTCCGCCAGTTCGCTGACCGCGCGCCGCGTGCGCTGCGCGACCTGAACGAGGTTCGCGCCGGGCTGCGTCAGCTCCTTGGCGAAGGTGCGCGTGAACACCGAATTGGGATTGGCGTCGTCATTGGAGAGCCGGTCGAGCGCGGTCTGCCGCGGACCGGCCGAGAAGATCGAGAACACGCCTTCCGGCAATTGCGTCATCGGTGCGAGACCGCCGCCGCCGGCAACCGCGCGCGTGCCGGGACGCTCGAACGGATTGTTGCGGCAGGCGTCGAACACCAAAATGGCGGTGCGCACCTTGCGGTTCTGCAGCCGTTCGATGATGCGGTCGGCGAGGATCGAGGCGTCGCGCACCAGCTCCTCCTGCCCTTCGGTTGCCGCCGGCACGTCGGTCGGCAGCAGGAAGTTCTGGCCCGCGATTTCGAAACCGTGGCCCGCGAAGAAGAAGAACGCGGTGTCGCCGGCATCGACCGCCTTGTCGAACGCCAGCAACGTCTGGCTGAACGCCTGCCGGTTCTGGTTCTCCGCCACCATCACCGTGAAGCCGAGCTGCTTGAGCGTATCGCCCATGGTGCGGGCGTCGTTGACCGCCTTCTGCAGCTTGGGCACGTTCCGGTAGTCGTTGTTGCCGACCACCAGCGCAACGCGCCTTTCCGCACACGCGGGCGCGGCGAAGGCTGCGATGCACGTTGCGAGGCTCGTCACCGCGAGCAGTCTGGTAAGCCAACCCTTCATGTGGAATTCCCCATCCGCACGATTCGTCCTTTGGGCCGTGCGATACCGCTTCATGCCATAGTCGGCGGCCCGTTGCCCACGGTTCAACAGCTTCTCTTGATTGGAATGGGATGGCCGGATTTGACGGCCAAATGACGGTTTTTGCCGTTATTTGTGCGAAAACATTAAGCTTTTTGGGCTTCAATGGGGGTTCCTAGATTGACTTTGGTCATTTCGACCCTATGTTCGCGCTCAACGCGGCCTTGGATCGAAACGCGATTCCCTAGGTTAGCCGCTCGTCTGCGTAAGTCAGAGCCCCCAGCTTTTCAAAGCGCGCCGTTTCGGGGCAAAACGCGACAGCCTTTTTACCCTCGATTCCGAACGGCGGTGTCGACTAGAGGCTCAATGTCTTTTTCCAATCTCGGCCTTTCCGATAAGGTCCTCGCCGCAGTTGCGGCCACCGGGTACACCACCCCCACCCCCATCCAGGAACAGGCAATCCCGCACGTTCTGGCCCGCCGCGACGTCCTCGGCATCGCCCAGACCGGCACCGGCAAGACCGCCGCCTTCGTCCTGCCCATGCTCACGCTTCTGGAAAAGGGCCGCGCCCGGGCACGAATGCCCCGCACCCTGATCCTCGAACCGACCCGCGAACTCGCAGCTCAGGTCAAAGAGAACTTCGACAAATACGGCGCCGGCCAGAAACTCAACGTTGCGCTCCTGATCGGCGGCGTCTCGTTCGGCGACCAGGATTCCAAGCTGACCCGCGGCGTCGACGTCCTGATCGCAACCCCAGGCCGCCTGCTCGACCACACCGAGCGCGGCGGTCTCCTTCTCACCGGCGTCGAACTGCTGGTGATCGACGAAGCCGACCGCATGCTGGACATGGGCTTCATCCCCGACATCGAACGCATCTGCAAGCTGGTGCCGTTCACACGCCAGACGCTGTTCTTCACCGCGACGATGCCGCCGGAAATCAGCCGCATCAGCGAAACCTTCCTGCACAATCCCGAGCGCATCGAAGTCTCCAAGCCCGCCACGACCGCGACAGGCGTATCGCAGTTTCAGGTCGGTTGCGGCCGCGAGCCACACGAGAAGCGCGAAATCCTTCGCCGCCTGTTGCGCGACGCCAAGGATCTCAACAACGCGATCATCTTCTGCAATCGCAAGCGCGAAGTCGCCGTCGTTTACAAATCGCTGCAGAAGCACGGCTTCAGCGTCGGCGCCCTGCATGGCGACATGGACCAGTCGGCGCGCACCGCAGCGCTCGATCAATTCCGCAAGGGCGAGATCCCGTTGCTGGTTGCCTCCGACGTCGCCGCACGCGGCCTCGACATTCCCGCCGTCAGCCACGTCTTCAATTTCGACGTGCCGCATCATGCCGACGACTACGTGCATCGCATCGGCCGTACCGGTCGCGCCGGACGCGCCGGCACCGCGATTTCGATCGTCACCTCGCTCGACAACAAATCGATCGCTGCGATCGAACGACTGATCGGGAAAAACATTCCCCCCGCCGAAGGCGATTACGCCGTGCACTCGGAGACGTCCGAGGACGGCGATCAGCCGCGCGAACATCGCTCGCGAGAAGGATCGCGCGGCGGCCGCAAGCCGCGGCGCGAACGCGAGCCGCGAGCCGCCAGGGGTTCTGATAAGCGCAGCGACAAGAGCGCCGAGCGCGAACCGCGGCCCGCCAAGGGCACGGGCCGCAACGCCAGACCGCAGCCTGAGGCTGAGGCCTTTACGCCGCCAGCCGCTGCGCAGCCTTCGCGGGTGCCCTCGATCGGACGGCCTGAGCCGCGGCGTGCCCATCGCGAGATCGAATCGGAGCCCGCCGATCACTCGCATCTTCCCGCATTTCTTTTGCGGCCCGTTCGCGCCCGCGTCTGACCGGCGTCGAACCCGACGGCCGGAAGCATTTACCGGCCGTTCATCCTCCTCCGTTAACTTGGCGGCGATAATTTAGTCATTGCTGCTGCCCGGCAACGACCGGCGCTGCTCGTTATTGGGGACGGATCAGTGGTCAAGCTGCTGGACGAACACGAACGCACGATGGCGTTTGCCGAAGTCGCGTTGGGCCAGATCAAGTCCCTCCGCCAGACCGCCGTCCCGCGCAACTATGAAATCTGGTACGTCTACGCGACCGGATACAACGCCCAGCTTAACAAGATCATCAACGAGACGCTGGCGCGCAACGGCAAGCTCAGCGAAGCCGATCTCGAACAGATCTACGAGACCTACCTCTCCCACATCAAGGCATCCGACCGCATCGACAAGGTCGGCGCGCGCGTGATCGGCGAGATCGACGACGTGATGACGCTCATCACCGAAGCGCTCGCCATGTCGCAGAGCTATGACTCCAGGCTGAGCGGCGCGAACGAGAAACTTAAGGCTGCCAAGAGCCGCGATCAGATCAAGGCGGTCGTTGACGGCCTCTTGAAATCGACACGCGAGATGCAGGAGACCAACAAGGCGCTGGAGAACCGGCTAGCGCTGTCGAAGACCGAGATCAGCAATCTTCAGCACAGCTTAGAGGCGATCCGCGCCGAAAGCCTGACCGACCCGCTGACCGGATTGGGCAACCGCAAATATTTCGACCGCTCGATCGAGATGGCGGTGCGGACGGCGCTGGCGAACGGCGAGCCGCTGTCGCTCCTGATGTTCGACATCGACCACTTCAAATCGTTCAACGATTCCTACGGTCATCTCACCGGCGATCAGGTGCTGCGGCTGGTTGCGATGTCGCTGAAGCAGACCATCAAGGGCCAGGACATCACTGCCCGTTACGGCGGCGAGGAATTCGCGGTCGTGCTGCCGAATACCGGGCTGCGGCAGGCGCTGACGGTTGCCGACCACATCCGCCGCGCGGTGATGGCGAAAGAGTTGAAGAAGAAGTCCACCGGCGAGATTCTCGGCCGCGTCACCATTTCGGTCGGCGTTTCCATGCTCAAGCCGGACGACGACACGGATTCGCTGATCGAGCGCGCGGACGCCTGCCTCTACGCCGCCAAGCGCAACGGCCGCAACCGCGTGATCTGCGAAGTCGACCCCGAATACGCCGACGAGACCCGCAGCCAGGTCGCCTGAGGGCATCTATTTGCGCGGCGCCGTCCTCGTCCGCGCGGCCTTCCTCGCCCCCGTCGCCTTTCGCTTCGAGGCCGGCTTGCGCGCAGCCTTCCCCGAAACCTTCGCCTTCGCTTTGCGCGCCTTCGGCCGCTTGCGCAGGGCCGCACGCTGCGCCGCGGCCAATGCCGCCCTCGCCCATGCGGCCAGTTCCTCGGAATCGTCAAACAGCCGTGCCGGCAATTGCCAGTACGAGTTCACGGTGACCGTCTTGGCCCGCGTCTGATACTGAAACGGCTGCGAGCCTTCCGCCTCGAATTGCGGAATGGTCTGGTCATCGGCGCGGAAATAGAGACCTGCCCTGAGGGCGAGCGCGAAATTGGTGCCGTCGGCGGAAATGCCAAAGCCTGAAAACATCGGGCGGATGGTGACGGGGCCGAAATCGGCAAACAGATCGGTCAGGAATTCGCGATCCATTTGCTCACCGCGCCGGCGATGCGATCGCTACACCTTCGCCGGTGTCAGTTGCACCGACTCGCCGCAGCCGCAGGCGGAGACCTGGTTCGGATTATTGAAGATGAACTGGGCCTGCATTTTGTCGGCTTTGTAGTCCATCTCGGTGCCGAGCAGGAACAAGACCGCCTTGGGATCGACCAGGATCTTGACGCCCTTGTCCTCGACCACTTCGTCGGTCGGACGAATCTCGTGGGCGTATTCCACCGTATAAGACTGGCCGGCGCAGCCGCCGTTTTTGATGCCGACGCGCAGGCCGACGATCTCGGAATCGGCGCGCTTGGTCAGCTCCGTGATCCGGGTAGCGGCAGCCTCGGTCAGTTTCATGACCTGCGGACGGGGCCGCGGCTTCGGCTTGGACTGGATGGTGGTATCCATTGCGGTCGATCTCCGGCGTCGCCTCATGGCGGCGAACTATCATGGCATTAAAATAACAACGAAATTCCCCCTGTGAAGGTCTCTCGTCATGAACTCGGTCAGAACCCGTCGAAACAAGCCGCAAGCTTCCTAGTAAATCGCCCATATTCCCGGCGTCGCCAGTTCCAGCAGGTGATTGTCAGGATCACGGAAATAGATGCTCTTGCCGCCGCGCGGCCAATCCGTCCTGCCCTCGATCGCGACATCGTGCTCACCAAGCGACTTTTCCCAGGCCGGCAATTCGGCCGCCGCGATGGCAAAGGCCATGTGGATCGGGCCGCTGCCGTCATGTGGCGGAATTGTCCCGCCGGGCAACTGGATCGGCTCCGGTGTCGAGCCACGGAGAAAGAGCAGCAGCACGCTCCGGCCACCGATATCGTAAGCAAGAAACCGCGAATCGGCCGTCAGCGGCACAAGCCCGAGCACCTTCTCGTAAAACGCGCGGGCGCGGTCGAGGTCATCGACGTAAAGTGCAGTTTCGATGACGCCGGATAGCTGCGGCAACGGACCCCTTCACCACATGTTGAGGACGAGGCGCGCCTCGTCGGACATGCGATCCGGCGTCCAGGCCGGATCCCACACCAGATTGACATTCACGACGCCGACGCCGGGCACGCTGGCGATGGCGTTCTCCACCATGGTCGGCAGTTCGCCGGCTGCGGGGCAGTTCGGCGTGGTCAGCGTCATCGTCACGTCGACGGCGCGATCGTCCTTGAGGTCGACCTTGTAGATCAGGCCGAGCTCATAAATGTCGGCCGGGATTTCAGGATCGAATACCGTCTTCAGCGCGGCGACAATTTCGGTCCCTAGCCGCTCGGTTTCCTCCGGCGGCAGCGCCGACTGGGTTTCCATGTTGGCGGTTTTGACTTCGGCCGTATCACTCATGAGAACAATTCCCGCGCCTTCATCAGCGCCTGTGCCAGATGGTCGACTTCTTCCCGGGTATTATACATTCCAAACGACGCGCGGCAGGTGGCCGTGACGTTGAACCGCTCTAAAAGCGGCATCACACAATGGGTGCCGGCGCGCACCGCAATGCCCTGCCGGTCGATCACGGTCGCGACGTCATGGGCATGCGCGCCCTTCATCTCGAAGGAAATCACGGGACCCTTGTTACGGGCGGTGCCGATCAGTCGCAGTGAGTTGATCTCGCGCAGTCGCTCCTGAGCATAGGCAAGCAGGCCCTCCTCATGCGCGGCGATTCGCTCCTTGCCGATTGAGTTGACGTAATCGATCGCAGCGCCCAGCCCGATCGCCTCGACGATCGGCGGCGTTCCGGCCTCGAACTTGTGCGGCGGGTCGCCATAGGTGACCCAATCCTTTGCCACCTCGCGGATCATCTCGCCGCCGCCGTTGTAGGGCCGCATCGCCACCAAGTGCTCATGCTTGGCATAGAGCGCGCCAATCCCGGTCGGGCCATAGATCTTGTGGCCGGTGAAGGCATAGAAATCGCAACCGAGGTCCTGTACGTCAATCGGCAGGTGGACCGCGCCTTGCGCGCCGTCGACCAGCACCGGAATGCCGCGGTCATGAGCGAGTTTCACGACTTCCTTGATCGGAACGAAGGTGCCAAGCGCGTTCGACATTTGGGTGATCGCGACGAGCTTGGTGCGCGGCGTCAGCAGCTTCTCAAATTCCTCGATCAGGAAATTGCCTTCGTCGTCGACCGGCGCCCATTTGATCACCGCGCCATGGCGCTCCCGCAGGAAGTGCCAGGGCACGATGTTGGAGTGGTGCTCCATGATCGAGAGCACGATCTCGTCGCCCGGCTTGATGTTGGGCTCGCCCCAGGACGATGCCACGAGATTGATGGCCTCGGTGACATTGCGGGTGAAGATAATTTCTTCGCTGCGCGCCGCATTGATGAATTTCGCCACCTTGGCGCGGGCGCCCTCGTAAGCCTCGGTCGCGGCATTGGCGAGGTAATGCAGGCCGCGATGCACATTGGCGTACTCGGTCTTATAGGCTTCCGTCATGCGGTCGAGCACGGCGGTCGGCTTCTGCGCGGAAGCAGCGTTGTCGAGATAGACCAGCGGCTTGCCATAGACCTTCATCGCCAGCGCGGGGAAATCTTCCCGCACGCGGGCTACATCATAGGCGCCATTCTTGACCGCCGGATGCTGCGTCATCCCCGTGCCTCCAGCCAACGATGCGCGGCAGCGATCGCAAGCTCACGCAGACCGTCATTGACGATCGATTCAATCGCTTCGCCCGCAAACGCCTGGATCAGCAGCGCCTGGGCTTCCTTTTCGGACAGGCCGCGGGCGCGCATGTAGAACAGCAGGCTCTCGTCGAGCGCGCCGGTGGTAGCGCCATGGCCGCAGGTGACGTCGTCGGCGAAGATTTCGAGCTCCGGCTTGTTGTCGGCCTCGGCCTCGTCGGACAGCAGCAGCGCCCGCGTCATCATCTTGGCGTCGGTCTTCTGCGCATCGGGACGCACGATGATACGGCCCTGGAACACCGAATGGGCGCGGTCGTCGGCGACGGCGCGGAACACCTCACGGCTAGCGCAATGCGGCACCGCGTGATCCATGAACAGTGTAGTGTCGGCATGCTGGCGGCCATTGAGCAGATTGACGCCGTTGGTCTCGACCCGGGAATGCTCTCCCGCGAACGCAATCGTCGCCTGATAGCGGCTGACGGCAGCGCCCGAGGTCATGCCAAAGGTGTTGAAGTGGGCATGCGCCCCCAGCGTGACGACGGCGGAGGAGATGTTGAAGGCCTCGCGGCCGTCCTCGACCAAGCGAACCTGATCGAGCCGCGAATTATCGCCGATCGTAACGATCAGCGAGTCGTGAACCTGATAGGCTTTCGCGCCATCGGCCGCAATGTAGCTTTCGACCAGCGTCACGCCGGCATCCTTGCCAAGACGCAGCAGCGAGCGGGTGAACATCGCCGCGGGTGCGGCGCCGCTGGCGACATGAATGATTTGCAGCGGTTGCTTCAGCACCAGGCCGTTGGCAATCTCGATCACCACGCCATCGGTCATCATCGCGCTGTTGAGCGCGACCATCGGATTGGTGTTGTCGGGCGTGAGGAGCTCTGCTTGCAGTACGGCGTCGCCGGCTTCCAGCACGTCTCGCAGGGTGCGGACGGTAAGGCCCTTCTCCAGCCCATCCAGTTCGGAAAGCTTTGGCGCGAAAACGCCATCCACCAGCACCAGCCGGCGCGCGCCCTTGATCGCCTGCACTTTTACGGCCGTTGCGGCCCGCTTCAGCGCGGCAGCATCCGGCGCAGGAGCAAGCGGCAGCACTTCGCGCATGAGCGCGCGCAGGTCGGTGTATTTCCAGTCCTCTATCCGCCGGTGCGGCAGGCCCACACGATCATAGGCCTCGAAGGCGGCGCTTCGCGCCTCGGCGATCCTGCCGGTGCCCGGCAGCCGGTCGCGCGCGACGGCGAAGCTGTCGCTCAGCGCGCGTCCGGTCTCGTTCTTTGCCAAAGCCAAATTCATCACGATACCTGTCAGGCTGCGTCTTCGAACTGGGCGTAGCCGGAAGCCTCGAGCTCCAGTGCCAGATCCTTGCCGCCGCTCTTCACCACTCGCCCCTTCGACATCACGTGCACGAAGTCAGGCACGATGTAGTTCAGCAGCCGCTGGTAGTGGGTGATGACCACCATGGCACGGTCCGGCGAACGCAGCGCGTTGACGCCGTCGGCTGCGATCCTGAGCGCATCGATGTCGAGGCCGGAATCCATTTCATCGAGAATGCAGACAGCCGGCTCGAACAGCGCCATCTGCAAAATCTCGTTGCGTTTCTTCTCGCCGCCGGAGAAGCCGACATTGACGCCGCGCTTGAGCATGTCCTGCGGGATGTTGAGCGACTTCGCGACCGCGCGGACCTTCTTGAGGAATTCCGGAGACGAAAGCTGGCTCTCGCCGCGAGCTTTGCGCTGGGCGTTCAATGCAGTGTGCAGGAAATTCCAGGTGGTGACGCCGGGGATTTCGACCGGATACTGGAACGCCAGGAACACGCCCTTGGCGGCGCGCTCGTCCGGCGACATCTCAAGGAGGTCCTCGCCCCTGAACAGGATCTGGCCATCGGTGACTTCGTAGCCCGGCTTGCCGGCGATCACATGCGACAGCGTCGATTTGCCGGAGCCGTTCGGCCCCATGATCGCGTGCACCTCGCCCGGATTCACGGCGAGCGTCAGTCCGTGGAGAATTTCGTTATCCTCGACACGAACCTTCAGGTCTTTCACTTCAAGCAACGCAGTCATCTTGTTTCCTTGTGGCCTATAACGCCCGAATAAAAGCCGGAATAAAAGCCCAGACGAAGAAGCCCAGGGCCCCACAACCGGCAGCCAATTTGCCCAATTCGGCTACATCAACCCATCCCGCCAAGCTGCCAATCAGAGCCGCAAAGGCTCCAGCGATCGCAACAAACAAAAAGATCGCAAACGGCGCAAAACGAACAAATGCGAAGATGTTGCTGATCATCTGGGCTTATCCGACACTGCCCTCCAGCGAGATCGAGATCAGCTTCTGCGCCTCAACCGCGAACTCCATCGGCAGTTGCTGCAGCACATCCTTCACGAAGCCGTTGACCACGAGGCCGACCGCTTCTTCCTGCGAAAGGCCGCGCTGGACGCAGTAGAACAGCACGTCCTCGGAGATCTTCGACGTCGTCGCTTCGTGCTCGAAGGTCGCCGACGAGTTCTTCGCCTCGACGTAAGGGACGGTGTGCGCACCGCATTTGTCGCCGATCAGGAGCGAATCGCACGCCGTATAGTTGCGCGCGCCGGTGGCCTTGCGGTGGGCGGTGACGAGGCCGCGATAGGTGTTCTGCGAGACGCCCGCGGCGATGCCCTTGGAGATGATCCGGCTGGTCGTGTTCTTGCCGAGGTGGATCATCTTGGTGCCGCTGTCGACCTGCTGGTGACCGTTCGAGATCGCGATCGAGTAAAATTCGCCGCGCGAATTGTCGCCGCGCAGGATGCAGCTCGGATATTTCCACGTGATCGCCGACCCGGTCTCCACCTGGGTCCAGGAAATCTTCGAATGGTTGCCGCGGCAGTCACCGCGCTTGGTGACGAAATTGTAGATGCCGCCCACACCCTCGGAATTGCCGGGGTACCAGTTCTGCACCGTTGAGTATTTGATCTCGGCATCGTCAAGCGCGACCAGCTCAACGACGGCGGCATGCAACTGATTCTCGTCGCGCTGCGGCGCGGTGCAGCCTTCGAGGTAGCTGACGTAGGAACCCTTGTCGGCGATGATCAGCGTGCGCTCGAACTGGCCCGTGTTGCGCTCGTTGATGCGGAAATAGGTCGACAGCTCCATCGGGCAGCGCACGCCCGGCGGCACGTAGACGAACGAGCCGTCCGAAAACACCGCCGAGTTCAGCGTCGCAAAATAATTGTCCGAGGTCGGCACGACCGATCCGAGATACTGCTTCACCAGTTCGGGATGCTCGCGGATGGCCTCCGAGATCGGCATGAAGATCACGCCGGCCGCCTTCAGCTCTTTCTGGAACGTGGTCGCCACGGAAACCGAGTCGAACACGGCGTCGACCGCGATCTTGCGCTCGCCTTCGGGCTTCACGACGCCTTCCAGCACCTCGACTTCCCGCAGGGGGATGCCGAGCTTCTCGTACGTCTTGAGGATTTCCGGATCGATCTCGTCCAGCGAGCCGATCTGCTTCTTCGGCTTCGGCGCGGAGTAGTAATAGAGATCCTGGTAGTCGATCTTGGGGTAGTTGACGCGCGCCCAGGTCGGCTCGGTCATGGTCAGCCAGCGGCGATAGGCCTCCAGGCGCCATTCCAGCATCCAGGCCGGCTCGTTCTTTTTCGCGGAGATGAAACGGACAGTGTCTTCCGACAGTCCCTTGGGAGCCTTGTCGGATTCGATAAGCGTCTCAAACCCATATCGATATTGGTCGACGTCGATGCGCCTGACGCGCTCGACCGTCTCTTGTACGGCTGGCATTCCATCCTCCGCTCGCGGTTTCAAGGACCGCGGTGGAACAAAATCTGTGACGAAGCTTGTCCGGCGAAACGCGCTTAGAACGGTTCAAGCCGTGTTTCGTCGCCCTCTAAGTAAGACATTGGCAAGCTTTCGCCAAGCCTCCAGGGCCAAATCAACATCTGTTTCCGAGGTAGACCAGCCCAGACTAAGCCGCACCGCTCCCTGTGCCAGATCCTTGCCAAATCCCATAGCGGCCAAGACATGCGACGATTGCACCTTGCCGGAGGAACAGGCGGAGCCCGAGGATACCGCAATACCGGCAAGATCGAAGCCAATCACGGCCGTTTCCGCCTTCAGCCCGGGAACCGTGAACAGGGTGGTATTCGGCAACCGTGGCGCATCTTCGGAAAACACAATTACATCAGCGGTTTGCTTGAGCCCTTTCTCAAAGCGCTGACGCAAGGCCAGAAGCCGGTCGGCATTTGTCGGCAGTTGCGCCGTCGCGGCTGTGGCTGCAGCGCCAAAGGCCGCGATGCCGGCCACATTCTCGGTACCCGCCCGGCGTCCAAGTTCCTGCCCGCCGCCGCGCAACAGCGGCTCGCCTCCCTGCACGCCCTCGGCCAGAACCAGCGCGCCAACGCCCTTGGGGCCACCAATCTTGTGTGCAGACAGCGTGACCAGATCGGCCCGCATGGCCTTGATATCGATCGATATTTTTCCCACTGCCTGGATCGCGTCGACATGCAGCAAGCCGCCGGCCTCATGCACAATGTCAGCGGCTTCGGCGATTGGTTGAATGGCGCCGGTCTCGTTATTGGCCAGCATTACCGACACCAGTGCCGGCGGCCCTTCCGCCAGCAAGGCACGCAGATGATCGAGGTCCACCACGCCGGCGCCGGAGACGTTGATGGACGCGATCGCGTCCGCCGGAAACCGTCCCCCTGACAGTACCGATGGATGCTCGATGGCTGAGACCACCAGCCGCTGGACAGGCCAGCCCGACCCGCGGCGCAATCCCGGCGTGAGCGCCATTGCATTGGCTTCAGTGCCGCCGGAGCAAAACACCACGTCCTGCAGCCGGGCCGAAACGGCCGCAGCCACGGCGGCACGCGCTTCTTCGACCAGCCGACGTGCCTGCCGGCCTTCGGCATGAACTGAGGAAGGATTGCCGGCCATGTCCCAGGCAGCCGCCATTGCCTGCCGCACCTCCGGGCGAAGCGGCGTGGTTGCATTCCAGTCGAGATAGACCCGATCAGGCATTGCTGTACTATATTACCTATACTGATAAGTGTCTTTCGCGCGCGAGCGCCAGAAGCCTTATTGCAATTGGCGATCGCCTCGTCTGCAGGCAATCGCAAACTAGCACCTTGAACCGCCTTCTAGACGTTCAAGATGCTTGCTTTTTGCCCCTCGCCTCATGTTAGAAGGCCGCCATCAGTTCACGGGAGCGTCGTTCGCGCATCGCCCAGCGACGCCTGACCCCATTCTCTCCGCCGGATCACATCCGTTGCCCAGGAATCATCAATGCCTGAAGTAATTTTCACCGGCCCCGCGGGCCGCCTCGAAGGCCGTTATCATCCGGCCAAGCAGAAGAACGCGCCGATCGCGATGATCCTGCATCCGCATCCGCAGTTCCACGGCACGATGAATCACCAGATCGTCTACCAGTGCTACTACGCGTTCGCGCATCGCGGCTTCTCGGTTTTGCGTTTCAATTTCCGCGGCGTCGGCCGCAGCCAGGGCTCGTTCGATCATGGCACCGGCGAGCTCTCGGACGCCGCCTCCGCGCTCGACTGGGCGCAGACCATCAATCCCGAAGCGCGCGCGTGCTGGGTCGCGGGCTTTTCGTTCGGCGCCTGGATCGGCATGCAGCTATTGATGCGCCGGCCCGAGGTCGAAGGATTCATTTCGATCGCGCCGCCCGCCAATCTCTATGACTTCTCCTTCCTCGCGCCCTGCCCGTCCTCGGGCCTGATCGTGCATGGCGAAAAGGACGCGGTGGTGCCGCCGAAGGACGTCAACACGCTGGTCGAGAAGCTGAAGACCCAGAAGGGCATCGTGATCGATCAGCAGATCATCCCCGGCGCGAACCATTTCTTCGACGGCAAGCTCGAGCCGCTGATGGAGACGGTCACCGGCTATCTCGACATGCGGCTGGCGAACGTGCGGTAAGAATCCGTCGGATGGGGTGAATTCGTGCGGTCGCCCCTAACGAGGCTTACTCCTCTGCTTTTGCCCGCCCTCCTGACGGGTTGCTCGGAAGCCGTTCCAGACTCTGACCTGGTCGGCAGCTATGCCGTCAATTACCGCGGGGATACCGCGACCTTGTCCTTGAGGGCTGATCATACTTACACGCACACCGTCCTTGTGAATGGCAACAAGGTCGAGGAACAAACGTCAACGTGGAAGACCACTCAGTCGAAATTTGGATGGACCGACATCTACTTAGAGAAGTTCGTCACAGCTCCAACGTATCGGAGGAACCAGGGCGACAAAGCAGAGCCCTTGACTTGGGGCCCCACGATCGAGCGGACGTGGTTGGGGAAGATAGAACTCTGCTTCAATTCGGATGTTGGATGCTGCTACCTAAGCAGCGTTAGCCCCTAACTCCCAGGCATTCATCACTTCACGACGGCGCAAACTTCAGCGCCGCGATCCCGGCCAGCACCAGCGCGATGCCGGCGAGCTTCATCGCGCTCATGGCTTCGCCGAACAGCAGCACGCCCATGATCAGCGTGCCGGCGGCGCCGATGCCGGTCCACACCGTGTAGGCGATGCCGACCTCCAGCACCTGCAGCGCCCGTCCCAGCAGGAATACGAACGCCGCCAGCAGCACCAGCGACACGAGGCTCCAGCCGAGGCGCGTATAGCCGTCGGCATATTTCATCGCGATCGCCCAGCCGACATCGAGCAGGCCGGCGGTGACCAGCGCGATCCACGCAACCGACGGCGACATGGTTTTACGCCGCGAGCTTCAGCATGTGCGCATTGTGACGGTCGAGGAACGCGCGCAACAGTTTTGCGTATTCCGGTGACACCGCGCCGCGCACGCTTGCACGCTTTGCGAGTTCGACACGCCATGCCCGTACTTTCGGAGTCTCGGCGAAGATCGCGAGATCAGTGAGCTCGTCGAACACGTCGAAATAGCGGAAGATAGGCGCGAACACTGCATCCACCAGGCTGAAATCCTTGCCGGCAAAGAACGGTCCCGCGCCGAGCGTTTTCTCGACCTGCGCGAACTTCGCGGCTACTGCCTTCCGCTTGGTTTCAAAGACCGCGGGATCGCCCGTCGTCTCCAGGCCCCAGAGCTCGCTCAGAATGGTGGAGCCGAACTCCATCCACGCACGATGCTGCGCACGTTGGAGCGGATCCTGCGGATGCAGTTTTGCGCCGCCTTGCGTATCTTCGATGTACTCGCAAATTACGTTGCTCTCGAAGAGCGCGACCTGGTTGCCGTCGTCGCCGGTCACCACGAGCACCGGCACCTTGCCGAGCGGCGATATCTTCAAAAACCAGTCCGGCTTGTTGGCGAGATCGATGTCGACCCGCTCGAACGGAACGCCCTTTTCGTTCAGCGCGATCACCGCGCGCTGCACGTAAGGGCAAAGCTTGTGGCTAATCAGAGTGAGTTTTTGCGCCATGACGACCTCCCAAGACGAAGGCTGGCCGCCCTCGCTCCATGCATCTGCATCCAAATTAGATGCACATGCATGCAGTCGTCAAGGTCGATGCAGTTGCATCAACAGATCTTGAACCGGCTCACGGTCGCGCGATGATGCCGCCGGTCATCGGGATCGGCACCCCTGTGGTGGCGGGGTAGCTAAGCGGCAGGCCTTTCAGGCCCCGCGCCGCCAGAAATCCAAACGCCTGCGCCTCGATGGCGTCGGAGGCCCAGCCCAGCGTGTCCGCCGCCTGGACCTGTGCCGGCGCCAGGCATTCGCGCAACATCCGCAGCATGGTCATGTTGCGGGCGCCGCCGCCGGCCACGATCCAGCTCTTGGGCTCCTTCGGCAGCAGCGGCACCACCCGGGCGATGGCAGCCACCGTAAACGCGGTCAGCGTCGCCGCGCCATCCTCGGGCGGCATGTCGCCGAGCTTCAGCCCCGCAAAATCATTGCGATCGAGCGATTTCGGCGGAGGCAGCGAAAAGAACGGCATCTGCAGCGCGCGATTGATCCAGGCCGCATCGACCTTGCCCAGCGCCGCGGTGCGGCCCTCGGTATCGAAGCGCTGGTTCATGCGGCGGAGCATGTGGTCGTCGAGCAGCGCGTTGCCCGGGCCGGTATCGCAGGCGATCAGCGTGTCGCCGTCGATATAGGTGATGTTGGCGACGCCGCCGATATTGACCACGACGGTCGGCCCCTCCCGCTCCAGCGATTGGGCCAGCGCGCGGTGATAGACCGGCACAAAGGGCGCGCCTTGGCCACCGGCTTCGACGTCGGCAGCGCGGAAGTCGTACATGACCGGAATGTGGATAGCCTTGGCCAGCATCAGCGCGTCGCCGATCTGGACCGTCAGCTTCTTCTCGGGCCGGTGCAGCACGGTCTGGCCATGGAAGCCGACAATGTCGATGTCGTCGAAGCGCATCCGGTGTTGGGCGGTGAAAGCGGCCACCGCCTCGGCATGGGCCGCCGTAACGACCCGTTCGGCCTCACGCAGGCACCCGGGCCGCGCCGTACGATCCGGCAGGTCGGCTGCCTCGTACAGCGCCTGGCGCAGCAGGTTGCGCTCCGCATCCGTATAGGGCCGGTATCCGGACGGTCCGAGCGCATTCACCCGGCGGCCGTCGGTTTCGATCAAAGCGACATCGACCCCGTCGAGCGAGGTGCCGCTCATCAAACCTAATGCCGTCAACATCATAGCAGATTGTGCCTTTGAAACGCCCTGCTCGATACGTCCCGCCGACGACGACCAGCTTGTGCCAAACACGCACATCTTATAATGCCACAGCGCCCGGCCCTGCGGCAGCCTGTTCCGCGATGGTTCCGCAAAACAGTTACAATTACAGTGAAAATAGAATGATCAAAGCAGCCCGCCAATGACCGCATTTAAATCAGATTTCCTGAACATTTTACAGGAGCGCGGCTTCATCCACCAGTGCTCCGATTTCGAGGGTCTCGACGCGCTGGCGGCGAAGGGCCAGGCAATCGCCTATGTCGGCTACGACTGCACGGCGCCCTCGCTCCATATCGGCAATTACCTCACCATGATGATGCTGCACTGGCTGCAGCAGAGCGGCAACAAGCCGATCACCCTGATGGGCGGCGGCACCACCATGGTCGGCGACCCCTCCGGCAAGGATGAATCGCGCGCCATCCGCTCGATCGAGGAAATCGAGGCGAACAAGGCCTCGATCCGCGGCGTGTTCTCCAAGGTATTGCGCTACGGCTCGGGCGCGTCCGACGCGATCATGCTGGATAACGCCGAGTGGCTGACCAAGCTGAACTGGATCGAGATGCTGCGCGATATCGGCCGGCATTTCTCCGTCAACCGCATGCTGACGATGGATTCGGTCAGGCTTCGGCTCGAGCGCGAGCAGGAGATGAGCTTCATCGAGTTCAACTACATGGTCTGCCAGGCCTACGACTTCGTCGAGCTGGCGCGGCGCACCGGCTGCCGGCTGCAAATGGGCGGCTCCGACCAATGGGGCAACATCGTCAACGGTGTCGACCTCGGCCGCCGCATGGGCACGGAGCAATTGTTCGCACTGACCACGCCGCTGCTGACGACCGCCTCGGGCGCCAAGATGGGCAAGACCGCGCAGGGCGCGGTGTGGCTCAATGCCGATCAGTTCTCGCCTTACGACTTCTGGCAATACTGGCGCAACGCCGAAGACGCCGACGTCGTCAAGTTTCTAAAACTGTTCACGACCCTGCCGATGAGCGAGATCCAAAAGCTTGCCGCGCTGCAGGGCGGCGAGATCAACGAAGCCAAGAAGGTGCTGGCGACGGAGGCAACCGCGCTGCTGCATGGCCGCGATGCCGCCGACACCGCCGCCGAGACCGCCCGGCAGACGTTCGAGCAAGGCGCGATCGCGGAGAACCTGCCCACCGTGGAAGTTTCGCGCGGCGAACTCGAGGCCGGCGCTGGTGTCGTGGGGCTATTCGTGAAGGCCGGTCTCGTCACCTCGAACGGCGAGGCGCGGCGTCAGATCAAGGGCGGCGGCTTGCGCGTCAATGACGCCGCCGTGACGGACGAGAAGATGGTGCTGACGCCGTCCAACCTGACGCCGGAAGGCGTCATCAAACTTTCCATGGGGAAGAAAAAGCACGTCCTGCTCAAGCCGGCCTGATCCTGCCTGCATGGGCGCATTCGCTTTTTGACGCTTGCGGGGACCTGCGGAAACGCGCTCCCTGCATGCCATGGATAGCAAGACGCCAGATGAAGACGCGTCGACCAAGCCGCTCAAGCCGGGCCGGGTTGCGCTCAACGTGCTGGCGCTGTGCTTTATGCTGGCGCTGCTCGGCCGTGGCCTCGGCGAGAGCTTTACGGTTTTCCTGAAACCGATCGCGGAGAATTTCGGCTGGGACCGCGCGGAAGTGGTGTCGGTCTATTCGCTGACCTGGCTAGCCGGCGGGCTGATGGCCCCGGTGGTCGGCCGGCTGTTCGATCGCTACGGCCCGCGCACTGTCTATTCGCTCGGACTGCTACTGCTCGGCGGCGCGTTTCTGGGGGCATCCCGCGCGCAGGCACTGTGGCAATTGCAATTGAGCACCGGGCTGTGCGTCGGGATCGGCATCGCCTTCATCGGCAACGTGCCGAATTCGATCCTGCTCGGCCGCTGGTTCGGCCCGCGGCTGCCGACGGCGATGG